>NZ_JBWKPZ010000022.1:0-82552 GCF_059418505.1 Citrobacter sp. GW821-FHT07H02 | reverse complement strand
GCGTGCCGTTGTTCCGTGTCAGTGGAGGCGCATTATAGGGAGTTATTTCAGGCTGACAAGCGGAAATTTAAAATAATCTTCCAAGTGCTTATTTTTTATTCTTTGCGACTACTTTGACGACGGATTGCTGGTTAGTTGCGCGATTTCACGGGCAAAAATCGCCACTTGTTCCCAGTCGGTATATACCACTTCTTTACTCGTATCCGTTTCACCGCCTGACATCTTCATAATGAGCTTAATCATAATGCGGTCGTACCAGCGATAACGAGGGTAACGAAGCGCCCCCGCAATCACTGCGCAACGATCGGGACGCCACGGCGAGTTCATCAGAAACTTGCGTGCATAGCTATTTGTCTGCGGCGTCCGCTTTTCCGGCTTACGCGCAACAAGATTCACCGAATAGAACGCACTCGGCATTGCGTTCAATCTTGCAGAATGTGTCTTCACGAACTCCTGGAAAGCAGCATGATAATGACCGTAGCGAATAGACGCCCCAATCACGACGCGATCATAACTTTGCCAGTCCGGCTCCTCAGTACGATGAAGATTAACGACATCCGCCCAGATCCCCAGCTCTTTTAATTCAGAGGCCAGATACGAGGCAATCTCGCGCGTTTGTCCATCCCGGGTAGAGAAGAGAATGAGTGTTTTCACGTGTTACTCCATTATTCACGCCAGAAAGTGGGGGTAAACAGCACCAGCAAAGTGAAGACTTCCAGACGACCAAACAACATATTGGCGATCAGGATCCATTTCGCAACCGGATTCATGCTGGCAAAGTTGTCGGCAACGACGCCCAGTCCTGGTCCCAGGTTGTTGAGCGTTGCGACAACAGAAGCAAACGCAGAGAAGTCATCCACACCGGTGGCAATAATAGCCAGCATGCTGACGATAAAGACCAACGCATAAGCAGAGAAGAAACCCCAGACGGCTTCGAGGATACGTTCCGGCAGCGCACGGTTCCCCAACTTTATGCTGTACACCGCATTCGGGTGGACCAGTCGCTTCAGTTCGCGATTCCCCTGCTTAAACAGCAACAGAATGCGGATCACCTTCAGGCCACCACCGGTTGATCCCGCACAACCACCGATAAAGGCAGAACACAACAGGAGAACAGGCAGAAAGAGCGGCCAGCGCGCAATGCTGTCCGTCGTAAACCCGGCGGTTGTCGCCATCGACACCACCTGGAAAAAAGCCTGATTCAGGGTCGTTAGCGCCGAGGCGTAGGTATTGTGGATCCATAAAACCAGGGTGCAGATGACCACCAGCGTCAGTTGTACGCCAATAAACATCCGGAACTCTGGGTCACGCCAGTAAACCTTCAGGCTGCGCCCGCTTAATAAAGAGAAGTGCAGGCCGTAGTTACAACCGGAGATCAGTAAGAAGATAGCAATAATGGTATTGATAGCAGGGCTGTCAAAATACCCCACGCTGGCATCATGCGTTGAAAAACCGCCAATGGCGATGGTGGCAAAGCTGTGCCCAATGGCATCAAAGGCGGGCATACCCGCAAACCACAGCGCCAGCGCGCACGCCACAGTCAGTAACACATAAATCAGCCACAGAGTTTTTGCTGTTTCGGCAATGCGCGGGCGCATTTTGTTATCTTTCAACGGCCCTGGCATTTCTGCCCGATAAAGCTGCATCCCCCCAACGCCGAGGATAGGAAGAATGGCCACCGCCAGGACGATGATCCCCATACCGCCAAACCATTGCAGCATCTGACGATAAAAAAGAATGGCATGTGGCAGCGAATCAAGCCCCACCAGCGTGGTCGCGCCGGTTGTCGTCAACCCGGAAAAGGATTCAAAAAACGCATCAGTAATTGTGAGGTTCGGTTGCTCAGAGAAGATAAACGGTAGCGCACCCACGCTACCCAGTACGGTCCAGAACAGAACCACGATGAGAAACCCTTCGCGGGATTTCAGCTCGCCTTTCTCCCGGCGGTTTGGCCACCACAGTAAAGAACCAATTGCCAACGCAACAAAGAAAGTTTGGGTAAATGCCCGACCCGCCCCATCACGGTAGATCAACGCAACCAACCCTGGGAGAATCATTGTCCCCGAAAATAAGATGACCAGTAGTCCAACGATTCGGGTAATGGCGCGAAAATGCATCTCTGCCGCTTCCTTTGTTCTAAAAATGAGGTGGGGATTATTCTTCAATCGCTAATAATTGCAATGAACCACGGCTAAAATCTGCCAGTTTTGCTGTAAATTCATCCACTTTTGCATAAGGAAGCGCCACCCGTAACAGAACATATGCCTGATAATCGCTGGTAACGATCTTACCGGAAAACTGTCCCAGCAATGCTTCAATCCCGGTCAACTGACCATATTCACACTGCAAAGTATATTCGGTTAATGGCGTCTTGCGTTGCGTGGTTAACTGTCGCAGCGCCTGATTCACTCCGCCGCCGTAAGCCTTCACCAGCCCACCAGTGCCCAGCAGAATACCGCCATAGTAGCGAACCACCACGGCGGTTATCTCACCTATACCACTGCCCATTAATTGGGCGAGCATCGGTTTCCCTGCCGTGCCCGCCGGTTCGCCGTCATCCGAGAAACCCAGTTGCTGCGAGTCGTCCGGCGCACCCGCCACCCACGCCACACAGTGGTGGCGAGCAGCCGGGTGCTCCGCTCTGACGGATTCCACAAACGCTTTCGCCGCTTCTACGCCGTCCGTATGGGCCAGCAGCGTAATAAAGCGGCTCTTTTTGATCTCTTCAACAACAGTGACCGGCGATGCAGGGATTAACCAACTGTCCATTACGCTAGTTTCAAATCACGCGTCATGTTTTCAACGTTGTTTTCGTGGATCACCACGTTATCTTCAATACGAATACCGCCAAAAGGTTTCAGCGCTTCGATTTTCTGCCAGTTGAAGTGTTTGCTGAATTGACCTTCGCGCCACGGCGCCAACAGTGACTCGATGAAATAAATCCCCGGCTCAATGGTTAATACCATTCCCGGTTCGAGCACACGGGTGCAACGCAAATAAGGGTATTTCGACGGCGCAGCGAGATGCGTTCCAGTATCATCCTGCATAAAACCGGCCACATCATGTACCTGCAGACCCAGCGGATGACCAATACCGTGTGGCATAAACGGCCCGGTAAGATTGTTTTCCACCATCGCCTCTTCGCTCATATCGGTCACAAGCTGATGCTTACGTAACAGTTTCGCGATGCGCTGATGGAACTGAATGTGATAATCCACATAGCTGACGCCTGCTTTCATCGTAGCAATCAGCGCCAGCTGTTCGTCATTCACATCTTTAACCAGCTGAGCGTAGTCATTATCGCTGTTGGCAGACCAGGTACGGGTCAGGTCAGCCGCATAACCGTTGTACTCCGCGCCGGCATCTAACAGGAAGCTGCGAATTTCAGACGGTGCCTGATGATCCAGCTTTGTGTAATGCAGGACTGACGCATGTTCGTTGAGCGCGACAATGTTGCTGTACGGTACATCTGTGTCTCGATGCCCGGTCGCCGTCAGATAAGCCAGGTTGATGTCAAACTCGCTCATGCCGGAACGGAAGGCTTCTTCTGCAGCACGGTGACCGCTCACCGCCATTTTCTGCGCTTCACGCATGCAGGCCAGTTCATAATCCGTTTTATAGGAACGGTAATAATGCAGATAGTCGATCACCCCTTTCGGGTTGATGTTGCTGGCAGCAATATCCAGTTGCAGCGCGCGCTCCGGAACCGGACCGATATAACCGATATTGCCGCGTGCGGCTGGCAATTGGCTACCAATGCCGTCGGCTTTTGGCAGCGCAATGATTTCAACGTCTTCGGTCCAGAAAGAGGTCGGTAACGGTTCAACGTTGTGCCAGTAATCAACCGGCAGATAGAACCACAGTTTCGGCTTGTTTACGCCATCTACCAGCAACCAGCAATTGGGCACCTGCGTCACCGGCACCCAGGCTTTAAACTGCGGATTGACCTTGAAGGGATACGGATGATCGTCGAGGAAGACGTTGACCAGCTCACCGGAGTGAATAAGTAACGCATCCAGCTTAAAACGCGCCAGTGCATCACGAGTCCGTTCTTGTAAGGTAACAATATGATTTTTATAGAGTGCGGCCAGTGATTCCATTTTTTTTCCTTCTGTTTTTGACCTCAAGTCTCCGCATCTTAGCACATCACATTGTGGCTGCGTGATTTCTGCCGAGCGTGATCGAATCGTCATTTTTTTAATCAGTCATTTGCATTTTATTAACACAAAATACACACTCGCTTAATCTGGTATGACCAGATCACCTTGCAGATTCAGGAGACTGACATGCTTTACAAAGGCGACACCCTGTACCTCGACTGGCTGGAAAATGGCATCGCCGAACTGGTGTTCGATGCTCCAGGCTCGGTCAACAAACTCGACACTGCAACCGTCGCCAGCCTCGGCCAGGCGCTTGATGTGCTGGAAAAGCAAACAGATTTAAAAGGGTTGCTACTGCGTTCCAATAAAGCGGCCTTTATTGTCGGTGCAGATATCACCGAATTCCTTTCACTGTTTCTCGTTCCCGAAGAGCAGTTAAGCCAGTGGCTGCATTTTGCCAACAGCGTCTTTAACCGTCTGGAAGATTTACCCGTTCCCACCCTTTCCGCTGTCAACGGCTATGCGCTGGGCGGCGGCTGCGAATGCGTTCTGGCGACCGATTACCGCCTGGCGACGCCGGACCTGCGTATCGGCCTGCCGGAAACGAAACTGGGGATCATGCCAGGCTTTGGCGGTTCCGTCCGTATGCCCCGTATGCTGGGCGCGGACAGCGCGCTGGAGATCATCGCGGCTGGTAAAGATGTCGGTGCCGAGCAGGCGCTGAAAATCGGTCTGGTCGATGGCGTGGTGAAGCCAGAGAAATTGATTGATGGCGCACTGGCAGTGCTACATCAGGCGATCAACGGTGACCTCGACTGGAGAGCCAAACGTCAGCCGAAGCTCGAGCCGCTGAAACTCAGCAAAATTGAAGCTGCAATGAGTTTCACCATCGCCAAAGGGATGGTCGCGCAAACCGCAGGTAAACATTACCCGGCGCCGATCACGGCGGTGAAGACCATTGAAGCCGCTGCCCGTTTTGGTCGTGAAGAAGCATTAAAACTGGAAAACCAAAGTTTTGTCCCGCTGGCACACACCAAAGAAGCCCGCGCACTGGTCGGCATATTCCTCAACGATCAGTTCGTTAAGGCCAAAGCGAAGACGCTCACCAAAGACATTGAAACACCGAAGCAGGCTGCCGTACTGGGTGCCGGAATCATGGGTGGGGGTATCGCTTATCAGTCCGCCTGGAAGGGCGTACCGGTGATCATGAAAGATATCAGCGACAAATCGCTCACCCTCGGTATGACCGAAGCCGCCAAGTTGCTGAACAAACAGCTTGAGCGCAGTAAGATCGACGGTCTGAAAATGGCGGGCGTGATTTCCACCATTCATCCAACGCTGGACTATGTCGGTTTTGAGCGCGTCGACGTGGTGGTGGAAGCGGTCGTTGAGAACCCGAAAGTGAAAAAAGCCGTACTGGCGGAGACGGAAGATAAGGTTCGTCCGGACACCGTACTGGCGTCGAATACGTCCACGATTCCCATTAGCGAACTGGCAAGCGTCCTGAAGCGTCCGGAAAACTTCTGCGGCATGCACTTCTTTAACCCGGTTCACCGGATGCCGCTGGTTGAGATCATTCGCGGCGAGAAAAGTTCAGATGAAACCATCGCCAAAGTGGTGGCCTGGGCCAGCAAGATGGGCAAGACACCGATTGTGGTGAACGACTGCCCTGGCTTCTTTGTTAACCGCGTACTGTTCCCGTATTTCGCAGGCTTCAGCCAGCTGCTGCGTGACGGCGCAGATTTCCGCAAAGTCGACAAAGTGATGGAGAAACAGTTTGGTTGGCCAATGGGCCCGGCGTACCTGCTGGATGTCGTGGGCATTGATACCGCACACCACGCGCAGGCGGTGATGGCAGCAGGCTTCCCACAGCGTATGCAGAAAGACTATCGCGACGCGATCGACGCGCTGTTTGAAACTAACCGTTTCGGTCAGAAGAATGGCCTGGGCTTCTGGCGCTATACAGAAGACAGCAAAGGCAAGCCGAAGAAAGAAGAAGACGCCACCGTGGACAACTTGCTGGCTGACGTCAGCAAAGCGAAGCGTGATTTCAGCGACGAAGAGATTATCGCCCGCATGATGATCCCGATGGTCAACGAAGTGGTGCGTTGCCTGGAAGAAGGCATCATTGCCAGTCCGGCAGAAGCCGATATGGCGCTGGTTTACGGTCTGGGCTTCCCTCCGTTCCACGGCGGCGCATTCCGCTGGCTGGACACGCTCGGCAGTGCAAAATATCTCGATATGGCGCAACAGTATCAGCATCTCGGTCCGATGTATGAAGTGCCGGAAGGTCTGCGTAACAAAGCGCGTCATAACGAACCGTACTATCCCCCGGTTGAGCCTGCCCGTCCGGTTGGCGACCTGAAAACGGCTTAAGGAGTCACAATGGAACAGGTTGTAATTGTTGATGCGATCCGTACCCCAATGGGCCGTTCGAAAGGTGGCGCGTTTCGTAACGTGCGGGCGGAAGATCTCTCCGCACACTTAATGCGTAGTCTGCTGGCGCGTAACCCCGCGCTGGAACCCGCTGCCCTTGACGATATTTATTGGGGTTGTGTACAGCAGACGCTGGAACAAGGCTTCAACATTGCCCGTAACGCCGCGCTGTTAGCAGAAGTCCCGCACTCTGTCCCTGCGGTCACCGTCAACCGTCTGTGTGGTTCATCAATGCAGGCGCTCCATGACGCCGCGCGCATGATCATGACCGGCGATGCGCAGGCGTGTCTTATCGGCGGTGTGGAACACATGGGCCATGTGCCAATGAGTCACGGCGTCGATTTCCATCCCGGCTTAAGCCGCAATGTGGCAAAAGCTGCGGGTATGATGGGATTAACGGCAGAAATGCTCTCCCGCATGCACGGTATCAGCCGTGAAATGCAGGATGCTTTCGCTGCGCGTTCACACGCCCGCGCCTGGGCGGCCACGCAGTTCGGCGCCTTTAAAAACGAAATCATCCCAACCAGCGGCCATGATGCCGACGGCGTGCTAAAGCAGTTTAACTACGATGAAGTGATCCGCCCGGAAACCACCGTCGAAGCGTTATCCACGCTGCGACCGGCGTTTGATCCGGTTAGCGGTACGGTCACCGCAGGCACGTCTTCGGCCCTCTCCGATGGCGCTGCCGCCATGCTGGTGATGAGCGAAAGCCGTGCACGTGAACTGGGCCTGAAACCGCGCGCGCGCATTCGCTCAATGGCCGTCGTGGGTTGTGACCCTTCAATCATGGGCTATGGTCCTGTACCAGCCTCAAAACTGGCGCTGAAAAAAGCAGGGCTATCGACCAGTGATATCGGTTTGTTTGAGATGAACGAAGCGTTCGCCGCACAGATCCTGCCGTGCATTAAAGATCTGGGGCTGATGGAGCAGATCGACGAGAAGATCAACCTGAATGGCGGCGCGATCGCTCTGGGTCATCCGCTCGGTTGTTCTGGCGCGCGTATCAGCACCACCCTGATAAACCTGATGGAACGCAAAGACGTGCAGTTTGGTCTGGCGACGATGTGTATCGGATTGGGTCAGGGTATCGCGACGGTGTTTGAGCGGGTTTAATCGGGCAAAATGCCGGGGGAGCTTCGCTTGCCCGGCCTACAACAGTGTTATCTCAACGCCATTGGTGCCAATGGCGAAGAAAGAAAGTTTAGTTGCCGTTCTTCCCGCCTGTCAGGGGCGGGTTTTTTATTGCTTTAAATAAAGGCGAAGGCATCACCAAATAGACGGTCTTCCCGCGCGCTGCGTTCGTTGCAGAACAGGTCGCGAGCGATTTTCGCCATCTCAAAACGTCCGGCGATGTAGATATCATGTCCGGCCAGCGTACCATGATCCTGTAAGACCGCAGTTAATACCGTTCCCGTACGGCCACGCCACCCCGCTTCTGGTTGCTCAACCACCGGTTCAATACGCAGATTGGGATGATTGATCGAAAGCGCTTCCAGCTCAGAGAGATCGTAAAGATGCTTTTCTTCCCGACCGCCCCAATAAATAGTGACATCGCGTTGTGGATTACGCGCCAGCGCAGTAAGCAGAATTGAACGCACGTAAGAGAATCCGGTTCCCCCGGCGATCAGGATCAGCGGACGCTCTTCATCATCACGTAGCCAGGCTTCGCCGTGCGGCATATCCACCACGATTTCGCTGTCTTTCAGGATGCGGTCCATCACTGCCATGGCATACAGATTGAGTTCCGAGGCACCAATGTGCAACTCAATAAACCCTTGCTCATCCGGCGTGGATGCCATAGAAAACGGACGTTTGTCCCGCTCGTCCATCACCACCATCAAATACTGACCAGCGCGAAATGAAAACGCCGCGTCTGGCACTAAACGTACGCGATATACGGTATCGGTGATAGCTTCTACCGAGGTCACTTTACAGCTTAAGGTTGTCATGCGCTCCCTCTGTCGGGTCTATAGGGCAAAACGATCGCGCCTCAGGCGCCTTTACCGTTGTTGAATATGGCCAGCTCATCCCAGATCGCATCGATACGCGCGGTAACGTCAGGATCTTTTTTAATGGGACGCCCCCACTCACGTTGGGTTTCACCAGGCCATTTGTTGGTGGCATCCAGCCCCATTTTTGAACCAAGCCCAGAGATTGGCGAGGCAAAATCCAGATAATCAATTGGCGTATTTTCTACCAGCACGGTGTCCCGGGCCGGGTCCATACGGGTAGTGATCGCCCAAATGACATCATTCCAGTCGCGTGCGTTGACATCATCATCGCAGACGATAACAAATTTGGTGTACATAAACTGGCGTAAAAATGACCACACCCCCATCATGACGCGCTTGGCATGACCGGCGTACTGTTTTTTAATTGTCACCACGGCCAGTCGATAAGAGCAGCCTTCCGGCGGCAGATAAAAATCGACGATTTCCGGAAACTGCTTTTGCAAAATGGGAACGAAGACTTCGTTTAGCGCCACACCCAGCACTGCGGGTTCGTCGGGTGGCCGGCCGGTGTATGTCGAATGATAGATAGCATCATCACGCTGCGTCACGTGCGTCACGGTAAAGACCGGGAAGCTATCCACTTCGTTGTAGTAGCCAGTATGGTCGCCATAAGGACCTTCCGGCGCCAGTTCACCCGGCTCGATATAGCCTTCCAGCACGATTTCCGCACTGGCAGGGACTTCAAGATCGTTGGAAATACATTTGACGACTTCTGTCTTTGTGCCACGTAACAGACCTGCAAACGCATATTCCGAAAGGGTATCAGGCACCGGCGTTACCGCACCGAGAATCGTCGCCGGATCGGCGCCCAGCGCCACCGCCACGGGGAAACGTTCGCCCGGATGCGCAGCGCACCACTCCTGAAAATCTAACGCGCCGCCGCGATGAGACAGCCAACGCATGATCAGTTTGTTCTTACCAATCAATTGCTGACGATAGATACCGAGATTCTGCCGCTCTTTGTGCGGACCACGCGTCACCGTAAGACCCCAGGTGATGAGCGGAGCAGCATCTTCCGGCCAACAGGTCATGATGGGAATGCGGTTTAAATCCACCTCTGAACCAGAGAACACTTTCTGCTGGCAGGGCGCGCCGCGCAGACGCTTTGTTGGCATATTGAGGACTTGTTTGAACTGCGGAAGTTTATCAAACAGATCGCGAAACCCTTTCGGCGGTTCCGGCTCTTTTAAAAACGCCAATAGCTTACCCACTTCCCGCAGAGCAGAAACATCCTCCTGCCCCATCCCCATAGCAACACGCTTCGGCGTACCAAAAAGGTTACACAGCACCGGCATTGAATAACCTTTGGGATTTTCAAACAACAGGGCAGGCCCACCGGCACGCAACGTGCGGTCAGCAATTTCGGTGATTTCCAGATGAGGATCGACCTCAAGCGAGATGCGTTTGAGCTCGCCCCGCTGTTCAAGCAGCGTCAGGAAGTCGCGTAAATCGTGATATTTCATGGCGTCCATTATGGCCTCTTCGTAAGCGCCTCATTATACGGCGTTCATCATCGTGATGCTGTATTTTTGTTAAATTAGCGTGAACTTCGGCGAAGCAAGCAAACCCGGGGATTATAATTAACTTAGCGCATAGCTTTTGCTATGCTTGCGCCCTGAATAAGGAAATAAGAGTCATTATGCAATCCTGGTATTTACTGTACTGCAAACGCGGGCAACTTCAGCGTGCCCAGGAACACCTCGAAAGACAGGCGGTGAATTGCCTGACGCCGATGATCACCCTGGAAAAAATAGTACGCGGTAAACGTACCACAGTCAGTGAACCTCTTTTCCCTAATTATCTGTTCGTCGAGTTTGATCCGGAAGTGATTCATACCACGACGGTCAACGCCACGCGCGGCGTCAGTCATTTCGTACGGTTTGGCGCACAGCCCGCAACAGTCCCCTCCAGCGTGATTCATCAGCTCTCTATCTGCAAACCTCACGATATTGTCGACCCAGAAACGCCTTATCCAGGCGACAGCGTGCTCATCACAGAAGGGGCATTCGAGGGGCTGAGGGCTATCTTTACCGAACCCGATGGCGAAGCACGGTCAATGCTTCTGCTTAACCTGTTGAATAAAGAGGTAAAGCAGAGCGT
Organism: Citrobacter sp. GW821-FHT07H02; assembly: GCF_059418505.1. Classification (NCBI taxonomy): domain Bacteria; kingdom Pseudomonadati; phylum Pseudomonadota; class Gammaproteobacteria; order Enterobacterales; family Enterobacteriaceae; genus Citrobacter; species Citrobacter sp. GW821-FHT07H02. The sequence goes on along the minus strand of NZ_JBWKPZ010000022.1, from coordinate 71,904 downwards.
GAAAAATACCGGATTTCGTAAGATTTAAAACGCGATCCCAAACAGCGCTCTGACGTTATCATCTGTTATTGCTGCCAGGTGTTGCGGGTCGTCCCCACGCCACGTCGCGATACGCTCAAGAATATGCGGCAACCAGACGGGTTCATTACGTCTTGATGCTGGCTTTGGGGAGATGTCCCGGGGCAGAAGATACGGCGCGTCCGTCTCAATCAGCAGTTTTTCTGCCGGAATAAAAGGTAACAACTCGCGCAGCTCAAGCCCTCTGCGTTCATCGCAAACCCACCCCGTGATGCCGATATAAAGCCCTCTGTCCACACACTCCTGCATCTCCTGACGAGAACCAGTAAAACAGTGCAACACAGCACCAGGGAGTTTATCCAGCCAGGGTTCCAGTAACGTCAAAAAACGAGTATGCGCATCGCGACAGTGCATGAAAACAGGCATCTGTAATTCTGCGGCAATATGCAACTGCGCCAGAAAAGCCCGCTCCTGCTCTTGCGGCGTGGAGAAATTGCGATTGAAATCCAGACCGCATTCGCCAATTGCCACGACTTCTGGCAGACCTGCCAGCGCGACTATCGCCTCTTCGGTTGATGCTTGCCAGTGGCTACTATCATGCGGATGAACGCCAGCCGTCGACCAGCAACGCGTATATTGCCGCGCCAGCGCTTGCGCCTGCTGGCTTTCGTGCAGATTGGTCCCTGTCAGAAGCATGCCGTCCACACCTGCAGCAAAGCTACGCGACACGACCTCGTCTCTGTCTTTCGCAAACTGCGAGCTGGTTAAATTTACCCCGATGTCAAACATGCTGTCTCCAATACGACAACCGCCCTGACGGGCGGTTGTGTTTATTCTTCGGGTTTCTCTGCTTTCTCAGCGTTTTCAGCTTTCTCGTTCTCAGCCTCGTTATCTTCATCTCGCGTTTGTCGTTTACCCACATAGAAACGAGAGAAGAAGACGCCAACTTCAAACAAGCAATACATCGGTATCGCTAACAGTGTTTGCGAGAAGACATCAGGCGGGGTCAGCAACATCCCCACCACGAACGCGCCGACTAACACATAAGGGCGCTTCTTGCGTAAATCGTCGGGGGTCGTTACCCCCATCCAGCAAAGCAGCACAATGGCGACCGGAACCTCAAAGGAGATGCCAAATGCCATAAACAGCGCCATCACAAAGCTGAGATAACTGGCGATATCAGTAGAAACCTGTACGCCTTGCGGTGCGGTGTTAGCCAGAAAACCAAACGCCAGCGGGAAGACCACAAAGTAGGCGAACGCCATACCGATGTAGAACAGCAGTGAACTGGATACCAGCAGCGGCATGACAAGACGGCGTTCGTGCTTATACAGTGCAGGAGCAATAAACGCCCACACCTGATACAGGATCACTGGCGCTGACAAAATCAACGACACCATGAAGGTGAGTTTGATCGGGGTGAAAAACGGCGAGGCCACATCTGTGGCGATCATCGTCGCCCCCTGAGGCAACTGTTTGATCAGCGGCGCAGCAACCAGATGATAAATGTCGTTGGCAAAGTAAACCAACGCCAGAAAAATCAGGATAACCGCAATAATGCAGTTCAAAAGGCGCTTACGCAGCTCAATCAGATGCGTAATAAGGGGTTGAGTATCATCTACAGCCATGTTTACGGTTTATCACTCGGCGAAGGGGAGGATTCGAGAACAGGCGCGGCGGATTTCTTTTCTACGTCCGTCACATTTGCGGAAACGGTCTCCGTCGGCGCAGGCGTTGCAGCAGCCGTTTCCGGTTTCTGTTCCGGTGAACTGGCCTGTGTTTCAGCGGTGGCAGGGGTGACGCCCTCGTGCTGCGCTTCGTTTCCTTTCACCACCGGATTGTGGATGGTGTGTACTTCGTCACTCGACTTTTCAGGATCGTTAGCACTGTAGGAACGCTTCATTGACTCCGCAGCCTGACGAAGTTCATCCATTGATGCCTTCAGTTCAGGGGTCAAGGTATCCAGGCTCGCCTTTTCAACCTTCTTCAGGCTGTCCTGAAACTCCTGGAGCTTAAGCTCCTGGGTCAGTTCGTTCTGAACTGTGGTTGCAAGGGATCGCAATGCGCGAACCCAGCCCGCTACCGTTTTTACCGCTATAGGTAAGCGTTGAGGCCCCAGAACGATGAGGCCAATGACAAACACCAATAGCAGTTCGCTAAAACCGATATCAAACACGAATTATACCTGCTCTTTATCGTGGCTCTTGGCGTCTTCTTTTTTAGGCTCGCTTTGCTTATCAGCGATAGATTTAGCAGTAAAATCAGCGTCCTGACTGGTTTTATCCTGCTTCGTATCATCATCGCCCATGGCTTTTTTGAAACCCTTAATTGACGCGCCGAGATCGGAACCGATGGAGCCGAGCTTTTTGGTGCCAAATAGCAGTACAACGATGACGGCAATGATCAACAACTGCCAAATACTGATACCACCCATACATGTTCCTCTGTGATAGATGATGAATTATTAAGGTCGCATTATACGTTACACGACCTGCCTTGAGCGATGAAAAAATCAGCGCGTTTTACGCCAGCCGATAATCCAGGCAACCAGACCACCCGCCATTAACCAGCCTGGCATCAACCCCCATTCAGGACGGTTGATGAGCAGGAATGTCCCACTTAACAATAAGGTGGCACCAATCCCCAGTAAATAACGTGATTGTCCCTGGCGTACATGATTCGCCTGAAGCTCGCGCGCAATCTTATCAACACTGTGTTGTAAATATTTGCCCTGGCGCAAACTGTCATACACCAGTTCAGGTAATTCTGGCATTTTTTCGACCCAGAACGGGGCTTTTTCCTTAAATGCCTTCACCAGTGCAGGAATACCGACCTGATCTTTAATCCAGGATTCGAGGAATGGCTTGGCGGTTTTCCACAGATCGAGTTGCGGATAAAGCTGCCGCCCAACACCTTCAACATACAGCAAGGTCTTCTGCAGCAATACCAACTGGGGCTGAACTTCCATATTAAACCGACGTGCTGTATTAAATAGATTCAACAACACATGGCCAAAGGAGATTTCCGCCAGCGGTTTTTCAAAAATCGGCTCGCAGACAGTACGAATGGCAAACTCAAACTCTTCGACATTGGTGTCTGGTGGAACCCAACCGGAGTCCACATGCAGTTCCGCGACTTTACGATAATCACGATTAAAGAACGCGATAAAGTTCTCCGCCAGGTAGCGCTTATCTTCTTTATTTAGCGAGCCGACGATCCCACAATCAATACCAATGTATTTGGGATTTTCAGGATGCTCATAGCTAACAAAAATATTCCCCGGATGCATGTCCGCATGGAAAAAACTGTCGCGAAAAACCTGGGTAAAAAAGACCTGCACCCCACGTTCAGCCAGAAGCTTCATGTTGGTACCGTTCTTCTCCAGCGTCACCACATCCGAGACAGGAATGCCGTAAATCCGCTCCATAACCATCATATTTTGGCTACAGTAATCGGAATAGACTTCCGGGATGTAAAGCATCGGACTGCCTTCAAAATTACGACGCAGTTGGATGGCGTTGGCAGATTCACGCAACAAATTAAGTTCATCAATCAGCGTTTTTTCATACTCGCGCACCACTTCGGTCGGACGCAGACGGCGGCCATCCGGCAATAAGCGAGGTACCCAGCGAGCAAGTCGGTAGATAAGCTTCATGTCCGCTTTGATAACCGGCAGAATGTCCGGGCGGATCACTTTAATCACCACCTCTTTGCCATTCGATTTCAGCCGAGCGGTATGCACCTGAGCAACCGACGCAGAGGCCAATGGCTGTATATCAAAATCATCAAACCAGGCATCGACAGGCAATCCTCCCATCGCTTCCTCAATTTGTGCTTTGGCAAGATTTCCATCAAACGGGGCAACCCGGTCCTGCAGTAACGCAAGCTGATCGGCGATATGAGGAGGGAAAAGATCACGGCGAGTGGAGAGCATTTGACCAAACTTGATCCACACTGGCCCTAATTCCTGCAAAGCCAGTCTTAGTCGCTCTCCCAGCGGTTTGTCTTCGTGCTTATTCGGCATCCAGAACAATGTGTAACGCCATAACCGAAGCGGCAGCGTAATACGCATTTTGGGGATGAGTTCATCAAGGCCGTAACTTAAAAAGGTGCGAACGATGAAATAAAGGCGCCGTACTTCACCTGGCGTCATTTGGCCTCCAGTTTTTCCAGCCGTTTAGCCAGCGCGTCGACTGCACGCTCCACGGCGGCAGTTTCTTCCGCAAACCAGGCAACTTCAAGCGCGCCAGGCGCCAGGCGCCACTCTTCAGTGATCGCTTCAGCGACATAGCGTTGCTGGCGTTGAACCCCGTGACACAGAAATTTCGCCCCACCGCGCAACGCTTTACTGATCCCTTCCGCAGCGATGTCGCCGGTGTAGGGAGCCAGCAGTTCCGCAGGGTCTAACTCAGCCAGATCGGCCAGCGCAACAAAATTCTGCACCACCTGAATATCGCCCTGGACTTCAAGTTCACCACTGCGAATAAGCGTAGCCAGTTGCTGCCGGTCGCGTAATTTTGGCAATACGCTGGCATGCGTTATCACCGTACAATCGGCCTCACCTTCCCATGCCCCCAGTACATCGACCTGGCGTTCACTGAACACCAATATTAATGGCGTCGAAAATCCGTTCAGCTCTACACGCAGTACCTTGCTTTGCAAGCGCGCTCGCGCCGACTTTAATGCAGTCGAACGGTACAGAAAGGTGTTGAGCAAACTTTCGATTCCTGCGGTCACTAAGGGTTTAAAAGGCATCCCCGATCTCCTGTCAGAACTTGTAACCACGATGCAGAGCAACAACACCGGCCGTCAGGTTGTAATAGTCGACGCTTTCAAATCCGGCGTCCTGCATCATCACTTTTAGGGTGTCCTGATCGGGATGCATACGGATGGACTCAGCAAGATAACGGTAACTTTCCGCATCACTCGCGACCATCGAACCAATTCGCGGCAGGATGTGGAATGAATACGCATCATAGGCTTTGCTCAGCGGTTCAATGATGGGTTTGGAGAACTCCAGCACCAACAAACGACCGCCCGGCTTCAATACGCGATACATCGAACGCAATGCTTTATCTTTATCCGTTACGTTACGTAGCCCGAACGAAATGGTAATGCAGTCAAAGGTATTGTCCGGGAATGGCAATGCTTCCGCATTCGCCTGTACGTACTCAACGTTACCAATGACGCCGATATTACGCAGCTTCTCACGCCCCATTTTGAGCATTGAGTCGTTAATATCCGCCAGGATAACTTTACCTGTCTCACCCACCATACGTGAAAACTTCGCGGTCAGGTCGCCCGTACCGCCCGCCAGATCCAGAACGGTCTGCCCACGTCGAACGCCGCTACAATCAATGGTGAAGCGCTTCCACAAACGATGAATGCCAAATGACATTAAGTCATTCATGACGTCGTATTTTGACGCCACAGAATGAAAAACGTGGGCCACCATGTCAGCTTTCTGCTCTTTAGCGACGGTCTGAAAGCCAAAGTGCGTCGTTTCTTGTGAATCTTCCACCATCTCAGTGCCTGCTCATCAATAAAATGTTCGAGAAGTGTAACAGATTGGGGCAATTTGCCCTACCCTTCTACTGGGTTCAACTACCCCGAATGGGCTAGCGTGATTGCTGCTTTGCACCCTCATCATCAGGGTAAGCGGCGTCCTGTGCCTGCTCAGGAACAGAGCGTAAACGGTACTCTTCATCCTGCGTCGTGGCTTGCTCAACCAAATCCGGATTGATTTCACGTTTAATTTCCACCCCTAACCCGCGAAAAGCTTCCGCCTGGGCCAGTACGTTTCCACGGCCCGAGGAGAGTTTTTTCATCGCCTGCCGATAGTTGTCCTGCGCCTTATCCAGACTCTGACCAATAGACGACATATCATCGACAAACAGCCGCATTTTGTCATAGAGCTTGCTGGCCCGATCGGCAATTTGCTGGGCATTACGGCTTTGATGTTCATAGCGCCACAAGTTGGCGATTGTGCGTAGCGCCACCAACAGGGTCGTTGGGCTTACCAGCATAATATTATTTTTAAGCGCCTCGGTAATCAGTTCGGGCTGTTTGTCCAACGCCAGCAGAAAAGCGGGTTCGACAGGGATAAACATCAGGACATAGTCCAGCGAGCGCAGCCCTGGCAACTGTTGATAATCCTTACGCCCCAGCAAACGGATATGATTGCGTACCGATGCAATGTGTTCCTGCATCGCACTTTCGCGGGTGTAATCATCCTGTGCGTTAAAATAGCGCTCGTAAGCAACCAGCGTCATTTTGGCGTCAATCACGACGTCTTTGCCCTGCGGCAGACGCACAATCACATCCGGTTGCATCCGGGAACGGGCATCGTTCTCAATGCTCACCTGCGTTTCGTATTCATAACCTTCACGCAGACCCGATGCCTCCAGCACGCGCGTCAACACCACTTCTCCCCAGTTACCCTGGGTTTTGTTGTCACCTTTGAGCGCACGCGTCAGGTTGACCGCTTCCTGCGCCATCTGTGCATTCAACTGTTGGAGATTGCGAATTTCGTGCGCCAGAGTGTGACGCTCCCGCGCTTCCTGACCAAAGCTGTCCTGCACCTGACGTCGAAAACCATCTAACTGTTCACGCAGTGGCGTCAGCAATCCATTGAGGCTCTGGCGATTTTGCTCATCGACTCGACGGTTACTTTGCTCAAATATCCGGTTTGCCAGGTTTTCAAACTGCTCGCTCAGACGCTGTTCGCTATTGATCATCTGGCGGATTTTGTCTTCTGCATGCTGCTGTGTTGCTTCCATGCGGGTGGTGACTTCACGCAGGTCAGCTTCCAGAGAGGTATTAATGCTACGCAGACTGCGTAACTCATTGTTGAGAAGCTCGCATTCATCGCGCCAGTGATCGCTCTGAGCAAGCTGCTGTTTTGTCGCGCTTAAATCCGCGACCAGCTCTTCGCGCTCGGCAAATTGTTCGGCTTTCTGTTGCGCATGCTGGTAGCTGGCCATCAACCAGCCAATCGCAATGCCCACCAATGCGATAACCGCATAAACAATGATTGAGATATCCACAACGCCTCCTGCATAAACGACGTAAGCCTGATGGTACAGACTTTACCCGCACAAAATAGAATTGTGCTGTATAAACGTCCAGTTTAAAAGGAATTTCCTGCGAGGGGCTACGCAAAATAAAAAGGCCGAACGCGTCGGCCTTTTACAAGAGAAGAGGGAATTACAGCAGACGACGCGCCGCTTCCACCACAATTTTCACTGCGTGGCTTTCCGTTTGCTTCATCGTTTCTGCATTGGGAATCTCTTGCTGGGTGCGGTTGACGATAACGCCCGCCACCATACCGGCACGCAGACCCTGGCTTGCACACATGGTCAGCAGCGTTGCGGATTCCATTTCATAGTTCATAACACCCATTGACTGCCACTCTTCCATGGAGCCTTTGAAGTTGCGGACTACGCGACCCGAGAAGGTATCGTAACGTTCCTGGCCTGGATAGAAGGTGTCAGAAGACGCCGTAACACCAATATGCGTCGTCGCACCAATGGATTTCGCCGCTTCAACCAGCGCGGTGGTACAGGCAAAATCTGCCACGGCCGGGAACTCCATCGGCGCAAAATGCAGGCTCGCACCATCCAGACGAACAGAAGCGGTGGTGACCAGTACGTCGCCAACGTTAATGTGCGGTTGAATCGCGCCGGTAGTGCCGATACGCAGGAAAGTACGAATGCCCAACTGTGCCAGTTCTTCCACAGCGATAGAGGTAGACGGGCCGCCAATACCGGTAGAGCAAACAATCACTGCTTTGCCATCCAGTTCAGCACGCCACGTAGTGAACTCGCGATGGGATGCCAGCTTAACCGGCTTATCCATCAGCGCAGCGATCTTTTCCACACGCTCCGGATCGCCAGGGACGATGGCAAGCGTAGCCCCTTGTAAATCGTTTTTAGTGAGGCCGAGATGAAAAACATCAGACTTGGACATATACAACTCCTCTGTGAATTGGTTTTGTCAGAAGCAGCAAAAAGACACTCTACCGAAGGACTCAAAACATTTTCGTGACACCTATCACCATGATGTAAATAAATTGCATTGAATTTCCATAAAATAGCGATCCACATCACACAAACCTATCGATATCACTCACCGTTGCACAAAAGATAGACCGTTTCAGGCAATGTGATTTGTTGCATGCTGTCTATATTTAACATTGCGCTAATTTTCTTAAGGGTACGGAGAATACCATGACGAAGACACAACAACCGGGTTTTGCACCTGCAGCTTCACCTCTTGCCTCTACTATTGTTCATACGACGGATGACGCCATCATCGCTGGACTAACGTCGATTCCCTCTCAGGGAGATGATATGCCGGCATATCACGCTCGCCCCAAAAACAGTGAGGGCGCGCTGCCGATTGTCATCGTGGTACAAGAAATTTTTGGCATGCATGAACATATTCGCGACGTTTGCCGCCGCCTGGCGCTGGAAGGGTTTCTGGCTATCGCACCAGAGCTCTATTTCCGCGAAGGCGATCCCAACGATTTTGCCGATATTCCCACCTTACTGAGCGGCCTGGTGGCCAAAGTTCCTGATTCGCAAGTGCTGGCGGACCTGGACCATGTCGCCAGTTGGGCTTCCCGCAACGGCGGTGATGTCCATCGTCTGATGATTACCGGTTTCTGTTGGGGTGGACGTATTACCTGGCTGTATGCTGCGCATAATCCACAGTTAAAGGCTGCGGTGGCGTGGTACGGCAAACTGGTGGGCGACAAAACGCTGAACTCCCCGAAACAACCCGTGGATATTACGACGGATCTGAACGCCCCAGTTCTGGGACTATACGGCGGGCAAGACCCCAGCATTCCCGTTGATTCAGTGGAAACCATGCGTCATGCGCTCCGTGCCGCCAACGCCAAAGCGGAGATTGTCGTCTACCCGGATGCGGGACATGCGTTTAATGCGGATTACCGTCCGAGCTATCACGAAGAATCCGCGAAAGACGGCTGGCAGAGAATGCTGGCGTGGTTTGCGCAGTATGGCGGAAAGAAGTAAACGTAATGACAAAAAACCGGGTGGCTATGCCACCCGGTCTGAGTACTACGCCTGACGCAAATTCTGCGCCGCCTGCACCATGTTCGCCAGCGCGGCGCGGGTTTCCGGCCAGCCGCGGGTTTTGAGGCCGCAGTCCGGGTTGACCCACAGACGCTCCGCCGGGATCCGCTGCTCGGCTTTCTTCAGCAGTGCTTCAATCCACTCCACGCTCGGCACGTTCGGCGAGTGAATGTCATACACGCCCGGCCCGATTTCGTTCGGGTAATCAAACTCTTCGAAGGACTCCAGCAGCTCCATGTCGGAACGCGAGGTTTCAATGGTGATAACGTCAGCGTCCAGCGCCGCAATCGAATCCATGATGTCATTGAACTCGCAGTAACACATGTGAGTGTGGATCTGGGTGTCATCCTTCGCCACAGCGGCGTTGATACGGAAGGCTTCCACGCCCCACTCCAGATACGCCGCCCAGTCGCTGCGACGTAGCGGTAAACCTTCGCGCAGCGCCGGTTCGTCGATCTGGATGATGCCAATCCCTGCGGCTTCCAGATCTGCCACTTCATCACGCAGCGCCAGCGCAATCTGCTTAGCGATGGTTTCACGGGTGACGTCTTCACGCGGGAAGGACCAGCAAAGAATGGTCACCGGGCCGGTCAGCATGCCTTTCACCGGTTTGTCGGTCAGAGACTGGGCGTACTTCGCCCACTCGACGGTGATCGCTTCCGGACGGCTGACGTCGCCAATCACCACCGGCGGCTTCACGCAGCGGGAACCGTAGCTCTGTACCCAACCGTTCTGGGTAAAGACGAACCCGTCGAGGTGCTCGCCAAAATATTCCACCATGTCGTTACGTTCGGCTTCACCGTGTACCAACACGTCGAGGCCTAAGCGTTCCTGCTCAACAATCGCCTGTTTGATGTGTTCCGCAATGCCGGTGCGGTAGTTGTTGGCATCAAGGTTGCCCTTTTTGAAGTCCAGGCGCAGGCCGCGGATTTCCGTGGTTTGCGGGAAGGAGCCAATCGTGGTGGTCGGCCAGGCGGGCAGTTTAAAACGAGCGCGTTGAGCTTCAGCACGCACTTCATAGGCATTCGTACGCTGGCTGTCCTGGGCGGTAATCGCTGCCAGACGTTTTTCCACCGCCGCGTTGTGAACGCGAGTCGAGTGGCGACGCGCCTGAATCGGGGCGCTCCATTCCGCCAGTTTTGCGGTATCGCCGCTGTTCAGCGCATCACGCAGCAGCGCCAGCTCACCGCATTTTTGCAGGGCGAAGGAGAACCAGCTTTTCACTTCCGCATCCAGGCGTGTTTCCACGCTGAGATCGATCGGGCTGTGCAGCAGGGAGCACGACGAGGCCACCCACAGGGAACGTTTGCCAACGATATCTTTAACTTGCGCGTATTTCTCGGTGAGATCGGCACGCCAGACGTTACGACCATTCACCAGCCCGGCAGAGAGCAGCCAGTCAGATGGCAGACGCTTGTGCAGTTCAGCCACGTCATCTTTCCCATGAATCAGGTCAACGTGCAGACCCTGCACCGGCAGCGCGGTAATGGTGTCGAGGTTCGGCGTCACGCCTTCAAAATAGGTGGTCAGCAGCAGTTTCACCTGACCCGTGAGCGCATCGTAAGCCGGTTTGAAGGCGTCCAGCCACTCTTGCGGTAGCTCCAGTACCAGCGCTGGCTCATCAATTTGTACCCACTCAACGCCACGTTTTGCCAGTTCAGCCAGCACCTGCTGGTACACCGGCAGAATGTCATTCAGCAGGCTCAGGCGATCAAACTGCTCGCCTTTCACTTTACCCAGCCACAGGTAGGTCACCGGGCCGAGCAGCACAGGTTTGATCGTGTGGCCAAGCGCCAGTGCTTCATCCACTTCATCCAGAAGCTGGGTCCAGGTCAGTTTGAACTGCTGGCCTTTCACGAACTCCGGCACCATGTAGTGGTAGTTGGTGTTAAACCATTTGGTCATTTCCGCTGCCGCTGCCGGTTCGCCGGTTGGCGCACGACCGCGACCAATACGGAACAGGGTGTCGATATCCACCGATCCATCGTTGTTCTGATGACGAGCCGGCACGTTGCCGAGCAGCAGGCTGGTGGTCAGAACATGGTCGTACCAGGCGAAATCGCCCACTGGCAGCAGATCCACGCCCGCCTGCTTTTGCTGGTCCCAGTGACGGGCACGCAGCTCACGTCCCACTGCCAGCAGTTCGTCACGAGTGGCGTTGCCCGCCCAGTATCTTTCTTGTGCTTTTTTCAGCTCGCGGCGAAGGCCAACGCGAGGAAAACCGAGGGTGTGATTCAATATTGTCATTTTTCTTCCTCTCATTATTTTATTGAATCTGAAAGCAAAACTCTAAATAGTTCGGCTGGCAGGAAGGCGGCGACACAGCGCATCCCCAGGAGCTTACTGAAGTAAGTGACTGGGGTAAGCGAGGAAGCCAACGCACCTGCAAGTCGAAATATGACGAGTTTTGGACGTCCAGATGTTTACACATCCATAATGTAAATGTAATGTGTATTCCTCAAGCGCAATTTGTTCATGCCGAAGTGAAGGACTTTCATGATCGAAATTAAACACCTGAAAACGCTACAGGCGTTGCGGAATAGTGGTTCGCTGGCCGCCGCCGCGGCAACGTTGCATCAGACCCAATCCGCCCTGTCTCACCAGTTCAGCGATCTGGAGCAACGCCTCGGTTTCCGGCTCTTTGTGCGTAAAAGCCAGCCGCTGCGTTTTACGCCACAGGGAGAGATTCTCCTGCAGCTGGCGAACCAGGTGCTGCCGCAGATTGGCCGGGCGCTTCAGGCATGCAACGAACCGCAACAGACCCGGCTACGTATTGCGATTGAATGTCATAGCTGTATTCAGTGGCTGACCCCGGCGCTGGAAAATTTCCACGCGAAATGGCCGCAGGTGGAGATGGATTTCAAATCAGGCGTGACGTTTGACCCACAACCCGCGTTGCAGCAGGACGAGCTGGATCTGGTGATGACCTCCGATATCCTGCCGCGCAGTGGACTACACTATTCACCTATGTTTGATTTTGAAGTGCGTCTGGTATTGGCTCCGGATCATCCGCTGGCCAGCAAAACGCTGATCACGCCGGAAGATCTTGCCAGCGAAACGCTGCTGATCTACCCGGTGCAGCGCAGCCGCCTCGACGTGTGGCGTCACTTCCTGCAGCCAGCGGGTGTCAGCCCGTCGCTGAAAAGCGTCGATAACACGCTACTGCTGATCCAAATGGTCGCGGCCAGAATGGGTATTGCAGCCCTGCCGCACTGGGTGGTGGAGAGTTTTGAACGCCAGGGTCTGGTGGTGACCAAAACCCTGGGTGATGGATTGTGGAGTCGCCTCTACGCCGCCGTCCGCGACGGCGAACAACGGCAGGCGGTCACGGAAGCCTTTATTCGTTCAGCGCGGAACCACGCTTGCGATCATCTGCCGTTCGTACGGAGCGCGGAGCGACCCAATAGCGATGTACCCACAGCGAGGCCAGTATCACCGTCGCCCCAATGATAAAGCTTGGCCAGTGGGGCTGTTCTTGCCAGATAGCAAGGTTGACCAGCAGTCCTGCGGGCACATGCACGTTATTCATGATGCCCAGCGTGCCTGCATCCACCTGCGTCGCCCCGTAGTTCCACATAAAGTACCCCAGTCCGGAAGCCACCACGCCCAACCAGACCAGAATGCCCCATTGTAATGGGGTCGTCGGGAGCTTGTTAGGATTCCCCAGCATAAACCAGGCGGCGACAGCCACCAGAAATGCCCCCATGTAGAACCAGGCAAACGCGTTGTGCTGCGGCATCGGGTGGATCTCCATCAATCGCTTGTAACCCACCATGCCAATGGCAAAACTGATATTCGCCAGCTGTACCAGCAACAAACCGGTCCAGAAGTGGTCGCTGACTTTGTCATAACGAATGATAGCGGCTCCAACCACCGCCAACAGCGCGCTCAACACATAGCCCCAGCGCAGTCTGCGCTTACTCAACAGATCGTAGATCAGCGTGATATAAAGCGGTGTGAGGACGGTAAACAGTAAAAATTCAGAGACGGTCAGGTACAGGTAAGCGCGGAAACTGAGCAGGTACATGATGCCTAACTGCATTGCGCCGACCAGCATGTAGAGCACAATGGTCCGCGGCGACTGCCCGCGCGTGCGCAGAAACGGCAGGAATACCAGCGCCGCCAGCCCCACACGCATCAGCACGGAAAAATAGCTGTCGACATGCCCGGCAAGATACTCGCCAATTAAGCTAAACGAAAAGGCCCACAGGATCGTGGTAATGATGAGTAGCGCCACAATGGATGTCTCTTTGAACAAGGAGCATCCATTGTAGCGGAGAGTTCAGTTGACAACTGGTCAACGAAAGAACAGTTACATCAGGATAAAAACAGCTCACGCAGGTAATGCGGCACAGCGTCGTCAGCGTTGGTGCCAATCACGTCCAGTCCCGGATGCAGGTCTTTCAGGCGCTGGTGCGCATTGCCCATAATGCAGCCTTTACCCGCCATGGAGAGCATCTCGGCGTCGTTCATGCCATCGCCGAAGGCAATGCAATCCTTCAGGCTGTAGCCCATTGCTTTGGCGACGGCCTCCAGCGCATGCCCCTTCGAAACGCCTCCGGCCATCACTTCCAGGCACGTCAGCGTCGAGAAACTCACGTTGACACGATCGCCCCAACGCGCGTTTATCGCCTGTTCAAGCGGCAGCAGTATTTCATGAGAATTGCTGGTGAAGAACACTTTGCTGATGCCTTCCGGCTCCAGTAAACCAGGTTCAAACAGCGAGTAATTGAAAACCGCCTCTTTGAAAAAACGCATCTCATCCGGACGATGGCGATTCATGAACCATTCGTCGTTGCGATAAACGTTGGTGATGATATCGGGGTTCGTGTTCACCACGCCAAACAGATCGCTGGCAATGTCGCGATCCAGATTATGCGTAAACACCAGATTTCCTTCGGGATCGTGCACGCGCGCCCCGTTGGAGGTGATCATGTAAGACTGAATCTCAAGGTTATCGCGGATTTGCCCTACGTCGACATGGTGACGCCCGGTCGCAAAAACAAAATTGACGCCACAGGCAGTCAACAGTTTCAGTGTCTCTTTAGCGTAAGGGGATAACGTGTGGTCGGGAGAGAGTAGCGTACCATCTAAATCAGACGCAACAACCTGATACATAAGAAAATTAAACCTCTATGCAAAGCGATTTTCGCTGGATGAATTATGCCTGTTGAAAAATTCAACAATAGCGTTGAGCGCGACTGAGCGCATTGCGTCCTTTTCAAAAAGGATCTCGTGGTACGCGCCTTTGATGACAAGCGGCTGACCTCCTTCTACAGGATGGCCCGCTGCGGCGCGGATTTCACAAAAACGGTCATGCATGCGGTTATCAACCACACGCTCTTCTTCTGCCTGGATGAGCAGCGTAGGCGTCGCATCATCGCCCGCCCCTGCCAATACCTGTTCGCCAGCCTGAATACCTTCACGTACCCAGTGATATGTAGGCCCACCAACCCGCAGTTGCGGTTCGTCGGCATAAAAACGTAAGTTGCGACGGTAGCGTTGTCGGCTGTGGGTTAACGCATTCATGCTAAACGGCAGCGCCCGCCAGCGACCCGTGCCAATCGCGTACCCTTCACGGATGCGTTGATGCCCTTCCGCCCAGTCGAGAATATGGCGCACCATAAACGAGGGCAGACGCATCACAATACCAAACATCGGCGCACAAAGCGCGATGGCATCGCAATGCGCGGGGTGACGTTGCAGAAACAGGGTGGCAATCGCACCGCCCATGGAATGGGCGAGAATGTAGCGTTTTCGCCACGGCCCCGGTTGAACTTCTTGCCGCCAAAAGTCGGTTAAATCATCGACATAATCATTAAAACTCACCACATGTCCACGGTGCGTGTCCGACAATAACCGCCCGGATCGCCCTTGCCCACGATGGTCGATAATGAGCACGTCAAAACCCGTCTGAAACAGGTCATACGCCAGTTCAGCGTACTTTACATAGCTTTCAATGCGGCCGGGGCAAATCACGACCACACGATCATTTTTTTCTGCGCGAAAACGGACAAAGCGTACCGGAACATTGTCCACGCCCGTAAACTCCGCTTCCTCCCGCTGACGCCAGAAATCTGTCAGTGGTCCCATGGAAAAAGCGGCAAACGCGTTTTCTCTTGTTTCCCAGTCTTTTTGCTGCTGAAACATCGGGTATCCAGCCTCGTTAACCACGTAAAATCGTTTTTTTTGTCATGTCTGACACAACACAGCAACAGTAGCGTATTGTGGCATAAAAATAGACAATCCGGGAGTTTCTCATGACCTTTGAATGGTGGTTCGCCTACCTGCTGACATCCATTATTTTGAGTCTTTCACCAGGTTCCGGCGCCATCAATACCATGACCACTTCAATCAACCACGGCTATCGTGGCGCAGCGGCATCCATTGAGGGTCTGCAAACCGGACTCGGCATTCACATCGTTCTGGTGGGGATCGGTCTGGGGACGCTATTTTCACGCTCGGTCATCGCCTTTGAAGTTCTGAAGTGGGCGGGTGCCGCCTATCTTATCTGGCTGGGCATCCAGCAATGGCGCGCTGCGGGCGCTATCGATCTGAACACGATGGCAAACACACAATCACGTGGCCGATTATTCAAACGCGCCGTCTTTGTCAATCTGACCAACCCAAAGAGCATTGTTTTTCTTGCCGCCCTGTTTCCGCAATTTATCCTGCCGCAGGAACCGCAACTGATGCAGTACGTCATCCTCGGCATCACCACCATCGTGGTCGATGTAATTGTGATGATCGGTTACGCGACGCTGGCGCAACGCATCGCGGCGTGGATTAAGGGGCCAAAACAAATGAAGGCGCTGAACAAAGTGTTCGGTTCGTTGTTTATGCTGATCGGCGCGCTATTGGCCTCAGCAAGACATGTCTGAAATGTTGCCGGAAAGCGCGAGCGCTTATCCGGCGTATCACTTAGCGAGAAATAATCAGATGAATGCCGAAACCTGCGAATAACGCGCCGGCAAAACCGTCGATCCATTTCGCCATACGCTGATAACCGCGACGCATTTTCGGCAGGGCAAACAGACTGGCAACAATCGTAAACCACGCCAGCGTCTCCACAATAATCAGCGCGAAAATACCCCAGCGCTCAGTCGTGCCAACATTATCACCGACAAACAGTGAGAACACCGAGCCGAAGTAAATAATCGCTTTCGGGTTCGCCAGGTTGGTCAGCAAGCCTTTCAGAAAGCTACGCCCACCCTGAGCCAACTCCACCTGCGGCGCGGGAGCCGTCGTTTCCTGCTTTTTTAACGCGCCACGGAGCATTTGATACCCCATCCAGCACAGGTACAGACCGCCGCCCACCATGATAATGGTGTGCAGCCAGGCCATTTTCTCAATGATCAGATGCAGCCCAAGCAGCGCCACGCTCGCCCAGACCATCACGCCACAGGTAATGCCCAACACGCCCATCATCGCTTCTTTACGTGAACGACTGACAGCCGTTTGGGAGACAAAGAAAAAGTCTGGTCCAGGACTCATCAGCGCAACAATGTGCACCATGGCCACGGTGAGGAATAGCATCAACATAAAAAATGACTCGCGGGGAAATAGTTCAGTGAGTCACCATCCTGGCACTTTTTTTCCTGGCTGACTACTCTTCGTCGTCGCCATCGACATGCGCGCGGATCAGCGCCATAAACTCTTTGCCAAAACGCTCCAGTTTTCGCATGCCGACACCGTTAACGCTGAGCATTTCACTCGGCGACACCGGCATCTGTTCCGCCATTTCGATAAGCGTTGCATCGTTGAAAACCACATAAGGCGGGATATTCTCTTCATCGGCAATCGCTTTACGCAATTTACGCAATTTGGCGAACAGCTTACGATCGTAGTTACCGCCGAAGGATTTCTGCATCACACGCGGCTTCAACGCGACAATACGCGGCACGGCAAGCTGAAGAGCCACATCGCCGCGCAACACCGGACGTGCTGCTTCGGTTAACTG
This sequence comes from Citrobacter sp. GW821-FHT07H02, assembly GCF_059418505.1. Classification (NCBI taxonomy): domain Bacteria; kingdom Pseudomonadati; phylum Pseudomonadota; class Gammaproteobacteria; order Enterobacterales; family Enterobacteriaceae; genus Citrobacter; species Citrobacter sp. GW821-FHT07H02. The sequence goes on along the minus strand of NZ_JBWKPZ010000022.1, from coordinate 54,828 downwards.
GAGCGCCGAGTGATGGGCGATGTTTTGCGTCACCAGCCCAAGATGAATCAGTTGACGGATGACGCTCACCCAATGCTCGTGGCTCTGCTCGCGGCCAATGCCGTAGACCGGCAGTTTGTCATGGGCTAATTCACGAATGCGCTGGTTATTCGCGCCGCGAAGGACCTCCACGACATACCCCATACCAAAGCGCTGGTTAACACGATAGATAGTCGACAGCGCTTTGCGCGCATCCATTAATCCGTCGTACTGTTTTGGCGGGTCGAGACAGATATCGCAGTTGCCGCACGCTTCCTGACGCCCTTCGCCAAAATAGTTGAGCAACACCAGACGACGGCAGGTTTGCGCCTCAGCAAACGCGCCCATCGCATTCAGCTTATGACGTTCAATATCCAGCAATTGTCCGGCAGGCTTTTCTTCAAGACAGCGTCTGAGCCACGCCATATCCGCCGGATCGTAGAACAGCATCGCTTCTGCAGGCAGACCGTCGCGACCAGCACGCCCGGTTTCCTGATAGTAGGATTCGATATTTCGCGGAATGTCGAAGTGCACCACGAAGCGCACGTTGGGTTTGTTAATCCCCATACCGAACGCCACAGTCGCCACGACGATTTGCAGATCGTCACGCTGGAATTTTTCCTGCACATCAGCGCGAACGTCGTTTTCCAGGCCCGCATGATACGCCGCCGCGCTGATCCCGCGGCTTTGCAAACGTGCGGCGGTGTCTTCCACTTTCGCCCGGCTATTACAGTAAATAATGCCCGACTTACCGCGCTGTTCCTGAACGTAACGCATGAGCTGATCGAGCGGCTTAAACTTCTCCATCAGCATGTAGCGAATGTTCGGGCGGTCAAAACTACTGATCTGAATTAACGGATCGTTCAGCCCCAGCAGGCGAACAATGTCCAGCCGCGTGGTTTCATCGGCTGTCGCGGTCAACGCGACGAACGGCAGGGCGGGGAAACGCTGGCGAAGCTGGCCCAGTGTGGCGTATTCCGGGCGGAAATCGTGCCCCCACTGTGAAATACAGTGGGCCTCGTCAACGGCTAGCAACACCGGATTCCAGTGCGCCAGATGCTCAAGGAAGTTATCCAGCATCAGGCGTTCTGGTGCGATATACAGCAAGCGGATTTGTCCGGTACGGCAACCCGTCATCACCTCAAGCTGTTGTTCACGGCTCTGGGTTGAGTTCAGACACGCCGCCGCCACACCGTTGGCCAGCAGTTGATCAACCTGGTCTTTCATCAGCGAGATGAGCGGCGAAACGACCACGGTTAACCCGTTCAGAAGCAGCGCCGGGATTTGATAGCACAGGGATTTCCCGCCACCGGTTGGCATCACGACCAGACAGTCGCGACCGGAAATAACGGTGTCGATAATCTGTTCCTGACCTGGGCGAAACTGTTGGTAGCCGAAGGTTTCCTGCAAAACCTGTTTAGCTCCCGACTCCAGATTCAACACTTCCGCCTGCGCCACATTAACCCCATTCACCAGTATAAAAACAGGCGCTATTTTCAGCGCCTGAGAGAGAAACTGCAATGTTTAACTGCTTATCAGAAGATATCGTTCAGCATCACACCCACGCCGACACGCGTCTGATTAAAGTTATAGTCGATCAGGGATTCGCCATATCCGCTGTAAACCTGGGTGTAGAGACGCACGTGCTTCGTTATCGGATAGCTGAGTCCAAGTTCTGCGCCGCCGTATCCGGTATTCCAGTTGTACTGCCCTTTTGCACTTAACACCGCGTCACCGAGGTGGTAGCCGATTTTAAGCTGGTAATAGCCCATGTATTTGGTGATATCAGGGTTATCATCGGTACTGCCCACGACAAACCACGGCTTCACTTCCACCAGCCAGTTGCCATTATCAGCCATCAGACGGGTATAAATGCGGTTCCAGCTACGCGATGTCGGATCTGAACGCCCATTAGAATCGTGGTTATACCCCATCTCTACATCGCGCAAGGTCCAGCCCGCAAGCTGATAATCGGTGGCAAATCCAAGGAATAGCTGCGGTTCGTAGTTCGTTTCGCGGAAAGGCGAGGACTCTTCGCTATTCGACAGTTGCCACCAGGATTTTTGGGTGTAGGACGCCCCCAGCACCGAATTCGCCCCCAGAATGCCGCGCCAGAGAGGGAAAGCCAGACTCAGCTGAAACTTCACTTCATCTTTTCGGGCATTATCCGACCAGTTATAGCTACTGATAGCCTCTTTGTTCAGGTCACTGGTACTGGTGTAAATCAGATAGTTGGTATCATAGGGATACAGTGTGAACGGATTGTCATGCTCTAGCAGCATGTTGGCGATAATACTGCCTCGCACCGCCGGTGCATCATGAACGTCTTTCACTGTCGCTTCCTGCGCATACGCGGCCAACGGCAGCATTGCTGCTGGTAATAACCATCCCAGAATCGCCCGCATCGGTACTCTTCTCCTGAACTAAATATTGATGATTTGTATAATTATCTACCAAGCATTCTACATACTTACTCAATTCCTGTTTAGTTATCCTCTCCTAAAGTAGAAAACAACAAACAAGAAGCATAATATCAACATTTCATTAACCATGGAGTGTCCAATCGTATGTCTGCTGTACTTACTGCTGAAGAAGCCCTGAAATTAGTGGGTGAAATGTTTGTCTACCATATGCCGTTTAACCGGGCATTGGGGCTGGAACTGGAGCGCTATGAAAAGGAGTTTGCCCAATTAGCTTTCAGTAATCAGCCGATGATGGTTGGGAACTGGTCACAGAGCATTTTGCATGGCGGGGTGATTGCCTCTGCATTAGATGTTGCTGCCGGGCTGGTTTGCGTGGGGAGTACCCTGACCCGTCACGAAACCATCAGTGAAGATGAACTACGCCAGCGGATGTCACGCATGGGCACCATTGATCTACGCGTCGATTACTTACGTCCAGGCCGTGGTAACCGTTTTACCGCCACCAGCAGTTTACTCCGGGCGGGCAATAAGGTCGCCGTGGCACGCGTGGAGTTACATAACGAGGACCACCTTTATATCGCCAGCGCGACCGCCACTTATATGGTGGGGTAAGTACGTGAAAAAAGGTAAACTGCCGTTCTATTTCTGATATGAGTTTTCCCGATGGATGCTAAGCAAACGCGGCAGGGCGTATTACTCGCTCTTGCTGCTTATTTTATTTGGGGTATCGCACCCGCGTACTTCAAGCTGATCTCTTACGTTCCAGCGGACGAAATCCTGACGCACCGCGTAATTTGGTCATTCTTTTTTATGGTGGCGCTGATCAGCGTCAGTCGTCAGTGGTCGTATTTAAAAACGCTGCTACAAACGCCGAAGAAGATCTTCCTGTTGGCGTTGTCGGCGGTTCTGATCGGTGGAAACTGGCTGCTCTTTATCTGGGCGGTGAATAACCACCACATGCTGGAAGCCAGCCTGGGCTACTTTATCAACCCGCTGGTGAACATCGTGCTGGGGATGATTTTCCTCGGCGAGCGCTTTCGTCGAATGCAGTGGCTGGCCGTCGCGATGGCGGCTTGCGGCGTGCTGGTGCAACTCTGGACGTTCGGTTCACTGCCGATTATCGCGCTGGGGCTGGCGTTTAGTTTCGCCTTTTACGGTCTGGTGCGTAAAAAGATTGCGGTGGAAGCGCAAACCGGCATGCTGATTGAAACGCTGTGGCTTTTGCCGGTCGCCGCGATTTATCTCTTTGGCATTGCCGACAGCGCCACCAGCCATATGGATAAAAACCCCATGTCGCTGAACCTGTTGCTGGTAGCCGCAGGGATTGTCACCACAATACCGCTGCTCTGTTTTACCGCCGCGGCAACGCGTCTGCGCCTCTCCACCCTGGGATTCTTCCAGTATATCGGCCCAACATTGATGTTTATTCTGGCGGTCGTGTTTTACGGCGAAACGCCGGGTGCCGATAAAATGGTGACGTTCGCCTTTATCTGGGCGGCGCTGGCGATTTTCGTGATGGATGCAATTTATACCCAGCGCAGAACGCGCAAAGGGATGTGATTGTACCTGATGGCGCTTCGCTTTAAGGCCTACACAACCTGTAGGCCGGATAAGGCGTTAGCCGCCATCCGGCAGCAAAACGTTAAAGCCAGTTCTTGCGCTTAAAGTACAGATACGGCGCCAGTCCGGCGAGAAGCATAAAGATAATCGCCCCAGGATACCCAAAACTCCACTTCAGCTCCGGCATAAACTCAAAGTTCATCCCGTAGCTGGAGGCCACCAGCGTCGGCGGCAGGAACACCACGGAAACCACCGAGAAGATCTTGATGATGCGGTTCTGCTCGATGTTGATAAAGCCCATTGCCGCCTGCATCAGGAAGTTCACTTTCTGGAACAGGGATTCGTTATGCGGCAGCAGGGATTCGATATCGCGCAGGATCTCACGCGCCTGCTCCAGTTGTCCGCCCGGTAAACGCGCTTTACGTACCAGGAAGTTGAGTGCGCGCTGAGTATCCATCAGACACAGGCGAACCTTCCAGCCGATATCTTCCAGTTCCGCCAGCGTGGAGAGTGCTTCGTCATATTCATCGCCCTGATGCCCTTCCATGATCACACGGCTGAGTTTTTCCAGGTCGCTGTAGATGTTTTCAATTTCATCCGCCAGCTGTTCGATTTTGGTTTCAAACAGATCCAACAGCAGCTCATACGCATTGCCATCCACCATCGCCTGGCTGCGGGCGCGCATACGATAAAGACGGAACGCGGGCAGTTCACGTTCACGCAGGGTGAACAGACGGCCATCACGGATGGTAAATGCCACCGTGGAGTTACCGGCGTGGTCTTCCGCATCTTCAAAGAAGAAAAAGGAGTGGATGTGCAGACCGTCTTCGTCTTCAAAGAAACGGGCGGATGCTTCGATGTCTTCCAGTTCAGGACGTGTTGCCAGGCTCTGACCCAGTTCAGATTGTACGCGCAGGCGCTCGTCGTCATCCGGCTCAACCAAATCGATCCAGACAGCATCAATCAGGGTTTGTGACTCTTCGACTTCCAGCCGGGTTAGTCGGTTTTTTTCCAGTTGAAATGCGCTCAGCATGACCGGGACTCCCAATGCATAAAAATATCGGACGCTCGGTGGGCACACAGAAACAAATTGGGTTTCAGACCATTAAACAGCCTGACTCAACGCGACGGGAAAAGAGAGAAAGTCGCTGACAACCGCGAAGGCTATCAGCAAAAAGGGATAGCCTTAGGAGTTGATCCTGGATGACAGGATAATGAGCCAGCATCTACTGGGTGTGTCCAAGGCGAATGTCCTCTTAGCGTAATCGTGCGCGCATGTTACGCCAGCATAAATTTGACGTCAACACGCAACGGAACGCGAAAAAGTAATAATTCCCCCTAATGCTTTAAGGTTAGCAGAGAGGGATGATTTATCTATGTTTTCAGAACATTAAGCGGCAGAATGCCGGATGGCGGCTTCGCCTTATCCGGCCTACGAATCATAAGGTTAGTGATGTTAGACCGTTTCCAGCCTGGCGTACGCCGCCACTAACCATTTGATTCCCTGCCCCTGAAACGCCACCTGCAGGCGACTGTGTTCACCGCTGCCTTCCAGATTCACAATCGTGCCCTCGCCGAACTTGGCGTGGCGCACGCGCTGGCCGAGTTTGTAACCAGTGTCGTTCTCAGCCATCGGCGTTCCCATCCGCTGATGGCTGACCGGGCGGCTCACCGTCGCGCGCAGACGAACTTCTTCCACGCAGTTTTCCGGTAGTTCACCGATAAAGCGCGACGGGCGATGGTAAACCTCTTTTCCGTACAGACGACGCGTTTCGGCGTAGGTCAGGGTCAGTTTTTGCATCGCTCGGGTAACGCCGACGTAGGCCAGACGACGTTCTTCTTCCAGACGCCCGCCCTCGTCGAGCGACATCTGGCTCGGGAACATCCCCTCTTCCATACCGACGATAAATACCTGCGGGAACTCCAGCCCTTTCGCGGAGTGCAGCGTCATCAGCTGTACCGCGTCCTGCCAGGTATCCGCCTGCCCTTCGCCCGCTTCCAGCGCAGCATGGGAAAGGAACGCCTGTAACGGCATTAAGTCTTCGTCTTCTTCGTTGTAGCTGAACTGCCGCGTTGCCGTCACCAGTTCGTCTAAGTTTTCGATACGCGTCTGACCCTTCTCGCCCTTTTCCTGCTCATACATCATGCGCAGGCCGGAGTCTTTCACCACGCGGTCAGTCTGCACGTGCAGCGGCATATCCGCCGTTTCTTGTGCCAGCGCATCAATCAGTTCCATAAAGCGCTGTAACGCGCTCGCAGCGCGGCCCGCCAGCGCTTTTTCCTGCAACAACTCGCGGCAGGCTTGCCACAGCGTCAGCTGACGATCACGTGAGGTCTGGCGTACTACGTCCAGCGTACGGTCGCCGATGCCGCGCGTTGGCGTATTCACCACACGCTCAAACGCCGCATCATCGTTGCGGTTGGCAATCAGGCGCAGATAAGAGAGCGCGTCTTTGATTTCCTGACGCTCGAAGAAGCGCATACCGCCGTAGATGCGGTACGGCATGCTCGCCTGCAGTAACGCCTCTTCCAGCACACGCGACTGGGCGTTGCTGCGATAGAGAATGGCGCACTGATCCAGCGCGCCGCCGTTGTCCTGCCAGGTTTTTATGCGGTTGACCACAAAGCGCGCTTCGTCGAGTTCGTTAAAGGCGCAGTAGAGCGAGATAGGCTCGCCGTCCGCGCCATCGGTCCACAGCTTCTTACCGAGACGACCGTTGTTGTTCTCAATCAGGGCGTTCGCCGCGCTCAAAATATTGCTGGTTGAACGGTAGTTCTGCTCCAGGCGGATAGTCTCCGCGCCGGGGAAATCGTTGAGGAAGCGCTGGATGTTTTCAACCTGCGCGCCGCGCCAGCCGTAGATTGACTGGTCATCGTCGCCCACGATCATCACTTTGCCGGTATCGCCCGCCAGCAGGCGGATCCACGCATACTGAATGTTGTTGGTATCCTGGAATTCGTCGACCAGAATATTGGTGAAGCGTTCACGGTAGTGCTGAAGAATGTGCGGCTTATTGAGCCACAGTTCGTGAGCGCGCAGCAGCAGTTCGGCGAAATCGACCAGCCCTGCACGGTCGCACGCTTCCTGATAAGCCTGGTAGACCTTCTGCCAGGTCTGCTCAACCGGGTTGCCGTAGCTCTGAATATGGTGTGGGCGCAGCCCTTCGTCTTTCTGGCTGTTGATGTACCACATCGCCTGACGCGGCGGCCACTGCTTCTCGTCGAGATTCATGGCTTTGATCAGGCGCTTCAGCAGACGCAGCTGGTCTTCGCTATCGAGGATTTGGAAATCCTGCGGCAGATTGGCATCCAGGTGGTGCGCGCGCAGCAGACGGTGCGCCAGCCCGTGGAAGGTACCGACCCACATCCCGCCCTGCGTCGTCCCCATCAGTTGCCCGATACGATGACGCATCTCTGCCGCCGCTTTGTTGGTAAAGGTCACCGCCATAATGGAGTACGGCGAGCAGTTTTCCACGCTCATCAGCCAGGCGATGCGGTGTACCAGCACACGCGTCTTACCACTGCCCGCCCCCGCCAGCACCAGCATGTTGGTGCGCGAAGCAGCGACGGCTTCGCGCTGTTTGTCATTAAGGCTGTCGAGCAGGTAAGAAACGTCCATTGATGGCACCGTGTGTAGGGCGGACGGCAAACGCCCTCCGCAAAAACCCTGTTAATTTATACAATACTGCTGGTGATTATATCAGCGAGGTCAGCGATGCCAACCGGGAAATTTCCAGATGCGGTAACAAACGGCTGTCATTGGTCTGCATCAGGTCGGCATTCTCCGGCTTGATCCAGCACGCCTGCATGCCGCAGCGAATGGCGCCAGCGACGTCGGTGGTGAGATCGTCGCCCACATGCAGGATCTCGCCGATCGGGACGTTGAGCTTCTCAGCAGCTAAGGCATACATGTCGCTAAACGGCTTCGAACGACCGTCCGGACCCGCCCGCAGGACAAACTTAAAATAGTCGCCCAGCCCAAACAATTCCGGCTGCGCATTGCCGTTGGTAATCGCCACCAGCGGCCATTTTTTTGCCAGTTGCGTAAGCGTGTCGTGTGTCTCCTGCGGGACGTCGATCCGACTACGCCACTTTGCGAAATTCATCATCGCGGCGTTGGCGCCTGCCGTCGCCTCTTCTGCTGATAATCCCGCATTCAACATGGCACGTTCTACGGCACGATACCGCCACTCAGTGACGTCATGGTAAATGTCCGGCTCCGCTTCGCGTATTGCCTGGCGTAAACGCTGCAGGTCAGCGTTTTGTAATGTGCGCAGCGCAGGGTGATAGTTTTGCACAAAGGCGAGCGCTTCCTGCTCCGTGCGCAGAATAACCTGACGGTTATCATAAAGGGTGTCGTCCAGGTCAAAAGTGAGCGCAGAGATGCGCCCCAACGGCCGGTAAAAACGCATTATTTCCCCCGTTTGGCGCGTGGATGCGCCGCATCGTACACCGAGGCCAGGTGTTGAAAATCAAGATGAGTATAGATTTGGGTGGTCGAGAGATTGGCGTGCCCCAGTAACTCCTGCACACCGCGCAGATCGCCGCTCGACTCCAGCATATGGGTGGCAAATGAGTGGCGCAGTTTATGTGGATGCACATGGCTATTCAGCCCCTGCTTGATGCCCCACTCGGCAAACCGTTTTTGCACGTTACGCGCTGAAATCCGTTTTCCCAGTTTTGAGAGAAACAGCGCGTCGTCGTCACCGCCAAACAGGCCACGCAGATCCAGCCAGTGTTCAATCCACGCTACCGCATTACGTCCGATGGGCAGGCGTCGCTCTTTGCTGCCTTTCCCCATCACCCACACTTCGCCAGTGTCGAGATCGAGATGTTTGATATCCAGCCCAACCAATTCTGACAAACGTAGCCCCGCGCCGTACATCACCTCCAGCATTGCGCGGTCACGCACGGCAAGCGGGTCATTGAGGTCGATATTCAGCAGGCGATTCACATCGTCAACGTCGATATTTTTCGGCAGATGGCGCGGCGCTTTGGGTGCGGAGATCCCTTTCGCCGGGTTGGCCGGCAACTCGCCCTGGCTCACCAGCCAGTCGAAGAAACTGCGCAATGCAGAGAGGCGCAGCGCCAGACTGGCAGGACCAAGCCCTTTGCGACGACTGCGCACCGCAAAACTGCGTACTCTCGCAGCATCACATTGTTGCCAGCTCTGCATTCCGGTTTCCCCGGCTAACGCGATAATGGCATCAAGCTGACGCTGATAATTCAGGAGCGTTATTGGGCTAAGCTGCCGCTCCACGCCCAGATAGCGCAAAAAGCGGGCAACGTCCTGAGAAAGCGGCAAATCCGTCATATGCGTTCAATCCAACGCTCAAGCAATTCCGGCAATATCAGCGCTATTTCATGCAGCAACTGCGTCCCTTGCCCCTGCTGATAATGATGAGCATCACGACTGCTGAACAGCATGACGCCGAGATCGCCCTCGCGTCCCAGCATTGACATCGCCACCGAGCCTATCGCTTTTGCTTCCGGCAGCACCACCAGCAGTTCCGGGCCGTTGAGCGGGCCAAGATAGTGCTGCTCGTGCCCCAGACGTTGAATACGCAACGGTTCGAAGGCCTGACGGCTTAATGCCAGATGCGTGAAACTCGACGGCGCGCCGAGTCGCCAGCGATCGGGGAATAAGCGGATTGTTGCCCCTGCCAGCCCCAGATCGCGCGCCCAGCGATGAAAACGTATCAGCAGCTCATCCAGACTACTGGCTGACGCCAGCCGCCCCTGGAGATACAACAGCCGATTAAACAGACTTTCGTTGGCGTTAGCCTGCTCCATCAGTAGCGTCATGTTCTCTTCGAGCACATTGATATGGTTGCGCGCGCGCACCATATGCCATTCAACTAAAGAGATGGTCCCACGCACCGGGTGCGGGACACGCATCGCTTCGACAGCGCGCGCATTGCGGATAAAAAACTCAGGGTGACGCTGTAAATACTCGACGACCGCACGGTCATCCAGTTCCATGAGTGTGTCCTGTAGTTCTTCCCCTGGTTGCTTCATAGATGAATAAATCCGTCGTAGACATGTGCCGCCGGGCCAGTCATATATAACGGATGGCCCGGACCTTTCCAGGCGATATCAAGACGACCGCCGGGTAATTCCACGCGTACTTCTTCTGCCAGCAAACCCTGCTGAATGCCGACCGCCACGGCAGCGCACGCACCACTGCCGCAGGCCTGGGTTTCTCCTGCCCCACGCTCATAAACGCGTAACCGGATATGCTCGCGTTTGACCACTTGCATAAACCCGATATTGGCGCGCTCAGGAAAGCGTTCATGATTTTCCAGAACCGGTCCCAACGTTTCTACGGCGGCCGTATCAACATCATCAACCTGAATCACGCAATGCGGGTTCCCCATCGAAACGACGCCGCACAATACTGTTTGTTCAGCGACTCGCATAATATAGGTCTTTTCCGCTTTGTTGGCGCGAAAAGGCACCTGCGCCGGTTCAAAGTTGGGCTCGCCCATGTTGACCCGCACCAGGTCGTCGTCGGTGACGCTCAGAACCATGCGGCCATTGGCCGTGCTGACGCAAATATCGCGCTTGTTCGTCAACCCTTTCAGGCGAACAAACCGGGCAAAACAGCGTGCACCGTTACCGCACTGCGAGACTTCACTCCCATCCGCATTAAAGATGCGGTAATGAAAATCCAGCTCAGGATCGTAAGGCGGTTCGACCACCAACAGCTGATCGAACCCGACCCCCAGATGTCTGTCCGACAGACGGCGGATCAATTCCGGCGAGAAAAAAACATTCTGCGTTACCGCGTCGACGACCATAAAATCGTTGCCAAGGCCATGCATTTTAGAGAATTGCATCATTCGCTCCATTCACGCGGGTACAGAGGGTTACCGTCAGTAATTCACCTGAGTAGGGCCGTCGCCTGTTGCACGATCATTTCGTTCTGGCATGGTGGATTGCGTTTGCGGTTCAACCTTATGCGTCGGAGGCGGTGCATTTTTGTCCTCTGGCGGAAAATAGAGCGGGCCTTTAAGACCGCAGCCCGTCAGGCTGAACAGAGTAAGAAGTACAGCGAGTGCCTGAAACACGTTTTTCATTATGGATTGCCTGTAAGTTCATGCTTTCTGTTTTCTATCATCGCAGGAGAAGACGTAAAAGCAAGAGTTTGCCTGCAAACTGCAACGTGTTTTGTTTCGCGTTATACTGCGAACATCACGAAAAATGGGATAAAAAAATGAATGACAGTGAATTTCATCGCCTTGCGGACACCCTGTGGATGACCATTGAAGAGCGTCTGGACGACTGGGACGGCGACAGCGATATCGACTGCGAAATCAACGGTGGCGTGCTGACCATTACCTTTGAAAACGGCAGTAAAATTATCATCAACCGCCAGGAGCCGTTGCACCAGGTGTGGCTGGCGACCAAACAGGGCGGCTACCATTTTGATCTGAAAGGCGACGAATGGATCTGCGACCGCAGCGGCGAGACTTTCTGGGCGCTGCTTGAGCAAGCGGCAACGCAACAAGCGGGTGAAGCGGTTAGCTTCCGTTAAGATTTTTGCCGGATAGGGTCTTCGCCTTATCCGGCATACATATCAAGAGAAATACTGCTGCAACAGCGGTGTATCGTTGTCCTGACTGGCCGGGGGCACCGTACCAATCGACTGCGTGCGGAATGGGATCACCTGCGCACGACCCTCGGTATTCACGATCTGGTAGAACTGTGGCAAGTTAAAGTTGATGAAACTGGAGCCATACGTAAAGCGATCGTGGGAAGATGAATAGAAGCGGCTAACGTCGCGCACCAGCTCCTCTTTGCTACCTTCGCAGTGATGGTACACTTCCGCCCGGTTACTTTCGTCCAGAATGTAGATATTAAAGCCTTTTTCATCGCCGGTTTCTTCGAAGAAGAACTGAATAATGCCTTCACTGGCGAAACCATCCACCACTGACGGTAACTTCACATGGTTTGTCTCAACCTGCACAGAAAGCCCATGCAGCTTGTTATGTGAAATAGCGCCATAGAACTCGATGGCGTTTTCCAGCTTCTGCACTGAAACGTTCAGACGTTCAAAGAACAGTCCCCAGGTCTGGCCCGCAACGCGTAGCGCTTTGAAGCGCCCCGTTTCCTGCCGCGTGCTGGAGAGACGCAGTTCAATACACTCAGAAACCAGTTGCTGTACGCGGGTGCGAATCAGTCCACGCAAATGCTGGCTGTAGCAGAAGACTTCCACGCTGTCCGGAGGGGCGGCATCCTGGTGCATTTTGCCCAGAATCGTTTTCAGCGCTTCAATCATCGCCTGTTCGCCGTTGAAATGCAGAGTACGCACTTCGTTCCATGAGTTGCGATACAACAGGTCAACGCTGCCCACCAGGCAATTTTGTTCTTCGCCAAAGCTGAAGATATCCAGCTTGCGGAAATCAAAATGCACGACCTGATTACGGAACGCCGCTGTCGGGTCATATTCAAGGTTGACGATAATCGCCAGGTGGCGAATTTCACACGGACTGTAGAGCGCTTTTGGCGTTGGCGCTGGCAAACGCAGAGGGAAATGGTGTGACACGTCAGCCACCATCTCCTGCAACTTCGACAGATCAACAATGCCGTTGCCTTTAATAAACAGGTGCGTACGTGAGGTCAGCAGGCCGTTAAACCACGCCCAGGCCACCAGCTTGTTCAGGTAACGGTTATATTCCAGCGGCTGATGGCTGATGATGGAATCCATGTTTGGCGCGCGGTTGTAGAGATACCAGCCTGAACGGTTGGCACGACCCGGCGGCACATGGATAAACGTCAGATTCGGCTCGGAGAGATCCGGCGAAATCTGCGGGTTCACCAGCGTCACTTTACCCGGCAGCGCCTCAAATGCGGCATAGAGTTTACGGGTCAATACCCCGATATCCTGTGGACTGGCGCTAACGCTGAGGTTGTTACGGCGCGCAAAGCGGATCAGGTTACGATAGCTCTGCATCATGGCATCGAGCAGTTCGTTGTGCGCTTCGCGGACTTGATCGATCTTCCAGTTAGCGCGGTTGTCGAGCATGGCCAGACGTGCTTCGTCCCATCCCCACTCTTTGACTAACTGACTTAATACTTCACGGCGCCAGCCAACACAGGCGCGTTCACGACTCAGTTTCTCGCAGACTTTCAGGTAGAAACATCGACGCACCAGATCCAGGCGCGTTGGGTCTTCAATCGCCGTGAGATATTCGGTAACACGTTCCAGCATCATGCAGTAGGGATCAAGACCAAAGGAAACGATCTCGCCATCGTGCAGACGCTGTTTGATGTCTTTCGCCAACAGGCGAGGATCCGGGTATTCCCAGGAATACGCTTCCAGCAGCAGCGTTTTCAGCACCGCTTTGTACGGTGAATCAATGCTTTTGTAGAGCTGCCAAAGGCTGGCACCAAAGTACTCTTCCGCTGAAAGTGAGCTCAGTCCGCCCAGATCCAGCCATTCGTTTGGCGTCAACACCCCCTGCGCGTAGAGCGTCATCACGTAATCGTCGTAATGCTCTTCTTCGTCGCACGGCACCATATTCCACAGAATACGTTTACCGGCCAGACGCACAGCGGTGCGATAAAATTCGTCGAGCAGCAGGATATGCTGCGTGGAGCCACAGTCTTCACCACCCAGACTGCCGCTTTCATTGTGGCGGAAACGGTTTTCATCGATCAGGAAGAAGCTGACTTCAACGCCCAGCGAAGCGGCCCAGCTTTCCAGAAGGCTGCATTTGCGTTGCAGCAACTGGCGCTCTTCGCTGTCGAGCCAGGATTGGTGGCAGACCCAGATGTCCAGGTCAGAAGAACAGCTTTGCCCTACTGAAGACGTACTGCCCATTGAGTAAACGCCGGTAATCGGCAATTCACCTTTCGGCGGGTTCTGCACAGACATACCACGGTGCAGTTCCAGTTCATTCAGATAGTGGCGTTGGGTTTCATCAGGCGAGTAGAAACAGATGCCTTTGGGAACGTTACCATCCAGGTAACCCGGCATCAGCGGATGGTGATAATGCAATAATGTCGGCAGCAGACTGTATACCTGCTGGAAAGCAGGTCCCATGGCAGCAAGCGCGCGGTCCACACGCAGTTGATTTATGGCATCCAGTCTCTGTTTCAAAGTCTCAATATAGAGGTACAAGACGTATCGCCTGATGTTGCTACCCGTCATGTTTCTGTTTGTCGCCACCGTTACGTGGTTTCGCAAACGTCATCATTCGGGATATACCGTATGTCAAAAATAGCCGTTACCTTTTTTCGGTCTCCTCTTTGAGGCACAGACGAAAAAATGGTCTAAAACGTGATCAATTTAACACCTTGCTCATTGACCGTAAAGAAAGTTGCACTACTTACCAGTGTAGCACCGTTCGCTTCGTGTAAATTCTGTAATAAGGCAAGGCGCTTTCTCGTCACGCTTCACTGTCATTGACGACACAACGCCGACTCTCTCACTCACCTTTGACCGTAACACTGACATCCCACTTGTAAGGATGTTAGGATGGTCCACGGACGATAATGACGGTAACAAGCATGTTAGACAATGTTTTAAGAATTGCCACACGCCAAAGCCCCCTTGCGCTCTGGCAGGCACATTTTGTCAAAGACGCCTTGCTGGCGAATCATCCTGGACTGGTTGTTGAACTGGTGCCAATGGTGACGCGTGGCGACGTAATTCTTGATACTCCTTTGGCGAAAGTGGGCGGAAAAGGCTTGTTCGTCAAAGAGCTGGAAGTCGCGCTATTGGAAAAACGCGCGGATATCGCGGTGCATTCCATGAAAGATGTACCCGTTGAGTTCCCGCAGGGCCTTGGACTGGTCACCATTTGCGAACGCGAAGACCCGCGCGATGCGTTTGTCTCAAATACCTATCATCATCTGGATGAACTGCCGGCGGGCAGCATCGTAGGCACCTCCAGTCTGCGTCGCCAGTGCCAACTGGCTGAACGCCGTCCGGATCTCATTATCCGCTCGTTGCGCGGCAATGTCGGAACGCGCCTCAGCAAACTGGATAACGGTGACTATGACGCCATTATTCTGGCCGTTGCCGGGTTAAAACGCCTGGGTCTGGAGTCACGTATTCGCACCGCCATGCCGCCAGAAATTTCGCTTCCTGCGGTCGGACAAGGCGCGGTTGGCATTGAATGTCGACTGGATGATACCCGTACCCGTGAACTGCTGGCGCCGCTGAATCATGATGACACCGCCGTGCGTATCAAAGCCGAGCGCGCCATGAACACCCGCCTGGAAGGTGGCTGTCAGGTGCCCATTGGCAGCTATGCTGAAATCATCGACGGTGAAATCTGGCTACGTGCATTAGTGGGTGCCCCTGATGGTTCGAAGATGATTCGCGGCGAACGACGCGGCTCGCCTCAGGATGCCGAACAGATGGGCATCTCCCTGGCAGAAGAATTGCTGGAGAACGGAGCCCGCGCCATTCTGACAGAGGTCTACAACGGAGAAGCCCCCGCATGAGTATTCTGGTCACCCGCCCGTCTCCCTCAGGGGAAGAGTTAGTGAGCCGTCTGCGCACACTGGGGCAGGTGGCCTGGAGCTTTCCGCTCATTGAGTTCACGCCAGGTCGTGAGCTCAATACACTTGCCGATCGCCTGGCCACACTGACTCAGAACGATCTCGTCTTCGCCCTTTCCCAACATGCTGTCGCTTTCGCCCATGCCCAACTTCAGCAGCAAGGGCAAAACTGGCCAACGCTCCCGCAGTATTTTGCTATTGGCCGCACCACGGCGCTGGCGCTGCATACGGTGAGCGGGTGCAATATTCGTTATCCTCTGGATCGGGAAATTAGCGAAGTCTTGCTACAATTACCTGAATTACAAAATATTGCAGGTAAGCAGGCACTTATTTTACGTGGCAATGGCGGACGTGAACTGTTAGGAGACACCCTAATGGAACGCGGGGCTGATGTCATTTTTTGTGAATGTTATCAACGCAGTGCAAAACATTACGACGGTGCAGAAGAGGCCATGCGCTGGCACTCTCGTGGTGTCACAACGGTGGTTGTCACCAGTGGCGAGATGTTGCAACAGCTCTGGTCAATGACACCACAATGGTATCGGGAACACTGGTTACTACGCTGTCGGCTGCTGGTCGTCAGCGAGCGTCTGGCGCACCTCGCCCGGGAATTGGGCTGGCAAGATATTAAGGTCGCTGATAACGCCGACAACGATGCGCTACTGCGCGCATTACAATAACTCTCATAATGGGATGCCATAATGACGGAACAAGAAAAATCCTCCGCCGCGGTTGAAGAGACCAGGGAGGCCGTGGAAACCACATCACAGCCAGTCAACACTGAGAAAAAGAGCAAAAATAGCACCTCGCTGATCCTGAGCGCGGTAGCCATTGCCATTGCCCTTGCGGCAGGTGTTGGACTTTATGGCTGGGGAAAACAGCAGGCGACGACGCAGACAGCCACCAGCGATGCGTTAGCTAACCAGCTGACAGCGTTGCAAAAAGCGCAGGAAGCCCAAAAAACAGAACTCGAAAGCATTATTAAAAAACAGGCAACACTGTTGGATGAGGCGAGCCGTCAGCAAACGGCACTGGCGAAACAACTCGCCGACGTGCAGCAGAAAGTCGCCACCATCTCTGGAAGCGACGCCAAAACCTGGCTGCTGGCACAGGCTGATTTTCTGGTGAAGCTTGCCGGACGTAAGCTGTGGAGCGATCAGGATGTCACCACCGCCGCAGCGCTGTTAAAGAGTGCGGACGCCAGCCTTGCAGATATGAACGATCCGAGTCTCATCACCGCTCGCCGGGCCATTACCGATGATATCGCCAGCCTGTCCTCTGTCTCGCAGGTGGACTACGACGGTATTATCCTCAAGGTCAACCAACTCTCTAACCAGATCGATAATCTGCGTCTGGCTGACAACGACAACGATGACTCACCGATGGATTCCGACAGCAGCGAACTTTCGAGCTCTATCAGCGAATGGCGCGTTAACCTGCAAAAAAGCTGGCAGAACTTTATGGACAGCTTCATCACCATTCGTCGCCGCGATGAGACTGCCGTGCCGCTGCTGGCGCCAAATCAGGATGTTTATCTGCGTGAAAATATCCGTTCACGTCTGTTAGTCGCGGCGCAAGCCGTTCCGCGCCACCAGGAAGAGACCTACCGCCAGGCGCTGGATAACGTTTCCACCTGGGTTCGCGCGTACTACGACACCGAAGATGCGACGACCAAAGCGTTCCTTGATGAAGTGGACAAACTGAGCCAGCAGAGCATCACCATGGATGTGCCGGAAACGCTGAAAAGCCAGGAAATTCTTGAGAAGCTGATGCAAACTCGCGTGCGTAATTTGTTGGCGCAATCAACAACGTCTACATCTGCGCCTACATCTACATCCGCACCTGCACCTGCACCTGCACCTGCACCTGCACCTGCACCTGCACCTGCACCTGCACCTGCACCTGCACCTGCACCACAAGCTGACACTCCGTCCGCTGCGCCGCAAGGAGAATAATGATGCTAAAAGTATTATTGCTCTTTGTATTGTTGATCGCCGGTATCGTGGTGGGTCCGATGCTCGCGGGTCATCAGGGATATGTGCTGATCCAGACCGACAATTACAACATTGAAACCAGCGTCACTGGCCTGGTGATTATTCTGATCGTCATGATGGTTGCTCTGTTTGCGATCGAATGGCTGCTACGCCGCATTTTCCGCACAGGCGCACACACGCGCGGCTGGTTTGTTGGTCGTAAACGCCGCCGTGCGCGCAAGCAAACAGAGCAGGCGCTCCTCAAACTGGCAGAAGGCGATTATCAGCAGGTTGAGAAGCTGATGTCGAAAAATGCCGATCATGCTGAACAGCCGGTGGTGAACTACCTTCTGGCCGCCGAAGCGGCACAACAGCGTGGTGATGAAGCGCGTGCGAATCAACACCTTGAGCGCGCTGCCGAGATCGCAGGCAACGACACCATCCCGGTGGAAATCGCCCGCGTACGTCTGCAACTGGCACGTAATGAGGACCACGCAGCGCGCCATGGCGTAGACAAACTGCTGGAAGTGACGCCACGCCACCCGGAAGTGTTACGTCTGGCAGAGCAAGCCTATATCCGTACCGGCGCATGGGGATCGTTGCTGGAGATTATCCCGTCGATGGCGAAAGCCAAAGTCGGTGATGAAGAGCACCGAGCCCTGCTGGAACAGCAGGCGTGGATTGGTCTGATGGATAAGGCGCGCGCCGATCAGGGCAGTGAAGGGTTACGAGACTGGTGGAAAAATCAAAGCCGTAAAACCCGCCATCAGGTTCCCCTGCAGGTTGCCATGGCAGAGCATCTGATCGAGTGTGACGATCACGATACCGCGCAGCAGATCATCATCGATGGCCTGAAACGCCAGTACGACGATCGTCTGGTATTACCGATCCCGCGTCTGAAAACCAACAATCCGGAGCTGGTGGAAAAAGTACTCCGTCAACAGATTAAAAATGTTGGCGATCGTCCGCTACTGTGGAGCACGCTGGGTCAGTCACTGATGAAACATGGCGAGTGGCAAGAGGCCGCCCTGGCCTTCCGTGCTGCGCTCAAACAACGCCCGGATGCCTATGACTACGCCTGGCTTGCCGATGTGCTGGACAGACTCCATCAGCCGGAAGACGCTGCGGCTATGCGTCGCGATGGCCTGATGTTGACGTTGCAGAATAACCCTCCGCAGTAACACCTTCATGCCCGGTGGCGAGCAGCTTGCCGGGCATGCCACTCTACGGTAACACCCATAAAAAAACGCCCGCTCCATCAGGAGCAGGCGTTAAACAGGTCTGTATGACAACATAAATGGGTGCTTCACTCAACGTTATGCCCATGGTGTTTGATGAGGCGAAAGCGACATCTGTCTGTGGACGATAAGCACCGTAAACGGCTCTGCATCATTCCTGAGTTTATGAGGCACTAAGGCGAGCATAAGAGATGGAATGAGCATCTACCCGTATATTATTGCACAATGCGTGCCATGATTGAACTGCAAAAAGCAGGGATTCAGACGATTCGGGGAACCGCGCCCAGAGCGGGTCTGCGACGGTTAGCTTCCTTCCCCTTCTTCACCACGAAGCGCCGTTTGTCTCTGTATAACGACAACTCTTCGCGAATATAAAGAAACACTGTAAAAACATAAAATTACTTGTCGCCAGACAGCGACAATCTCACGCAATGACGTCGCCAGGTGGTGACATATCGTATGTGGATGAATTCGGAGATATAACAAAAGAAGGGAACAGCAGAAAACAAAAAACCCCGCCGAAGCGGGGTTCAAAATTGGTCGGCGAGAGAGGATTCGAACCTCCGACCCACTGGTCCCAAACCAGTTGCGCTACCAAGCTGCGCTACTCGCCGATGTACTGCTTTTTTGAATTTTTAGTTCAATTCTTTAAGTCGTGGTGCGAGGGGGGGGACTTGAACCCCCACGTCCGTAAGAACACTAACACCTGAAGCTAGCGCGTCTACCAATTCCGCCACCTTCGCATTGTCACAACTTATCAAATAATGGGGTGGCTAATGGGATTCGAACCCACGACAACTGGAATCACAATCCAGGGCTCTACCAACTGAGCTATAGCCACCACTGCAAATCTTTTACGCGGTCTTTAAAACCACCGCAGCTCCAGCACCGGGTAAATGGTGCGCCCGACAGGATTCGAACCTGAGACCTCTGCCTCCGGAGGGCAGCGCTCTATCCAGCTGAGCTACGGGCGCTTAGCGCCGTTGCGGGGTCGGATAATACGGACTTCCCCCCCCGCTGTCTAGTGTCTTTTTAAAGAAAATTATCGTTTGCTCATGGTTTGTGCGTTTTGTCGCTTATTTCTCCACTTTCTGAATATCAACACCCCGATTCAGGCCAAAAACCTTGTAGACGAGGGTAATGACAAGCAGAAAGAGGATGCCGACAAACAGCGACAAACGCGTATCATCATTAAAGTACATGCCAATTAAAACGCAAACCAGGAACGCCATCGTCAAATAATTCGCCCAGGGGAACATAATCGAGCGGAAAGGATGGCTGGCGATCGCCTCTTTATGCGCCTGACGGAAGCGCAACTGGCTAATCAGGATCACAAACCACGGCACCATGCCCGGCAATACGCTCGCACTGTAGACATAGACAAAGACACGCTGAGGATTTGGGATGATGTAGTTGAGGCAAGAGCCAATCAGCAAAATCACGATAGAGAGCGCCACACCGGCAACCGGTACGCCGTGACGAGACACTCTGGCCATCGCTGTCGGAAGCTGGCGGTTCTTCGCCAGCGCGTACAGCATACGCCCACAGCTATACATTCCACTGTTACAACCGGAAAGCGCCGCCGTCAGCACCACAAAGTTAATAATACCCGCCGCTGCGGTAATCCCGATTTTGGCAAAGGTCAGAACGAATGGGCTACCGTTGCTGCCAATCTCGTTCCACGGGAAGATGGTCACAATAACGAAAATCGCGCCCACGTAGAAAATCAGGATACGCCACAACACTTTGCCTACCGCGCTACGCAGCGTCACCTGCGGGTTTTTCGCTTCACCGGCGGTAATGCCGATCAGCTCAACGCCCTGGTAGGACGCCACCACAATGCACAATGCCGTGAGAAAGCCTTTCCAGCCACCAGCAAAGAAACCGCCGTGCTCCGTCAGGTTGCCAAAACCAATGGCCTGACCGCCGTTACCAAAGCCGAAGAAAATCACTCCCAGACCGACCACTATCATCACAATAATGGTGGTGACTTTAATCATCGCAAACCAGAACTCAATTTCGCCATACAGACGTACGGCGGCGAGATTCGCGAGCGCAACCAGCCCTACGGCGATCAACGCGGGTATCCATTGCGCCATTTCTGGAAACCAGAATTGCACATAGACCCCAATAGCGGTGATCTCCGAGATCCCCACCGCCATCCACATAAACCAGTAAGACCACGCCGTGAGATACCCGAAGAAAGGGCTCATGTAGCGGTGAGCGTAAACAGCAAATGAACCGGCGACCGGCTCAAGGAACAGCATTTCGCCCATTGAACGCATGATGAAAAAAACAAAAAGCCCAGCGACAATGTACGCCAGCAGGACTGACGGTCCGGCCCATTTCAGTGTACTGGCGGCGCCCATAAACAGGCCGACGCCAATCGTGCCCCCGAGAGCAATCAATTCGATATGACGAGCTTCCAGCCCACGCTGTAGCTCCGGTTTATTCTCTGCCATAGTTCCTCTGGTTGTGTTTGCCTTTTTCCCGGGATGACCGGTTATTGTAATGAGTACCTTTTTCCATCACAGAGCCTGTGCGCCGGGCGGTTAACGGCTGACGCAATAAACACCACGGCACTGCAATGATGGGGGCGAATAGTTTCTTAAATTTTCCAAAATGGCAAACGAAGCATTAAAAAAATGAATGTGCTGAGCAATAAAGCAGCAACTATTGTGCGGCGGGGTAGTGCATTACGCAGAATGCACTACCCGAAAGGATCAAGAGGGAGATTCAGAGGTCGCCGGTATAGTGCCAGCGGAGGTAACGCAGTAAACGTAACTGTCGGGTAATACGACTCGGCTGTGATAATAAGCGGTACAGCCATTCCAGCCCCAGTTTTTGCCATACTTTTGGCGCGCGCTTAACGTGTCCGGTAAAAACGTCATACGTGCCCCCCACGCCCATGTATAAGGCATGTGGATGAATAAGACGGCAATCACGCATCAGGATTTCCTGTTTTGGCGACCCCATCGCGACCGTCACAATCTTCGCGCCGCTGGCGTGAATCCGCTCAAACAGCGCCTGACGGTCTTCAGGCTTAAAATATCCATCCTGGCTGCCGACGATATTCACACTCCATTGCGCGCGTAATTTTGCTTGCGTTTGCGCCAGCACATCCGGCTTGCCGCCAACCAGAAAAACAGGCGTGCCTTCCTTTCCTGCCCGCGCCATCAACGCTTCCCAGAGATCGGCCCCCGCAACACGCGAGATGCGGGCCTGAGGGAATTTTTTGCGCACCGAGCGCACAACGCTAATACCGTCCGCATATTTGAACTCAGCGGCGTTAATCAACGCCCGGACTTCGGGGTTATCTTCCGCTGTCAGCATCTTCTCAGCGTTAATCGCGACCAGTGTTCCCTGCCTGATCTGGCCTTCTGCAAACAGGTAATTGAGCGCGTGCTGCATATCACGCCATCCAATCAACTGTAATCCACGCAGCGCGTAGACGGGTGCAGTCGTGTTATCTGTCATCTTTACCCTTCAACCTGTGTCTGCGGCAGCGAGGATTTTCGTTTTTGAATGAGCCCGGCATAGTCAAAAAGCCAGAACAACAGTTTCGCCACCAACAGACAAACACCAAAAATCACGAGGAAAAAAACCACCCGTGAGACAAACGAATCCAGACCTTCTCGCGCCAGAACAATCATGTTGAAGATGGCGCCGAAGCAAAAACTGTGCAGAATCGCCGTCTTATAACGATTGGTTTCCCGATTCCCCAGTTCATACAGCCAGTCGAACCACTTGATAATCAAGCCAACCACAATCGCCCCGAGCGGAATAAACAACGCCCCTCCCATCACCACCAGCGAACCGATAAGGGTCGGTGAGATGGCAAGGCCCGAATGGTTGTTGAGCACTTCCCAGGTAAAATAATTCGCGGAGTTGAGCACAATACCTGGCCGTCCAGGCCAGAGCCAGGACGGGATAAAGACGTAAAAGTCACGGACGATCGGCGCCAGCCCCTGAAATTCGATATTGCTATAGTTCTGCAATAACAGCGCCAGGTTCTCCCACGGAGAGAAGGTGTCCCGGGTCAGATACAAGAAGGTGTAAAACGCTTCATCGCCGCTGACGTTCATCCCGTAGCGCTTCAGCGCCAGCCAGAACATGCCGACAATCCCCAGCACTCCCGCCGCGGCCAGCATCCACAGTGAAATCCAGCCGCGAATAATGCCAATGAACAGGAAGATGGCAAACGCGATGATAATGTTCGCACGCGTGCCGCCGACAATTATGTAGGTAAGCAAACCGAACGCGACCGTGCTGACCAAAAAGAACAGCCACGCTTTGCTGTCCTGGCGTAAAAAATAAATCACCAGCATCGCCGGAATAAAGAAGTAGAAGAAGCGTTTCAATGCCACACCAGAGACTTCACTGGAGAATATCTGACTGTATGAATTGAGCTTGAACAGCAGAAATCCGTTGTGCATGAAGAAGATCCCCACGCTTACCAACGCAATCCCCATCAGCAAGACCCAGGTAAGATGCGTCTCGACCCGGTTCATGGTAAACAGCGGCTTACGCGGTGTATCGGAAAACTGCTTACGCAAACGGGTCTTATACGTCACGTAATACACCGCGTAGAAACAGGTCGCAGACAACAGCGCCTGCAGCAGAATTTCCGGCGGCGCAACGCCAACGTCAAAACGAAACACCAGAACGCTGGTCAGTGGGAATCCAAAAAAGAACGTCAGCAGAAACAACAAGGTGAAAAACACATTGAAGTTAAAACGGACGCGACGGAATTCAAACCAGGCCAGCGTCCCAATAAACAGGGTGGAGAGCAGCCAGACCACCAGCAGACCGCTGAATTGCATCAAACTCATACAACGTCTCCTGCGGCAATCTGTAACGCGTTATGCCAGGGTTGCAGATAGTTCGGGCTAAAGAAGGTAATGCCGTTCTTATCGACGGACGCCAACTGGCGCTGCGCTTCACGAACGACGGGTTCATTGAGAAGATCGGTCGTGAACAGCACCGGGAGATGCTGCTCCGCCATATCCTGCCAGAACGGGTTCTCGCGGTTAAGTACGCACGGAATGCCGGCCTGAATCAGAAGGCACAACGTCCCAATCCCCTGCTGTCGCGCAAAAATAAAATAGCCCAAATCACACTGACGAAGCAGCGCAAGATACGCATCAAACGCCAGCTTTTCGCTGAGGATCTGTAAATTTTCAGTGCTAAACAGCGTCAGTCCCGCCTGGCGAACCTCTTCGATGTAGGCTTCGTTATTCGCCGGATACCCCATCGGGACGATCACATTCACTGTATCGCCAAACTGCTGGTGCACAGCGCGTAACGCAGCAATGTGTTCGTTGCTCCGATCGCCGGAATTCCCCACCAGAATCGTCATTTTCCCTTCGCGCTGGCGTCCGTTTGCCATGTTATTCAGCGAAGGGTCCATGCGCGTCGGGAAATAGAGCAATTCCCCACGCACACGCGGATGCCGCTGGGCGAAATAGCTGAGGTCGCCGCGTGTGGCAAACACACAGCCCACACGACCCTGCGCCATACGGCGAATCGGGTAAAACAGTTTGAATTTCAGCCCGTTGGAGACTTCATACAGATCTGCCCCCCAAATGTGCCAGTAAAACTGTTCCGGCTTAATACCGCCGCTCAACAGTGCCAGCCACAGACCGGTATTGAACTGACCGTGGAAGAAGAAGCGCTGTTGGCGATTGGCTTTCGCAAGGGCAATCACCGCATCTGCCAGCGTTTTTTTACCAGCATAGAAACGCAATGAGAGCGCCGGACAGCTTTCACTGTATCCCGCATCCTTGCCTGCAACCATAAAGACGCGCGCATGCTCGCTCGTGGCAGCCAGCGCGTCATTGAAAAACCGCAACACGGTTTGATTATGGTGAGGGATATCCGATCCCAGTACGTGAATCAGTACAGTCATGCCCGCCTACGCCAGAGTAAAAATACGCCACAACAAAGGGAAAAATAGACGATATAGGTTGCCATATACGCCTGTGCAGCTCCCAGCGCGCCATGCGCGGGGATCAACCAGTGGGCAAACGCCGTCAACAAAATGAACTGGCTGATTTCAGCCAGAATATAAAACCGCAGCGATGCTTTGGCGATCACCAGATAGCCAAAAACATAGGCACCAACTTTCAATACATCACCGACGAGCTGCCAGGCGAATAAATCGCGCATCGCCGTGAATTTGGCGGAAAACAGCAGCCAAATGGCAAAATCGCGCAGCAACCAGACGGTAAAACTCGCTACCGCGACCGCTGGTAAAACAAACCGGAGCGACTTCACAACTTCACGCGTAACATCGCGCTTTTCCGTCAGACGCGACAATGTCGGCAGCAGATAAACGCTAAACGAGGCGGTAATAAATTGCAGATACGCATCTGAGATACTGCTGACACCTTGCCAGATCCCAACGTCATCCCAGCTGTAGTGCGCCGCCAGCAGATTTCGCATCATCACGTACGCCACCGGTATCGTGATGGAGGTGATCAGCGCCATCAGTGTAAATTTACACAGTTGCCCAGCAAGGACACTATTCCAGGACGGTTTAAGATAGCGCAGAGGGAGTGTTCCACGCTTAAACAACAGCACTGCAGCCGGCACAACGACCAACGCGGGCACCAGCGCCATCCCCAACAATGCCCCTTCGTAACCGCCGACGCGGTAGCAGATATACCAGGCCACTACACCCAACACACTACCCACGATCAACGACAGTGCATTACCCGCCGCGTCACGAAAGCCTTTCATCAGCGCCAACAGCAGATTTGCCCAGGCAATCCCCATTTGCACCAGTGCGACCAGACGCACCAACCCCTGATAGTGAGTATGGCCAAACAGTCCCTGGCTGATGGGGGCCGCCGCCAGCAAAAAAATCAGCGCCAGCAGGGTCGAGAACCCCAAAACCATCGCCGAGGAGGTGCCGACCACGTTCCGCAATTGCGCCGGATTGTCGTGATTCTGGGCAACGTATTTGGTGACGCCGTTAAAGATACCTGCGCCAGCCAAAACGCCCAGTACGGTTACCATCTGGCGAAAGTTACCCGCCTGGCCGACACCTGCGGGACCAAACGCCACAGCCAGCAGTTTCACCACCAGTAGCCCCGCGCCAATTTTTACCAGCGTGCTGGCCGCCGTCCACAGGGACGCTTTTGCGAGCGACATTTCAGGAGAAGTAGTTGAGCAAGGTCGTGATCACCGTGCGCTGATTGGCGGGTGACAGATTGTAAAACAGTGGCAGGCGCAGTAAACGCTCGCTCTCTTTGGTGGTGTAGCGATCTTCACCGATAAACTCACCAAATTTGTCGCCTGCCGGGCAGGCATGCAGCGGAATATAGTGGAAGACAGCCATAATTTCGGCTTCTTTCATGAAGTTAATCAATGCGCTACGATCATCAATATCCCGCAGTTTGATGTAGAACATATGGGCGTTTTGCGCACAATCATCAGGAACTGAAGGTAAGGTAATGCGTCCGGCGCGCGCCAGCGGAGCGAGGGCGTCATAATACGTCTGCCACAGCGTCAGACGCTGTTGATTGATGCGATCTGCCGCTTCCAGCTGCGCCCACAGATACGCCGCCTGAAGATCGGACATCAGATAGCTGGAACCAATATCCCGCCAGGTGTATTTGTCCACCTGACCACGGAAGAACTGGCTACGGTTAGTGCCTTTTTCGCGGATAATTTCCGCACGTTCGATTAACGATCGGTCATTAATCAGCGTCGCACCGCCTTCACCACCGGCTGTGTAGTTTTTGGTTTCATGGAAGCTGAAGCAGCCAATATGCCCAATCGTGCCTAACGCGCGACCTTTATAGGTGGACATGACGCCCTGCGCGGCATCTTCGACCACAAACAGGTTGTACTTTGCCGCCAGCGCCATAATGACGTCCATCTCACAGGCAACGCCTGCGTAATGGACCGGAACAATGGCTCGCGTCTTCTCAGAAATAGCGGCTTCGATGAGCGTCTCATCGATGTTCATGGTGTCCGGGCGGATATCGACAAAGACGATTTTTGCCCCGCGCAATACGAAAGCATTCGCTGTCGACACAAAAGTGTAGCTCGGCATGATGACTTCATCGCCGGGCTGAATGTCCAGCAGCAGCGCCGCCATCTCAAGCGAGGCGGTGCAGGACGGCGTCAGCAGCACTTTTGCGCTGCCAAAGCGTTGCTCCAGCCACTGCTGACAGCGGCGTGTAAAGCCGCCGTCGCCACAAAGTTTGCCGCTGCCCATGGCCGACTGCATGTATTCGAGTTCGGTTCCCACCACCGGCGGTGCGTTAAATGGAATCATTTTGTCACCTGTATAACCAGTACGCGGTGCTTTCTATGTTGGCACCACTTTGTATGTAACGTTTAAGCGCGGCGGTGTTGCCCATCTGGGTCGCCACCCGCAATGTTGTCTTTCCGCGAGATTGCGCCCAGCTGAGCGCGGCCTGCATTAATTCAGCGCCCGCGCCACGCCCCGCCAACAAGCCAATTCGCGCATCGGCGTCATTCAGTTCACGCAGCGAAACATAACCGCGAATCTCGCCCCCCGTAGCCCGGAGAACCAGACACTGGTGGTCAAACGTGCCCAGCACGGCGTTCTCGATCCATTGTGCGTAGAAGCGGGCGCTGGCATCCGGCGCATACCACGGCGCGCGAAAACGGCTTTGCGAGAACGCTTCGCTGGCTAACTCACGTAACGCCGGAATATCGCCTCGTTGCGCCACTTCCGCACCGCCATCATTGCTAACATTTGCGACCGACAGTGCTAAATCGACTTCACCTTCGACCAGCGAGAACCCCAGCGCTTGTAAGGCATCCAACTCATCCGCGCACGACGCTGAAATTTTTGCCTGTACCCGTGACCAGGGCTGTAATGCCTCCGGCGTCAAAAGCGGCGCGTCGGGGCTAATACGCACAATGGCGCTGCTCACGCCAAAGAACGTATTTTCCCAGCTCAGCGGTTCAATACTGGCGCGGACGAGCACGGAGCAACTCCAGTAAATATTGGCCGTAACCTGTTTTCGCCAGCGAACTGGCGGCACGCTTCACGCCTTCGTCATCCAGCCAGCCGTTACGCCATGCGATCTCTTCCAGGCAGGCTATCTTAAAGCCCTGCCGTTTTTCCACCGTCTGCACAAAGGTGCTCGCTTCAATCAGGCTGTCGTGCGTTCCGGTATCCAGCCAGGCAAAACCACGCCCCAGCAGCTCAACCGTCAGATTGCCCGCCTCCAGATACATCTGGTTGATGGAGGTAATCTCCAGTTCGCCGCGTTCTGAAGGTTTTACCTGTTTCGCATACTCAACCACCTTGTGGTCGTAGAAATAAAGCCCGGTTACCGCCCAGTTGGATTTCGGCTGCTTCGGTTTCTCTTCCAGCGAGACAGCGCGGAAATTGTCGTCAAACTCGACCACGCCAAAACGCTCAGGATCCATCACCTGGTAGCCAAATACCGTCGCCCCTTCCGTGCGCGCGGCAACGTGGCGCAGCTTCGGACTAAACCCCTGACCAAAAAAGATATTATCACCAAGGACCAGGCAGGAAGGTTCACCGTTCAGAAAGGATTCACCGATGATAAACGCCTGCGCCAGGCCGTCAGGGCTGGGTTGTTCGGCATACTGCAATACAATGCCAAACTCTGAACCATCGCCCAGTAAGCGCTGAAAATACCCTTTGTCTTCCGGCGTGGTGATGATCAGGATTTCGCGGATCCCCGCCAGCATCAGTACCGAGAGCGGGTAGTAGATCATCGGTTTGTCGTAGATCGGCAATAGCTGTTTTGACACACCGCGCGTGATTGGGTGCAACCGGGTGCCTGAACCGCCTGCCAGAATGATACCTTTCATGTATGCCTCCGCCGCAAGTTAGCCCTTCAGACCTAAACGTTCGCCCTGATAGCTGCCGTCCTGAACCTGTTTCCACCAGGTTTCATTAGCCAGATACCACTGCACTGTTTTCCGCATCCCGCTTTCAAACGTTTCCTGCGGCATCCAGCCAAGTTCGCGGGCAATTTTCGACGCATCAATGGCATAGCGCAGGTCGTGCCCCGGGCGGTCAGTGACAAACACGATCAGGTCGCGATAGTGCGCCACGCCGTGCGGTTTATTCGGTGCCAGCTCTTCCAGCAACGCGCAAAGGGTTTCCACCACGTCGAGATTCTTACGCTCGTTATGACCACCAATATTATAGGTTTCTCCCACTTTTCCCGTGGTCACCACGCAATAAAGCGCACGAGCGTGATCTTCCACAAAAAGCCAGTCGCGGATTTGCTGTCCATTGCCATACACCGGCAGCGGTTTTCCCGCCAGCGCGTTGAGGATCATCAGCGGAATCAGTTTTTCCGGGAAGTGGTAAGGACCGTAGTTATTGGAACAGTTGGTAATCAGCGTTGGCAGGCCATAGGTGCGCAACCAGGCGCGTACCAGATGGTCACTGCTGGCTTTAGAGGCTGAATAAGGGCTGCTGGGTGCATACGGGGTGGTTTCGGTGAAGAAATCATCCGCGGAGTGCAGATCGCCGTAGACTTCATCAGTGGAGATATGATGGAAGCGGAACGCCGATTTTTTCTCATCGGTCAGTGCGTTCCAGTAAGCTCTTGCCGCTTCCAATAGCGTATAAGTCCCAACGATGTTGGTTTCAATAAACGCCGCCGGGCCATCAATGGAGCGGTCTACGTGGCTTTCGGCCGCCAGATGCATAACGTAATCCGGCTGATACTGTTGGAACACTTGTTCAAGCGAGGCCCGATCACAAATATCTACTTTCTCAAACGCAAAGCGGTCATTTTGAGCCACGGGAGCCAGCGACATGAGGTTTCCTGCGTAGGTGAGTTTATCGACCACCACCACCGCATCAGAGGTATTGTTGATAATATGTCGCACGACAGCAGAGCCGATAAATCCGGCGCCTCCAGTGACCAGGATCCGTTTCATTAACGCCAGACTCCTTTGGTATCCACCACATATGGCTGGTGAACCGCATCACCGTTAATCGCTTTAAAGTCGTTATGATCAACCAACATCACCAGCACATCGGCGTCAGCCAGCGCGTTTTCCAGCGTGGCTAAAGTACAATGGCCATCCAGTTTTTTCGGCAACTGGTGAATGTTCGGCTCCACCACCAGTGTTTCACCGGCGTGCCACTGGGCAATGTTTAGCGCAATGCCCATCGCCGGGCTTTCGCGCAGGTCATCAATATTGGGTTTAAATGCCAGACCAAAGCAGGCAATTTTCACTTCGCTGGCACGTTTGTTCGTTGCGGTCAGACAATCCGCCACGGCCGCTTTTACCTGATCGACCACCCAATGTGGTTTACCATCGTTCACTTCGCGGGCAGTACGGATAAGACGCGCCTGCTGTGGGTTCTGCGCTACGATAAACCACGGATCGACGGCAATGCAGTGCCCGCCGACGCCGGGACCGGGCTGGAGAATATTCACGCGCGGATGGCGGTTCGCCAGACGAATCAGTTCCCAGACGTTAATCCCCTGATCGGCGCAAATGAGCGACAGTTCGTTAGCAAATGCAATGTTGACGTCACGAAAACTGTTTTCGGTCAGCTTACACATCTCTGCTGTGCGGGAGTTAGTGACCACACATTCACCTTCAAGGAAGATGTTGTAGAGTTCACTGGCGCGCGCTGAGCAAACAGGCGTCATACCGCCAATTACGCGGTCATTCTTAATCAGTTCCACCATCACCTGGCCTGGCAATACGCGTTCTGGACAGTACGCAATATTCACCTCAGCCTGCTCACCCGCTTGCTGCGGGAACGTCAAATCAGGGCGCATCTCCGCCAGCCACGCCGCCATCTGCTCCGTCGCCCCGACCGGAGAGGTCGACTCGAGGATAACCAGCGCGCCTTTCTTCAGCACGGGCGCAATAGACTTAGCCGCAGCCTCGACATACACCATATCGGGGTCATGATCGCCTTTGAAGGGTGTCGGTACCGCGATCAGATATGCATCGGCTTCAACAGGCGTCGTCGTGGCTCGCAGATATCCCCCTTCAACAGCCGTTTTCACGACGCTGCCCAGGTCCGGTTCAACGATATGGATTTCACCGCGATTGATGGTTTCCACCGCGTGCTGGTTAACATCCACGCCAATGACATGCTTTTGGCGGGAAGCAAAGGCGGCTGCAGTTGGCAGTCCAATGTATCCCAACCCAACAACAGAAATGGTCGTAAAACTCATAGCGATACCCGATTATTTTTTAACGCGTCTAAAATCCGGCCACATGCCTGACCGTCACCATAAGGATTATGGGCGCGGCTCATGGTTTGATATTCATTTTCGTCGTGCAGCAAGCGCGTGACCTCTTCCACAATACGCAGCTGATCTGTACCAACCAAACGCACCGTACCTGCAGTAATGGCTTCTGGTCGTTCCGTTGTTTCACGCATCACCAGCACAGGCTTACCTAAGGATGGCGCCTCTTCCTGAATACCGCCGGAATCGGTCAGGATCAGCCAGGCGTGGTTCATCAGCCAAACGAACGGCAAATAGTCCTGCGGCTCAATCAGAACCACATTTTCAACGTGACCAAGAATGCGGTTAACCGGTTCGCTGACATTCGGATTCAGGTGAACCGGATAGACAATCTGCACATCCTGATTAGCGGCTGCAATCTCTGCCAACGCATGACAGATATGCTCAAAGCCCTTGCCAAAACTTTCGCGGCGATGGCCTGTTACCAGGATCATTTTTTTATTGTTGTTAAGGAAAGGGTACTGCACCGCCAGTTCTGCCCGTAAGGTATCGCTCGCCAGAACACGGTCGCGAACCCAAATCAGCGCGTCAATGACGGTGTTACCGGTGACGAAAACGCGATTATCAGGAATATTTTCCCGCAGCAGATTCTGGCGAGAATTTTCGGTCGGCGCAAAATGATACATCGCCAGATGCCCGGTCAACGTGCGGTTGGCCTCTTCTGGCCAGGGGGAGTATAAATCGCCGGTGCGCAATCCGGCCTCAACATGCCCAACCGGAATACGTTGGTAAAAGGCGGCAAGGCTGGTGGCAATCGTCGTTGTCGTATCGCCATGAACCAGCACCACATCTGGCTTGAAGTCAGCAAGGATAGGTTTTAATCCTTCCAGGATCCGACAGGTTATTTCCGTTAGTCCCTGACCCGGTTGCATTATATTGAGATCGTAGTCAGGTTCGATGGAAAAGAGGTTTAACACTTGATCGAGCATCTCCCGATGCTGCGCAGTGACGCAAACTTTGGCCTCAAAATAGGGGTCTTTTGCCAGCGCATGAACCAGAGGCGCCATTTTAATCGCCTCCGGTCGCGTGCCAAATACAGTCAGTACTTTCACATCGATTCTCTTCGGATTGGCAGCGAGGGCCCAGCCCCTCACTGCAACGGTATTGCTAAATCGTGCGGCGACGGGTTAGTGCGACACCAGCACCGATCAGCCCTCCCACAATGCCCCACATAATCATCAGGAAGGCACGGCGTGGGCTATCACGTTTTACCGGTTCTTCCGGCGTACGCAAATAACGATAGGTCTGAAAACGCGGGTCCAGAGTTGGACCTACATTCAGTGTGTTCAACATTGCCCGGTTTTGGAAGTAATCCAGATCGAACGCGGGGCCGACGGCCTGCAGGTTTTCAAGTCGAGCCTGCAACATCGGACGTCCAAGCAAAAATAGCTCAGAATCGGGCAATTCATCGGCAGGAATATCGGTAGAAGTGCGAGAAATATTATGTTGTTCTGCGATTTTAAGCGCTTGTTCAATGCTGTGAGCACGACGAGAGAAAATAGCTTTGGCGACCTCTTCCTGGCGTTTCACCTGCGCTTTCATTTGTACCGTACGCGCTGCCCATGCCCCTTTTAATTCTTCGTTGAGGTGACTTGCCGCCCGCTGACTGGCAAATGCAACATACTGTCGCAGCAAATTATTGGCATCAGGAGCCGTCTCCGCCACCAGCTTTACACTGTCATTGGTATTGCGGGCAACGTCGCCTGGGGTAAACAGAATATTGTTGATCATCTCATCCAGCATTGCCGCATCGGCTTTGCTGTTTCCGACCATGCGCTGCTTGTAATAATCCGTCTGTAACCAGAAATCGCGACGCGTATCCCAGGAGGCTAACTGCATCACGAACTCTTTATACGCTTCATCCATGACTGAAGGTTGATCGAGTGGCGCAACGCTCGCCTTGACGTCCAGATTACGTAAGAACTGTTGCTGAGAGTAATACCCTCCCAGCATATTGACGGTTGGACGGTCTGAGATAGCGGTTGCGCTCCACTCCTGACGAGCAAAAAAAGTGTAGGCTAACGCAACCAGCGCAAAGACCAACGCAGTGCCCACAATCCATAGTTTTCCAGCCCATAAGGTACGAAACAACCCACGAATATCCAGTTCATTTTCAGCGCTCACAGCGTGTGCCCCCGGTAATGGTTGTGTCATCGTATCCTCAATTTACTTGGTTAAGTTTGGCTTGGTATCACGGTTCCTACGGAGTCTGCGCTTCACACGCTTGATAAATCTTGCCACCTTCCAGGCACGCTTAATACAGTAACCGTAAAGGAAGAATGCTAGCAAAAAGAGCACCAACATGACCCATTCAGGGACAAAATGAGAATATTCTGCCGCAACGCCGATGGATGCCAGAATCGCCGCAGCCAGCGTAATAAGCACAAAAGCCTGTCGGGAAGTAAACCCTGCTCGCATGATCAAATGATGAATGTGTTGGCGATCGGGAGAGAAGGGACTCATCCCTTTACGCAAGCGTCGGTACATGATCGCCACCATGTCCATCAATGGAATGGCAATAATCCATAGCGCCGTTACCGGGCTTATCGGGTGTGTCTTCCCCTGTGTTGTTTCCAGCAGAACCCAAATGACGGTGAAACCAATCAGCGTACTGCCCGCATCGCCCATAAAGACTTTGTAGCGGCGCCCCAGAATCCCCAGGTTCAGCATAATGTAAGGCAGGATGGCGGCAATCATCGCAAAACACCAAATCGCCAGGCTTGTCTGTCCATCAAACCACAGGATAAGCCCCATTGCCGCGAACGAGACGCTGGAAAGCCCGCCGAGCAATCCGTCAATGCCATCGACCATGTTAAAGGCATTAATGGCCGCCCATACGGCGAACAGCGTGAGAAAATAACCGAAAGGACCGAGCACCATCTCCCAGGGTCCAAAAATATATCCCAGGCTACGTAAATAAAGTTGACCGGCGACCATCATGACGATGCCGATAGCGGCCTGAATAGTGGCGCGAATTTTTACGCTGATATCAAAGCGATCGTCAAGTGCGCCAATAAAGACCAGCACGCCAGCACAAGCCAGATAGAGAGAAGCATGTGGAATGTAATAATCAACAATTCCGAAGGTGAAGCAAATGCCTGCGTAAACCGAAATTCCACCAACCAACGGTATCAGTCCCTGGTGACGTTTGCGGAAGTTGGGTTTATCCACTAAACCGACCTTTTTTGCCACCTTACGGGCAAAAAACAGGAACAGTGTCGTGAATAAAAAAATACTGATGAGATCAGTACTCACTGTAAGTAAATTCACAATGCATGCTCTCAGAGAAAATTAATAGCAGAAGTATAACCATGAAGACCTTTATTCAGAAGGGAAACCCTGTGCTGAATCAGGTGCTTTTGTATAATTATCAACCACACGGTACAAATTACGAATGAAACGCAAAGCAACGGCATGTGATACCGTACTTTTGTAAATGTGTCGTTAAGATTACAGATATAAATGAAAAACGCCACGTAAAAACGTGGCGTTTTCGGGTAAAAACTGACTTACGAGCGTTTCATCATATCGAAGAAGTCGTCGTTGGTTTTGGTCATCGCCAGTTTATTGATGAGGAATTCCATTGCATCGATTTCGCCCATTGGGTGAATGATTTTGCGCAGGATCCACATCTTCTGCAGCTCTTCCTGAGTGGTGAGCAGCTCTTCTTTACGGGTACCAGAACGGTTGTAGTCGATTGCCGGGAAGACGCGTTTTTCAGCGATCTTACGAGAGAGGTGCAGTTCCATGTTACCTGTACCTTTAAACTCTTCGTAGATGACTTCGTCCATTTTGGAGCCGGTATCAATCAGCGCCGTGGCGATGATGGTCAGGCTACCGCCCTCTTCCACGTTACGCGCGGCACCGAAGAAGCGTTTCGGACGGTGCAGGGCGTTGGCATCCACACCACCGGTCAGCACTTTACCGGAAGCCGGTACCACGGTGTTGTAAGCACGCGCCAGACGGGTGATGGAGTCGAGCAGAATGATAACGTCTTTCTTGTGCTCGACCAGGCGTTTCGCCTTCTCGATCACCATTTCCGCAACCTGAACGTGGCGAGATGCCGGCTCGTCAAAGGTGGAAGCAACCACTTCACCTTTAACCAGACGCTGCATCTCAGTCACTTCTTCCGGACGTTCGTCGATCAGCAGAACCATCAGCACGCAGTCCGGGTGATTGTACGCAATGCTCTGTGCAATGTTCTGCAGCAGCATCGTTTTACCGGCTTTCGGCGGCGCCACAATCAGACCACGCTGACCACGACCAATAGGCGAAGCCAGATCCAGTACGCGAGCGGTCAAATCTTCTGTTGAACCATTACCACGTTCCATACGCAGACGAGAGTTTGCGTGCAGCGGGGTTAAGTTCTCAAACAGGATTTTATTACGGGCGTTCTCCGGTTTGTCATAGTTAACTTCGTTAACTTTCAACAGCGCAAAGTAGCGTTCGCCTTCTTTCGGCGGACGAATCTTACCAGAAATGGTATCACCAGTGCGGAGGTTGAAACGACGGATTTGGCTGGGGGAAACGTAGATGTCATCAGGACCGGCGAGGTAGGAGCTGTCTGCAGAGCGGAGGAAACCAAATCCATCCTGCAATATCTCCAGCACACCGTCACCAAAGATATCTTCGCCACTCTTTGCGTGCTGCTTCAGGATGGCAAAAATAATGTCCTGCTTGCGCATACGAGCCAGGTTTTCCAGCCCCATATTTTCGCCGAGAGTGATCAGCTCAGAAACCGGCGTATTCTTTAATTCGGTAAGATTCATAATGGTGTGAGTTCTTAAACTTGGGGTAAATCTCGAACTTAATGTTGTGAATGGTATGGCAGGATCATCCATGCCTGTTTACGGCCATCAACTCATGTCTGTTCGCTGTCTGGTCACAGGAAAGTACACAGAACTGAAACGACAAGACGGATTGAGTGACAAGCCAGGAATCTGTCCACTTCTCGCGTGAGATAAAACGGGAAGTATTGGATAAAACTAGATTCAAACTTAATAAGGTATGTTTAATACGAAGTCAACACTAACTTAGCATGACTCAAGCCGGGCGTCCAGTCATCCGCATAATTTAGGATGCTGGTCGCCCGAACATGATATTTCCTTACGCCAGGTTGGCGTCGAGGAACTCTTTCAGCTGACCTTTGGACAGAGCGCCCACTTTGGTTGCAGCCACTTCACCATTCTTGAACAGCAGCAGGGTCGGGATGCCACGGATACCATACTTCGGCGCAGTGCCTGGGTTCTGGTCGATGTTCAGTTTAGCAACCGTCAATTTGCCCTGATATTCGTCAGCGATTTCATCCAGAATCGGGGCGATCATTTTGCACGGTCCGCACCACTCTGCCCAGAAATCAACGAGGATCGCCCCGTCCGCTTTGAGTACATCCGTGTCAAAACTGTCGTCAGTCAGGTGAATAATTTTATCGCTCATATATAACTCCACAGGAATAAGCCTGGCGTGTTGGTGTAGCATTAACCAACTAAAGGTTGACTTTATTTCACCGGATACGCTTTCGTAAAGCAATAGTAAGCTGATATTCTACCACACTATGAGCAAAACACATTTAACAGAACAGAAGTTTTCCGACTTCGCCCTGCACCCTAAGGTGATAGAAGCCCTTGAAAATAAAGGGTTTCATAACTGCACGCCCATTCAGGCACTGGCCCTCCCGCTAACGCTGGCAGGTCGTGATGTTGCAGGGCAGGCGCAAACCGGTACCGGGAAAACGATGGCGTTTCTGACGTCGACGTTTCATTATCTTCTCTCTCATCCCGCAATTGGCGATCGCAAGGTGAACCAGCCGCGCGCGCTAATTATGGCGCCGACGCGCGAATTAGCCGTGCAGATCCACGCTGATGCGGAACCGCTGGCACAAACGACCGGCCTGAAGTTAGGTCTGGCTTACGGCGGCGACGGTTACGACAAACAGCTTAAAGTGCTGGAAAGCGGCGTCGATATTCTGATCGGCACCACCGGTCGTCTGATCGACTATGCGAAACAGAATCATATCAACCTTGGCGCCATTCAGGTCGTCGTGCTTGATGAAGCCGATCGCATGTACGATCTGGGCTTTATTAAAGATATCCGTTGGCTGTTCCGCCGCATGCCGCCAGCCACTCAGCGCCTGAACATGTTGTTCTCCGCCACCCTGTCTTACCGCGTACGCGAACTGGCGTTCGAGCAGATGAACAACGCCGAATACGTTGAAGTTGAGCCGGAACAAAAAACGGGTCACCGCATTAAAGAAGAGCTTTTCTACCCTTCTAATGAAGAAAAGATGCGTTTACTGCAAACGCTGATCGAAGAAGAGTGGCCAGATCGCGCCATTGTTTTCGCCAACACCAAACACCGTTGCGAAGATATCTGGGGTAGCCTTGCCGCTGATGGCCATCGCGTGGGTCTGTTGACCGGCGACGTGGCGCAGAAAAAACGCCTGCGCATTCTCGAGGAATTTACCCGTGGTGACCTCGATATTCTGGTAGCGACTGACGTTGCAGCGCGCGGTCTGCACATTCCTGCGGTGACGCACGTCTTTAACTACGATCTGCCGGATGACTGTGAAGACTACGTCCACCGTATCGGTCGTACGGGTCGTGCTGGCGCAAGCGGTCATTCCATCAGCCTGGCCTGCGAAGAGTACGCGTTGAATCTGCCCGCCATTGAGACCTACATTGGTCACTCTATTCCGGTGAGCAAATACAATCCGGACGCGCTGATGACCGATTTGCCTAAGCCACTGCGTTTGACGCGTTCACGCCCTGGCAACGGACCACGCCGCACCGGCGCGCCTCGTAACCGTCGTCGTTCAGGTTAAGAAAATATGCTCAGCTCCACCTCGTCGCTTTATGCAGCTATCGATCTCGGTTCCAATAGTTTTCATATGCTGGTTGTACGCGAGGTGGCTGGAAGCATCCAGACGCTTACCCGCATCAAGCGCAAGGTGCGTCTGGCTGCTGGGCTGAACAGTGATAATGCCCTTTCTGCAGAGGCAATGGAGCGCGGCTGGCAGTGCCTGCGTCTGTT
Source organism: Citrobacter sp. GW821-FHT07H02 (assembly GCF_059418505.1). NCBI lineage: Bacteria > Pseudomonadati > Pseudomonadota > Gammaproteobacteria > Enterobacterales > Enterobacteriaceae > Citrobacter > Citrobacter sp. GW821-FHT07H02. The sequence goes on along the minus strand of NZ_JBWKPZ010000022.1, from coordinate 16,822 downwards.
TGCTGAACGCCTGCAGGATATTCCCCAACCGCAAATCCGCGTGGTCGCAACGGCAACATTGCGCCTTGCCGTCAATGCGGGCGAGTTTATTGCCAAAGCACAAGATATCCTTGGTTGTCCCATTCAGGTGATTAGCGGTGAAGAAGAAGCCCGTCTGATTTATCAGGGTGTCGCCCATACCACCGGCGGCGCCGACCAGCGTCTGGTGGTAGATATCGGCGGTGCCAGTACTGAAATGGTCACCGGTACCGGTGCGCAAACCACCTCTCTGTTTAGTTTGTCGATGGGTTGCGTTACCTGGCTTGAGCGTTACTTTACCGACCGCAACCTGGCGCAAGAAAATTTTGATGAGGCGGAAAAAGCCGCACGCGAAGTGCTGCGTCCCGTTGCTGATGAGTTGCGCTATCATGGCTGGAAAGTGTGTGTGGGTGCCTCTGGCACAGTGCAAGCGCTACAAGAAATCATGATGGCGCAGGGCATGGATGAGCGAATTACGCTGGCGAAGCTCCAACAGTTAAAGCAGCGAGCCATTCATTGCGGCCGTCTGGAAGAGCTGGAAATTGAAGGATTAACGCTTGAGCGCGCATTAGTCTTCCCCAGCGGTCTCGCCATTCTAATTGCCATTTTCACCGAACTGAACATTCAGTGCATGACCCTTGCCGGCGGTGCGCTGCGTGAAGGTCTTGTCTACGGTATGCTGCATCTGGCCGTCGAACAGGATATTCGCAGTCGCACGCTGCGTAACGTTCAGCGGCGATTTATGGTCGATACCGAACAGGCAAACCGCGTCGCGAATCTCGCTGCCTCTTTCCTCGATCAGGTGGAGAGTGAGTGGCATATTGAACTGATCAGCCGCGAAATATTGATCAGCGCCTGTCAGTTGCATGAGATTGGGTTAAGCGTCGATTTCAGGCAAGCGCCACAACATGCGGCCTACCTGGTGCGCAATCTTGATTTACCGGGCTTTACGCCTGCGCAAAAGAAATTGCTGGCAACGTTATTATTAAATCAGACCAACCCTGTCGATCTCTCGTCACTCCACCAGCAAAACGCGGTGCCGCCGCGCGTGGCAGAGCATCTTTGTCGCTTACTGCGTCTGGCAATTATTTTTGCCAGTCGTCGACGCGACGATCTGGTGCCTGATATTGTGTTGCAGGCACAGAATGAAAATCTGACGTTAATTCTCCCCGAAGGTTGGTTTGCGCACCATCCACTGGGTAAAGAGCTTGTTGATCAAGAAAGCCAGTGGCAAAGCTATGTCCACTGGCCGCTGGACGTGTTGTAAGACGCTTTTGCCGGGTGGCGCTAACGCTTATCCGGCCAACTATTTCGCTCTCTTTGCCGCCATCATCGCTTTCAAATTAGCCAGATGGTTCTGCCCTTTCTGCATCCGCTCTTCGGCCGTCACGACTTTACGTTCCTGCTCCCAAATGAGATCGTCCTGCGGCAGCTCCAACAGAAAACGACTCGGTTCAGGCCGAACCAGCTCGCCGTACTGACGGCGTTCTTTGCACAGTGTGAAGATAAGCTCTTTCTGTGCACGAGTGATCCCCACATAGGCCAGACGGCGCTCTTCATCGATATTATCTTCATCAATACTGCTCTGGTGCGGCAGAAAGCCCTCTTCCATCCCCACCATAAAGACATACGGAAATTCGAGGCCTTTTGAAGCATGCAACGTCATCAGTTGAACCTGATCTAACTCCTCTTCACTTTCGCCACGTTCCATCATGTCGCGCAGCGTAAAGCGCGTCACCACCTGGGTAAGCGTCATCGGTTCATCAATTTCACTGCCTTCCAGCATTTCCGTCATCCAGCTAAACAGCTGGTTGACGTTTTTCATGCGCATCTCCGCCGCTTTTTGACTCGGCGAGGTTTCATACAACCAGGATTCATAGTCGATGCCGTGAATAAGGTCGCGTACTGCCGCAATCGGCTCACGCTCCGCCAGGCGCTGAATTTCGCCCAGCCACTGCGTAAAACGGGTTAACGAATCATACCCGCGCCCGGTCAATGTCTGACTAAGCCCCATATCAAAGCTGGCGGTAAACAGACTCTTGTTGCGGGTCATCGCCCACTCGCCCAGTTTTTGCAGCGTGGCCGAACCGATTTCGCGTTTTGGGGTGTTCACAATGCGCAAAAACGCGCTGTCATCGTCCGGATTGGTCAAAACGCGCAGGTAGGCAAGCAGATCTTTAATCTCCGGGCGGGAGAAGAACGACGTGCCGCCGGAAATTTTGTACGGGATCCGGTTCTGCATGAGGAATTTTTCAAACACCCGCGACTGGTGATTCCCGCGGTACAGAATGGCGTAATCCTTGTATTCGGTTTTATTCACAAAGTGGTGGGCGATAAGCTCGCCGGTGACGCGCTCGGCTTCATGCTCTTCATTGTTCGCACTCAACACTTTAAGCTCGGCGCCATAACCCAGCTCGGAAAAGAGACGCTTTTCAAAGACGTGCGGATTGTTGGCGATGAGGATATTTGCCGCCTTCAGGATGCGCCCGGAGGAACGGTAGTTCTGCTCGAGTTTAATCACCTGCAACGCCGGGAAATCCTGGCTCAGCAGCACCAGGTTTTGCGGGCGGGCACCGCGCCAGGAGTAGATTGACTGATCGTCATCCCCCACCACCGTAAAGCGCGCGCGTTGGCCCACCAACAACTTCACCAGTTCGTACTGGCTGGTGTTGGTATCCTGATATTCATCCACCAGCAAGTAGCGGATCTTGTTTTGCCAGCGCTCACGCACCTCTTCATTACGTTGCAGCAGCAGCGTGGGCAGCAGGATCAGGTCATCAAAGTCGAGGACGTTACAGGCTTTCATATGCGCATCGTACAGACCGTAGCAGTGTGCGAAGATACGATCGCGTTCGCCTTTCGCACTAGCTGCCGCCTGGGCAGGGGTTTTCAGATCGTTTTTCCAGTTAGAGATCGTCGAGATCAGCTGTTGCAGCATCACTTTATCGTCTTCGATCAGCCCTTCGGTCAGATCCTTCAACAACGCAACCTGATCGGTGTCGTCAAACAGCGAGAAGTTGGATTTCATCCCCAGCGCAGCGTACTCCCGCTTGATGATGTCCAGCCCCAGCGTATGGAAAGTGGAAATCATCAGGCCGCGCGCTTCTTTGCGCCCCAGCGTCTGCCCGACACGTTCTTTCATCTCACGCGCAGCCTTGTTGGTAAAGGTCACTGCAGCAATGTGGCGCGCCTGATACCCACAGCCACGAATGAGGTGGGCAATCTTGTTCGTGATAACGCGTGTTTTGCCAGAACCTGCCCCCGCCAGCACCAGGCAGGGTCCGGTGACGAATTCAACAGCGTGTTGTTGGCCGGGGTTTAAACGCATAGGAGTATTGCTCAATCTTCGAACGGGGGGAGGATTGTAGCAGAAAGTTGCGCTGAGATTTACCCGCCGAATGGTAAAGTGTTGGCAGCACAAACACGATGAGAAAATCACCATGGCAAAGAGCGCCGCCGCCCTGCATATCCTGGTAAAAACCGAAAAACTCGCCCTTGAGATCCTCGCCAAACTGGAACGCGGCATCAGTTTTGATCATCTGGCAAAGCGCTATTCGCGCTGCCCGTCTGGTCGCAACGGTGGCGATTTGGGCGAATTTAAGCAGGGTATGATGGTGGGACCGTTTGATGCCGCGGTCTTCAGTTGCCCGTTGTTGAAACCCTATGGGCCGGTGAAAACCAAATTTGGCTATCACATCATCAAGGTGTTATATCGCCGATAACGCATGCTAAAATTGCCAGCCTTATTGACCCCTTTGAAGGCGCATATCATGGCAAAAACAGCAGCAGCACTGCATATCCTTGTTAAAGAAGAGAAACTGGCTCTGGATCTTCTGGAACAAATTAAAAACGGTGCAGACTTCGAGAAACTGGCGAAGAAACACTCTACCTGCCCGTCAGGCAAAAAAGGCGGCCACTTAGGTGAATTCCGTCAGGGTCAGATGGTCCCGGCGTTCGATAAAGTGGTTTTCTCCTGCCCGGTGCTGGAGCCAACCGGCCCGCTGCACACCCAGTTCGGTTACCACATCATTAAGGTGCTGTACCGTAACTAACAAAAAGCCCGAGGTCTGAACCTTCGGGCTTTTTTTGTAGGCCGGATAAGGCGTTTACGCCGCCATCCGGCAATTCGTGCTATGCCTTATCCGGCAACAGCAATACGTTTCATATCAGTCATATAGCCACGCAGTTTCTGGCCCACTTTCTCGATCGCATGGTTGCGAATCGCTTCGTTCACATCACGCAACTGCGCGTTATCGACTGCACCTTCGGCAATGGCTTTGCCCAGGTCGCCCGGCTGAATTTCAGTCATGAACGATTTCAGCAACGGTACGCAAGCGTATGAGAACAGGTAGTTACCGTATTCAGCGGTATCAGAGATAACCACGTTCATTTCATACAGACGCTTACGGGCGATAGTGTTCGCAATCAGCGGCAGCTCGTGCAGGGATTCGTAGTAAGCAGACTCTTCGATGATGCCGGAATCCACCATGGTTTCGAACGCCAGCTCAACGCCCGCTTTCACCATCGCGATCATCAGCACACCTTTATCGAAGTACTCCTGCTCACCGATTTTGCCTTCAAACTGCGGTGCGGTTTCAAACGCGGTTTTGCCGGTCTCTTCACGCCAGGTCAGCAGTTTCTTATCGTCGTTAGCCCAGTCAGCCATCATGCCGGAGGAGAATTCGCCGGAGATGATGTCGTCCATGTGCTTCTGGAACAGCGGCGCCATGATCTCTTTCAGTTGTTCTGACAGCGCGTAAGCACGCAGTTTCGCCGGGTTGGACAGGCGGTCCATCATCAGAGTAATACCGCCCTGTTTCAGGGCTTCGGTGATGGTTTCCCAACCGAACTGAATCAGTTTTTCGGTATATGCCGGATCGGTGCCTTCTTCCACCAGCTTATCGAAGCACAGCAGAGAACCTGCCTGCAACATACCGCACAGAATGGTCTGTTCGCCCATCAGGTCAGATTTCACTTCTGCCACGAAGGAAGATTCCAGTACACCCGCACGGTGACCGCCAGTTGCTGCGGCCCAGGCTTTGGCAATCGCCATGCCTTCGCCTTTTGGATCGTTTTCCGGGTGAACGGCGATCAGGGTCGGTACGCCGAAACCACGTTTGTACTCTTCACGTACTTCGGTACCCGGGCACTTCGGCGCAACCATCACGACGGTAATGTCTTTACGAATCTGCTCGCCTACTTCAACGATGTTGAAACCGTGAGAGTAACCCAGCGCCGCGCCGTCTTTCATCAGCGGCTGTACGGAACGCACCACGTCGGAGTGCTGTTTGTCTGGCGTCAGGTTAACGACCAGGTCCGCCTGTGGGATCAGCTCTTCGTAAGTACCGCATTTGAAGCCGTTTTCGGTCGCTTTACGCCAGGAGGCGCGTTTCTCAGCAATCGCTTCTTTACGCAGGGCGTAAGAGATATCCAGACCGGAATCACGCATGTTCAGGCCCTGGTTCAAACCCTGAGCGCCGCAGCCAACGATGACCACTTTTTTACCCTGAAGGTAGCTCGCGCCATCGGCGAATTCGTCGCGACCCATAAAGCGACATTTGCCCAGCTGTGCCAGCTGCTGGCGCAGGTTCAGTGTGTTGAAGTAGTTAGCCATGGTGAACTCCGTGATGTTGTGTTGTCGTGCTTTATTGTTCGGTTCGCGTTTTGCGAGAATGGAACCACATTACAACAGGAAATTTATTGCGGAAATTGATATATTCACAACGTCACGTTGCAATTTCTGCAATATAAACGAGTGGAGTGCGATCTGTGGATTTACGCGATCTGAAAACCTTTCTGCATCTGGCGGAGAGCCGCCATTTTGGCCGCAGCGCGCGGGCGATGCACGTCAGCCCCTCGACGCTTTCCCGGCAGATTCAGCGCCTGGAAGAAGATCTCGGTCAGCCGCTGTTTGTGCGTGACAACCGCACCGTGACGCTGACCGAAGCAGGTGAAGAGTTACGCGTCTTTGCCCAGCAAACGTTGCTGCAGTATCAGCAACTGCGCCATACCATCGATCAGCAAGGGCCGTCGCTTTCTGGCGAATTGCATATCTTCTGCTCGGTGACCGCCGCCTACAGCCATCTGCCGCCGATTCTCGATCGCTTCCGCGCGGAACATCCGTCGGTGGAAATTAAGCTCACGACCGGTGATGCCGCCGATGCGATGGAAAAAGTGGTAACAGGCGAAGCGGATCTGGCGATTGCCGGCAAACCGGAAACGCTGCCCGGCGCGGTGGCCTTTTCGATGCTGGAAAATCTGGCGGTGGTGTTGATCGCACCCGCACTGCCCTGCCCGGTGCGTAATCAAGTTTCGGTAGATATCCCGGACTGGTCGACAATTCCATTTATCATGGCCGACCAGGGACCGGTACGCCGCCGTATTGAGCTGTGGTTCCGGCGCAACAAGATCAGCAATCCTTTGATTTACGCCACGGTGGGAGGCCATGAAGCGATGGTTTCGATGGTGGCGCTCGGCTGCGGTGTAGCGCTGCTGCCGGAAGTGGTGCTGGAAAACAGCCCGGAGCCGGTGCGCAACCGCGTGATGATTCTGGAGCGCAGCGATGAAAAAACACCGTTCGAACTTGGCGTCTGCGCACAAAAAAAGCGGCTGCATGAGCCGCTTATTGACGCGTTTTGGGCGATTTTGCCGAACCACTAGCTTTGTAGGCCCGATAAGCGTAGCGCCATTGGGCGGGATTTGCCGGATGGCGGCGCAAGCGCCTTATCCAGCCTACAAAAGCCATTGGTATTAACCCGCCAAAAAGAACCTGAACGCCGGGTTTTGCGTCTCATCGTGGCAGTCGTAGCCCAGCTCATTGAGCCGGGTTTCGAAATCCGGTTCATGATCGCCCAACTCGAACGCCGCCAGTACACGTCCGTAGTCGGTGCCATGGCTGCGGTAGTGGAACAACGAGATGTTCCAGTGTGTGCCCAGTGTGTTGAGGAAGCGCAGCAACGCCCCCGGTGATTCCGGAAATTCGAAACTGTAGAGGCGTTCCTTGAGCGGTTTCGATGGGCGTCCGCCGACCATATAGCGTACGTGCAGCTTCGCCATTTCATCATCGGAGAGATCGACCACGCTGTAACCGCCGTCCTTGAGCAGTTGCAGAATTTCTTTACGCTCTTCCAAACCTCGGCTCAGACGCACGCCCACGAAAATGCAGGCATCTTTAGCATCGGCAAAGCGGTAGTTGAACTCGGTGACCGAACGCCCGCCGAGTAGCTGGCAGAACTTCAGGAAGCTGCCCTTCTCTTCCGGGATAGTGACCGCCAGCAGGGCTTCTCGTTGCTCGCCCAGCTCGCAGCGTTCGGACACGTAGCGCAGGCCATGGAAGTTAACGTTAGCGCCGGAAAGGACATGGGCCAGCCGTTCGCCACGGATATTGTGCTGAGCGATGTACTTTTTCATCCCCGCCAGCGCCAGCGCGCCTGACGGTTCCGCCACCGCACGCACATCTTCGAACAGATCTTTCATCGCCGCACAGATAGCATCGCTGTCGACAGTGATGATGTCGTCGAGATACTCCTGGCACAGACGGAAGGTTTCATCGCCAATGCGTTTGACCGCCACGCCCTCAGCAAATAAACCTACGCGCGGCAGATCCACCGGATGACCAGCTTCCAGCGCCGCCTTCAGGCAGGCGGAGTCTTCCGCTTCTACGGCAATAACTTTAATTTGCGGCATCAGTTGCTTGATCAGCACCGCCACGCCCGCCGCCAGTCCGCCGCCGCCGACCGGCACAAACACGCGGTCCAGGTGGGCGTCTTGTTGCAGCAGTTCCAGCGCCAGCGTGCCCTGGCCAGCAATCACCATCGGATGATCGAACGGCGGCACCCAGGTGAAGCCTTGCTGCTGCGACAACTCAATCGCTTTGGCTTTCGCCTCATCAAAATTGGCGCCGTGCAGCAACACTTCGCCGCCGAAACCGCGCACCGCATCGACTTTGATGTCGGCGGTGGCGGTTGGCATGACAATCAGCGCTTTTACACCTAAACGCGCGGAGGAAAACGCCACGCCTTGCGCGTGGTTACCCGCGGAAGCAGTGATCACACCCTGCGCTTTCTGTTCTTCCGTCAACCCCGCCATCATGGCGTAAGCCCCACGCAGCTTGAAGCTGTGCACCGGCTGGCGGTCTTCGCGTTTCACCAGGATCACGTTATCAAGGCGCGACGAAAGTTTTTCCATTTTTTGCAGCGGCGTGACCTGCGCTGCTTCGTAGACCGGTGCGCGTAGCACCGCTCTGAGATATTCGGCACCCTCAGGGGTGCCAGACAGGGGTTGCGAGTCAGCCATCATTAGCCCCCCAGCTTCGATTTATCGCGCACCGCACCTTTGTCGGCGCTGGTCGCCAGGCTGGCATAGGCACGCAGGGCAAAGGAGACCTGACGTTCACGGTTCTTCGGCGTCCAGGCTTTATCGCCACGGGCTTCCTGCGCCTCACGACGAGCCGCAATTTCCTGCTCGCTCAGTTGCAGTTGGATGCCGCGATTCGGGATATCAATTTCGATCAGATCGCCGTCTTCAATGATCGCAATATTGCCGCCGCTCGCCGCTTCCGGAGAAACGTGGCCAATAGAAAGGCCGGAAGTGCCGCCAGAGAAACGACCGTCGGTCACCAGTGCACAAGCTTTGCCGAGGCCCATCGATTTCAGGAACGTGGTGGGGTAAAGCATCTCCTGCATCCCCGGACCACCTTTCGGGCCTTCGTAGCGGATGACAACCACATCGCCAGCGACCACTTTGCCACCGAGGATAGCGTCTACCGCATCATCCTGGCTTTCGTAGACTTTGGCCGGGCCAGTGAATTTGAGGATGCTGTCGTCGACGCCTGCGGTTTTGACGATACAGCCGTTTTCCGCGAAGTTTCCGTACAGCACGGCCAGGCCGCCGTCTTTGCTGTAAGCATGCTCCAGAGAGCGGATACAGCCATTCGCGCGGTCATCATCCAGCGTATCCCAGCGGCAATCCTGCGAGAATGCCTGGGTGGTGCGGATACCCGCAGGCCCTGCGCGGAACATGGTTTTCACGGCGTCGTCCTGCGTCACAACAACGTCGTATTGCTCAAGGGTTTGCGGCAGCGTCAGACCGAGCACGTTTTTCACGTCGCGGTTAAGCAGTTTGGCACGATCCAGTTCGCCCAGAATCCCCAGTACGCCGCCCGCGCGGTGCACGTCTTCCATATGGTATTTCTGCGTACTCGGCGCGACTTTACACAGCTGAGGGACTTTGCGGGAGAGCTTGTCGATATCACTCATGGTGAAGTCGATTTCCGCTTCCTGCGCCGCCGCCAGCAGATGCAGAACGGTGTTGGTGGAGCCGCCCATGGCGATGTCCAGGGTCATCGCGTTTTCGAACGCGGCTTTGTTGGCAATATTGCGCGGCAAGGCGCTTTCGTCGTCCTGCTCGTAGTAGCGTTTGGTCAGTTCAACGATGCGAGTACCGGCATTCAGGAACAGCTGTTTACGGTCGGCGTGGGTCGCCAGCAGCGAGCCGTTGCCTGGCTGAGACAGGCCCAGCGCTTCGGTCAGACAGTTCATTGAGTTGGCGGTGAACATGCCAGAACAGGAGCCGCAGGTCGGACACGCGGAGCGTTCTACCTGATCGCTCTGCTCGTCGGAGACTTTCGGGTCCGCCCCCTGAATCATCGCGTCAACCAGGTCGAGCTTGATGATTTGATCGGAGAGTTTGGTTTTCCCGGCTTCCATCGGGCCGCCGGAGACAAAGATCACCGGAATGTTCAGGCGCAGGGAGGCCATCAGCATCCCCGGGGTTATTTTGTCGCAGTTGGAGATGCAGACCATCGCGTCAGCGCAATGGGCGTTGACCATATACTCAACAGAGTCGGCGATCAGCTCGCGAGACGGCAGTGAATAAAGCATACCCCCGTGGCCCATGGCGATACCGTCGTCCACCGCAATGGTGTTGAACTCTTTGGCAACACCGCCTGCCGCTTCAATCTGTTCAGCAACCAGTTTACCGAGGTCGCGCAGGTGCACATGGCCCGGCACAAACTGGGTAAACGAGTTTACAACCGCAATAATCGGCTTGCCGAAATCGGCGTCGGTCATCCCGGTTGCGCGCCACAGTGCGCGGGCCCCCGCCATATTACGGCCATGGGTGGTGGTAGCGGAACGATACTTAGGCATGCTTTATTTACTCCCGTCTGACTATTTAGCGGGACGGTGCGTGCCGTCCCGAATTTATATTTATGGATTAACCTGATCCAACCAGCCCCATTTATCTTCCGTTTCACCGGTGAAGAGGCCAAAGAATGCTTGCTGGATGCGTTTGGTGACCGGGCCACAGCGACCTTCACCCACCTGGATGCCGTCTACACTGCGAACTGGCGTGATTTCTGCTGCGGTTCCGGACATGAACACTTCATCCGCCAGATACAGTGATTCACGGGACAGCACTTGCTCACGCACTTCGATATCCAGCTCTTTCGCCAGCTTGATGATCGCATCACGCGTAATGCCCGGCAGCGCGGATGAGGTGAACGGCGGGGTGAACAGAATGCCATCTTTCACTTCAAACAGGTTCTCGCCTGCGCCTTCGGAAATGTAGCCGTTCACATCCAGCGCAATCCCTTCCTGATAACCGTGGCGACGCGCTTCGCTACCCACCAGCAGAGAAGAAAGATAGTTACCGCCCGCTTTTGCCGCGGTCGGAATGGTGTTTGGCGCAACGCGGTTCCAGGAAGAAACCATCGCATCGATCCCCTGCTCCAGCGCTTCAGCGCCCAGATAGGCTCCCCACGGGAACGCGGCGATGATCACATCAGTGGTGTATCCCGCAGGTGGGTTAACGCCCATCCCCACATCGCCCACAAAGACCAGTGGGCGGATATACGCGCTGGTCAGATTGTTTTTGCGGATAACGGCGCGGCAGGCTTCCATTAACTCATCAACGCTCTGAGTCACCGGGAAACGATAAATTTTTGCTGAGTCGCGAAGGCGCTGCATGTGTTCGCGATGGCGGAACACCACAGGTCCTTTGTGAGAATCGTAGCAACGGATCCCTTCAAACACTGAAGTACCGTAGTGCAACGCGTGGGACATTACGTGAACTTTCGCATCTTCCCAACGAATCATCTCGCCATTGGACCAAATGTAATCAGCTTTTTTCGTCGTCATTTTTCTTCCTTTTGCGCTCAGGCGCGGATCTGTTGTGATGTGGTTGTGCTCTGGCAAATGGCAACATGTGCAACGTCTACCAGTTTACTTAACTGACTAAACAGTAAGTCGACCGACCGGGGGCTGGCAACGGTCAATTCGATATTTATATTCTGCGCATCGCTGGCTGTTTCCATATTCATAGCGCACACCTGAAAACCGCGATGACGTACCACACGTAAAACACGCTCTAACGTTTCCGGACTGAAACGCGCCGCCACATTAACCTGATGTTGCATCATGATAATTTCTCCAGCATTTCTGAGTTACTGGCACCGGGGGGCACCAGGGGCCAGACATTCTCAAGCTCGTCGATTGAGACATGAAGCAGGTAAGGCCCCTCACTGTTCAGCATGGTGTCGAGTGCCGCTTCAACCTGGTCTTTACGGGTGATGTGTTGGCCAGGAATGCCGAAGGCGCTGGCTAACATGAGGAAATCGGGATTATCGGTAAGGGTAGTTTCGCTATAGCGTTCCTGAAAAAACAGCTGCTGCCATTGTCGTACCATCCCTAAACGTTGATTATCGAGTAAGACGATTTTCAACGGTAACTGCTTGCGTTTTACGGTGCCCAGCTCCTGCACATTCATCATGAAGGAACCGTCACCGGAGATACAGATAACAGTGTCATCCGGTCGCGCCACTTGCGCGCCCACCGCCGCTGGCAGGCCGAAGCCCATCGTACCCAGGCCGCTGGAGGTGATAAAGTTTTCCGGACGGGTATAGGTCATATGCTGCGCCGACCACATCTGATGTTGCCCAACATCCGTCGTCACGACGCTGTCTGCCGGTTTACGATCTGACAACTGCTTTAACAACAGCGGGGCATAGATAGCCTCACCAGGGTGATCATAGCGCCAGCTATGCTCGGTGCGCAGTTGAGCGCAATGTTGACGCCAGTCCTCAATATTCAACGACTGCTGCAGAGCAGGCAGCAATGTATTCAGATCGCCCTGAAGGGCGACGTGCGCCTGACGAAGCTTGTTCATTTCGGCGGGATCGATATCCATGTGGATTACGCAGGCATTTGGCGCGAAGGTATTCAGCTTGCCAGTCACCCGGTCATCAAAACGTGCACCGACCGCCACCAGCAGATCGCATTCCTGCACCGCAAAGTTTGCCGCTTTCGTGCCATGCATCCCCAGCATGCCAAGATAATACGGATAGTCTGCATCGACAGCGCCAAGCCCTTTCAACGTGCAGGTGACTGGCATGCGAGTCGCGTCGAGAAATTCACGCAACGCGGGTACCGCCTGCGCCATCCCCACACCGCCCCCGACGTACAGCATCGGTTTTTGCGCTTGCGCTATCATTCGACACGCCTGCTCAACATCAGCGTGCGGGAACGTAACATCATTTTTCACAGTGGAGAAATAGGGCTCAAGACTACCGCTGGCCAGCTGGATATCTTTAGGGATATCAACCAGAACGGGTCCTGGTCGTCCAGAATTCGCGATCCTGAAGGCGTCGGCCATGATGCGGGGTAACTCTTCTAGCGACGGCACCAGGAAGCTGTGTTTGGTACAGGCCAGGGACAGCCCTAACACGTCCACTTCCTGAAATGCATCAGTGCCAATGAAGGGCGCAGAAACCTGGCCAGTGATGGCGACAACGGGAACGGAATCTAACAGCGCATCAGCCAGACCGGTGATCAGATTGGTCGCCCCTGGTCCGGAGGTTGCGATACAGACGCCGGTTTTACCGGTCGAACGCGCATACCCGATGGCTGCCATAACAGCCCCTTGCTCGTGTCGGCACAACAGGTGTTCCACGCCGCCGTCATACAACGCATCGTAAACCGGCATAATTGCGCCACCGGGATAACCAAAAACGGTTTTAACACCCTGTGCTCGCAAAGCATGTACTACCCATTGCGCCCCATTCATAGTTACTTCCCCGCCATAAATTTAGAGAAACAGAATTTTATGCTGTTATTCATTTTCTGCTCCTCGGTTATGTTTTTAAGGTCAAAAAAAACCCCCGGACCTTTCGGTGCGGGGGTCTTAGTTCGTTAAGGCTTGATTTCTAAGCCTTTCCTCGTCCAAGTGCAGCCCCGCACGGTGGGATAATAATCACCACCACGCTAATCACGACCAGGCTAATCACTCGTAGAAGGGCTGTCATTTTCGTATATTCTTGCATCTTGTTCGAAGGAATACCTAAAGAGTTACCATAGATATCGCAAATAACACAAGATATTTTTATTCTCTTTTTTCTGACGCAGCTAACGGTTTAGTAAAAACATATTGTTTTATATAAGAAAAACAAAAAGTGAAAATATTTCATATTATTTCCCACAGAACGGCCACTTCCCCTCCAGAATCTCGCGTATTTTCCCTTTTGCGAGCAGCATTCCGCTCATCGGCCTTCCGTTTCAAGGTTGCATAAAAACTCATGAATCAGCCGCTAAAAGTCGTTATTTAGATAAACATTGTTATCATTATCTTCGACATAATGACTGTATCAGGAGGAGTTATGTCACTTTCGATTGTTCACACTCGCGCCGCCCTTGGCGTTAATGCCCCCCCTATAACTATCGAGGTCCATATCAGCAATGGCCTTCCTGGTTTAACCATGGTGGGATTACCTGAAACCACAGTAAAAGAGGCTCGAGATAGGGTGCGCAGCGCCATTATCAATAGTGGGTATGAATTTCCGGCGAAGAAAATCACGATCAACCTCGCCCCTGCCGATCTCCCCAAAGAGGGAGGGAGATATGATTTACCGATCGCTGTTGCGCTTCTGACCGCATCAGAGCAGCTTACAACGCATAGGCTTAGCGAATATGAATTAGTAGGTGAACTGGCGCTTACAGGGGCATTACGCGGCGTTCCCGGTGCGATTTCGAGCGCAACAGAAGCGATTCGTGCTGGCAGGAGGATTATTGTCGCCAGTGACAATGCAGCTGAAGTCGGTTTAATCAGTGGCGAGGGGTGCCTGATAGCCGATCATTTACAATCCGTATGCGCATTTCTGGAAGGTAAGCATGAGCTTGAAAGGCCTGTAACAGGAGATCTGGCTTCCGGCACATCGTCGGATGACCTCAGTGATGTCATCGGCCAGGAACAAGGAAAGCGAGGACTGGAAATTACTGCAGCGGGTGGTCATAACTTGCTGCTGATAGGACCTCCCGGGACAGGAAAAACGATGCTTGCCAGTCGCTTAAATGGGCTGCTTCCGCCACTCAGCAACGAAGAAGCACTGGAAAGCGCAGCGATTCTCAGTCTGGTCAATTCCGACACCGTACAAAAGCGCTGGAAGCAGCGCCCATTCCGCTCACCTCACCACAGTGCATCATTGGCCGCCATGGTCGGTGGTGGCTCAATACCCGCCCCAGGAGAAATCTCGCTGGCGCACAATGGCATTCTGTTTCTTGATGAACTGCCAGAATTTGAACGACGTACGCTGGACGCGTTGCGGGAACCCATTGAGTCCGGGAAAATTCATCTTTCCCGCACGCGAGCTAAAATTACCTATCCAGCACGTTTCCAGTTGATTGCCGCCATGAATCCCAGTCCCACAGGCCACTATCAGGGAAACCATAATCGCTGTACGCCTGAGCAGACACTGCGCTATCTCAACCGTCTATCCGGTCCTTTTCTCGATCGCTTTGATCTTTCACTCGAGATCCCACTCCCACCACCTGGCATTCTTAGCCGGTCGATAGCCAAAGGAGAAGATAGTTTTACGGTTAAACAACGTGTTATCGCTGCCCAGGAACGTCAGTACACACGACAGGGAAAATTAAACGCGCAAATGAATACTCAGGAAATTCGGAAGCACTGCAATTTGCACAGTGATGATGCACACTGGCTTGAGGAAACGCTGCTGCAGTTGGGGTTATCTGTACGCGCCTGGCAACGACTGCTGAAAGTTGCACGTACCATTGCCGATATAGAGCACTCAGACAGTATTAAACGACAGCACTTACAAGAAGCTGTCGGCTATCGGGCGATAGACAGACTGCTCATTCATCTGCAGAAACTGCTGGCATAAAAAAAGGGCAAGATGCCCTTTTTTTATTAATCGTCAGATTCGGTGTAATCTTCAGCGCCTTCCATCTGCGGCTTACCACCAGACAGCGTGTGAAAACGCTTGGGACGCTTGATACGCGTCATGTATTTAGACCAAACGCGTTCAGCCTCTGTAACAGGTTCACGTTCGCCACGGCATACCGCGACAAACAGTTTTTCTTCTTCAGTGACTGGCTCACGTTTACCCAGATCCAGCTCATTAAAGGCATAACCATAACGTTCAAGCAGTTGTGCCTCTTTGATGGTGAAATCACCATGACGAGAGAATCCGCGAGGATAATACTTATTGTCGAAATATCGATTAGTCGTCGTAAAGCTTTCCGCCATCCTGCACGCTCCTAATTCTTTGGCCGAGCTATTTATGGCGCGGAGTATTAGTTACGCTTGACAGAGTGTAAAACAAAAGATTTAAATCATAACGACAAATAATTTTGTGGAGTGAATTGTGGATACGGAATTGTTGAAAACTTTCCTGGAAGTGAGTCGGACACGCCACTTTGGTCGTGCAGCTGAAGCACTCTATCTGACTCAATCAGCAGTAAGTTTTCGTATTAGACAACTGGAAAATCAGCTTGGCGTGAACCTGTTCACTCGCCACAGAAACAATATCCGTTTAACTGCGGCCGGAGAGAAGCTTCTGCCTTATGCAGAAACACTGATGAACACGTGGCAGGCCGCACGCAAAGAGGTCGCACATACGTCACGGCATAATGAATTTTCTATCGGTGCCAGCGCCTCTCTTTGGGAGTGCATGCTAAATGACTGGCTGGGGCGGCTGTACCAGTCTCAGGATCCACAAGCCAGTCTGCAATTTGAGGCCAGAATCGCTCAGAGACAGTCGTTAGTTAAGCAACTCCATGAGCGCCAACTGGATCTTCTGATTACCACTGAAGCGCCCAAAATGGACGAATTTAGTAGCCAGCTTCTCGGCCACTTCACATTAGCGCTTTACAGCACCGCTCCATCACGAACAAAAGACGAGTTGAATTACTTACGTCTTGAGTGGGGCCCAGACTTTCAACAAAATGAAACAGGATTGATTGCGAGTGATGAAGTCCCCGTACTCACAACCAGTTCAGCAGAACTCGCACGGCAACAACTTTCTCCCCTCAACGGCTGCAGTTGGCTACCGGTGATCTGGGCTAAAGAGAAAGGTGGACTCCACACGGTTACCGATAGCTCAACGCTTTCACGACCGTTATATGCAATATGGTTACAAAATAGCGATAAAAATGCGTTAATTCGCGATCTTCTAAAAACAAACGTACTGGAAGATTAAGGTAGTTGGATCTGGCAAGGATGCCGGGTGAAATACAATGACAGGTAATGCGGATACTACTTCCAGGCAAGTTTCAGGCAAAAAAAATCCTTAGCAAAAATGCTAAGGATTATTTCTGGCAGGGGCGGAGAGACTCGAACTCGCGACACCCGGTTTTGGAGACCGGTGCTCTACCAACTGAGCTACGCCCCTAAATTTTCTTATCATTAAGCCTGCTAAGATAGCAGGCTTAATTTTCTAATAAGTGGCGGAACGGACGGGACTCGAACCCGCGACCCCCTGCGTGACAGGCAGGTATTCTAACCAACTGAACTA
>NZ_JBWKPZ010000021.1:0-84133 GCF_059418505.1 Citrobacter sp. GW821-FHT07H02 | reverse complement strand
TGGCGGACTCAGCCCGGAACAGTTTGAAAACCAGAACCTCGCTTAGGGCCGTGTCCACATTACGTGGGTAGGATCATCTTGCGGAATATCATTCATCTTTTCGGGGAAGAGCTTGCGAAATTCTTCGGCTAACAACTTTCTTTCGCCGTAGGCATAGATTTCATTTTGGCTCCCATACTTTAGCTCAATGTCGCTGAAACCACGGCGCACCATGTCATCAAGTTTCGGGGCTATTTTCTCGTAAGTCTTAGTGATCGTGACCATTTCAGGCTCTTCCTGAGTATTT
The DNA here is from genome assembly GCF_059418505.1 of Citrobacter sp. GW821-FHT07H02. Taxonomy (NCBI): domain Bacteria; kingdom Pseudomonadati; phylum Pseudomonadota; class Gammaproteobacteria; order Enterobacterales; family Enterobacteriaceae; genus Citrobacter; species Citrobacter sp. GW821-FHT07H02. The sequence goes on along the minus strand of NZ_JBWKPZ010000021.1, from coordinate 83,847 downwards.
GACACTTGTTAATCTAACATTCAGCTTAATGTTTGAATACAATTACGGAGGGTAGTAGGTCAGTAAAATAGCTCGAAAAAGATTTGATTCGGCATTATCTAAGTCATAATCGCTGACAATAAATAGATGAAAAATTCTCCAAATGAAATCTCTGATAGCCCTGCTATCATTTTTCTCTGGTTACTGTATCTCTGCACCGTAACCATCCCGCATAATCGAGCCATTCACATTTCGAGATCTTCCGGCATACCCAGTCTTATAACTCCAAATTCTGTACCAGGTAATCAATAAACTTGCGGCATTTAAGGCTGATCCGATGGTCACCAGCGTAGACAATAGTGATGTCCTGAACCGGCAGTTTATAATCGGGAAAGAGTTGTACCAGTTTGCCGCTGGCGATTTCAGCTCTGACTAGCCATTCGGGTAATACGGCGATACCGAGTCCGGCGCAGGCCATAGATTTTATCGCTGTTGAGGTATTCGAGTGGAATCTGGCAACTGCGCGGACATCAAACGGTTGCCCTTTTTCATCTGTCAGCGTCCATTGTGTCGGGGTCCGTAAATTGCTGTTGGCGATCCACGGTGCGGTATTCAAATCTTCTGGGGAACTGAGGGGATTATTTTCAAGCCAGTAGGCAGAGGCGACCAGAACAATCGGGTAACTTGCCAGTTTTCGGCTTTTCAATGAAGAATCGCGTAAAGAGCCCAGTCGAATTGCCAGATCAAGCCGCTCAGTCACTAAATCATTCATTGAAGAGTCGGCATAATAATTAATATTTAAATTCGGATTAAGCTGGCAAAACTGACTTATCATCGGCAACAAATAATACTCACCAAATTCAGTTGTTGAAGTAACACTTAGCGTACCTGAGAGCGAACGATGGCTGTCGGATATATTTTCCAAGGAAGTCTGGATGTTGACGAAGATCTCGCGAAAATCGTTGTACAGCACTTCTCCTGCTTCTGTCAGCGAAATGCCGCGCGTATTGCGGATGAGCAATGGCACATTCAGCACTTCTTCAAGCGATTTCACATGGATACTGGCCATTGCCTTGCTGATGAACAGGCGCTCTGCGGCTTTGGTAAAGGAGCCACAATCTACAACGGAGATGAAAGTTTGAATTCGATTAAGGTGATTAAACATTAAGCGTTAAATTTTAGTAAACAACGTGTTTAATCTAGTTTAATCGACGCCGCTGGTCAAGCCAGTCTAGACTGCGCAGCGGAGGTCAAAATGACATATCGTTATCGCGTTGCGACGCTATTTTTAGCCGGTTTTTTCATCGATTGCATAAATATTTTTATGTCAGCAATCGCCTTGCCGGATATTTCCCGTCAGTTGCATGTCTCTGAATCCAGCGTGGCGTGGGTTGCCAACAGCTATATTTTAGGTCTGACCCTGATAATCCCATTAAGTACCTGGATCGCCAGCCATATAGGGGTGCGGATGACCATGGTGGCCTCAATGGCGGTATTTACTGTGGGGGCGTTGTGCGCCGGATTATCAACCGACTTTAACGGGTTGATTATATTTCGCTTTTTACAAGGTGCAGGCGGAGGATTATTGATTCCGGTCGGTCAGGCGCTGACATTTGGTTTGTTTCAAAAAAACGAGCGGGCCAGGATCTCAACGCTGATTATGGCCGTCGCACTGATCGCACCCGCGATCTCACCTGCGGCAGGCGGCGCGATTGTTGATCACTTCTCCTGGCGCTGGGTATTCCTGTGTAATATTCCGTTCAGCCTGCTCACTGCTGCTCTGGCATGGTGGTGGATTAAAGCTGAGAAAACCACAGCCCAACGCCCGGATCTTGCCGGTCTGGCGCTGGTAAGCCTTGCTTTGGCGGCTTTGTTGATGGGGATGTCACTTTACGCAGATGCGACAAATCCGGTGTTGCCGCTGGGGTTGGTGATAGTGGGCGTCATTTTTGCCGCGCTGTATGTGCGCCATTATCGTCGACAGCCTGATGCTATTGTGGATCTCAGTGTGTTGAGTAATCCGCGAATGCGCTTCTCTGTGCTGGTGTATTACGCTGTGCCGGGCATTTTTACGGGTGTGAACCTACTTAACATCTTTTTTCTACAACAGGTGATGGGATGGGGTGCCAGTGAAACCGGGCTACTGATGGTGTTGTACGCAGCCGGATCGTTCTGTGCCATGAGCATTTGTAGTCGTTTCTATAACCGAGTTGGTGCGGCAAAACTCTTTCTCCCTGGTTTGATCTGCCATGCGGCGGGTATTGCGCTGTTGTCGCTGGTGGGTGCCGACTACGGGTTGCCTGTGCTGGTACTGGCATATTTGCTAATGGGTATAGGTGGCGGTATTGGCGCAAATACCGCACAAACTACCGCGATGATCGACTTCACTGGCGAACATTTGTCCCGGGCCAGCACTGTCTGGAACCTCAACCGACAGATGTCATTTAGCGTTGGTGCTGCGCTTTTTACACTGCTGTTTAATCTGTTGCAGCAACACACCACGACAACATCTGCTTATCACACGGCCTTCCTTATTGCTGCGCTGCTTGGCCTGCTGCCCCTGCTTACTCTTATGTCACTCAATAAACAACCGGAGTCGTTATGCAATCAAAAAGAGAATTAATTGCACATCAAAGCGTAGTAGAGCTGCATCAATGGATTGAAGAGGTGTTCGCAGGGCGTTCTGATTACCCCGCCGCGTTGAATAACCTGCTCAGCAGTTTCAGCCCGTCGTTCAAAATGGTGACCATGAAAGGGCAGAGTATTGGTTTTGCGGAGGTGGAAAACCTGTTTCGCAATAACACAGGTGGTCGCCCGAACCTGCAAATTAACATTGATAGCTTTGAAACCCTGCAGTTGTCGGCGTCTTCAGTCATTTGCCGTTACCGTGAAACTCACCGCAATGAGGGCAATGTGCACTCTCGCTGGTCGGTTGCTGTGATTGATATCCAGAATGAGCAACCCTGCTGGCATTATCTGCATGAAACAGCGATTGCGGACTGATGATGAAGTCATATTACCTTGAACAGTTCCGAAATCTGACTGACCACATACAGGAAAGGGCGTCCATCACATCACTACATTCGATGTTTCAAGGGCGGCTGTAGTTGCGATTTTTGAATGATATTATGTGGCGAGCATTAAATGCCGTTAGATTGCAGGGTGAGGTTAATTATCAGAATATCTCATCTTCGAATAACTCAGTATTCCGTAGCTATGTCAGTATGAACTTAATTGCTGACAGGACGAAATACATTGAACATGCGATTTGTATTACCCGGAACCCCCATCTGACATAGCGCCATTGATGCCGTTCTCTGGCATCAGCCTCTGCAATAGCAGGGTCGCGATGCTCTTTTTTTCGCTTTGTCCTTAGAGCATCAACGGCCCACAGAACAAGGATCGCGGCAACGATTGTTTTCAGGAGAAGGCTGATATCCACGGTAAATAGGTTCGGCTTATCTGTTTAAGAAACCAGACTAGCCGAAAGGCCCTATTATAACCATGGTTAAATGTGATATTAGTTCATTGCAATTTTAATCAGCCCGGTTATTAGTTTAGGTCAGAAGCGTAAAGCCCCTGTCTCTGGGCGAATACATGACTCTGTCAGAAATGACGCGCTGTGTCCTTGAGTAACACGGCTTTAAGCCTCCTGACCGTTTCACTTCCTTCTCATCGCCGTTATTAAATAGCGTGCAGTGGTCAACCAGACCCAGCCACAGAATAATCAGACTGCCGCATTTAAGTCAGGGGAGAATGAGGTCGCCTTTAAGGATAAGGAACTGGCACCTTACAGGTCGATGGTGGAAGAGGGATTGAGCGATTGTGCCAGCGTGTCCCTCATGGATGCTGCGAGGGTCGTCCCTCATCAACCGAGTAATGATCTAATCACAAATTTGCTGAGTACGTTACGATTTCCCTGATGCAGGAGTGGCACATCATCATGACTATCGTTGACCATACCATTGCTGGTTATCCCGATTTTGAGCTAGGTCTGAGCCCCCAGCGCGCTGTGCCTTATCGAATCTACCAACCCGAACGGGGAAGTAATGGGCTCGTCGTCTATTTACCGGGTTTTGGTGCTGATCTTGGTGGTTATACCCAGGCCTTCTGCGAAAAGGTTGCCGGGCGTCACGGCTGTGCGGCTCTGAGCATCGAATATTTTTGCATGCGTTCACGTCCTCAGGTCGGAGCCAAAGTCACGTTTGAACCTGAAGACCGTCGTCAACTCGAAGCGCATTTACCGCTCAAAATTGCCCGTTATGGCACAGATGAACAGGTGTTAAAGGCTGTTTGCGCCCTCAAACCAGACGCGCCTCTTACGCTTACCGCCTCGTTGACGCCACCGGATGGTTCCTACCAAAACTTTGGCATCATGGCCGCACTGGACATTGTGGCTGCCATTAATGATGTCCTGACTCGTTATCCGATCAACCGTGACAACATCATATTGGTGGGCGCGTCTTACGGGGGATATCTTGCACAATTGGTGAATAAACTCAGGCCAGGTATGGTTCGCGCGCTGTTTGATAACTCCTCCTGGGCTGAGCCCAACCTTACCTATGTCTTCGGGCGCGAAATAGGGGCATGTGAGTACTCCGCCGGGGCCAACGAACGGGTGACGCTGGCGATGAGCGTAAATTCTCCCTGGCGCAAAACCGCGGGGCACCCCCATTACTTTGGCCCGAGTGAATTTCTGATCCGGGGTTTTAGTCGTTCACAACTGGAGCAGATGGTCAGTCAGGGGGCTAATCAGACCTTCTGTCTGATGGTTCATTCTGCTGAAGATCGCAATATCGCCCCGCTGGCGGCTAAAGTGGAAATGGCGCAGACCATGCTGGTGCTGGGCTGGCCTGTCGAAATGCTGATCTATGATGCCAGCGACATTGATGGTAGCTACATCAAAAATACCGATCATGGCATGGGTCTTTCTATGCTTACCTTTTTCGAGCGCGGCTGTGAGATGCTTCACACCATAGCCCGCCCTTTCAAATACGCCGCCGCTGAGCACGTTATCTATCACGCCGGAAAGTATCGGTACGAATTTGACTATCGCCATGGCGATATCCGGGCCAGGCGCTGTTTACTTGGCTGATCCGTGCCCGATAAGATCCTGTCAATCCATCACCAGCCCTGCATCGCCTCATCTTATTCAGGGGCATGCTGCACAAGAGGGGGATATCTCATCCCAGTTCAGCCTTAGAAAGCAGTGCCGGTGGTACTGGTTGGCCGGGCTGCCTTACCAGTTTTTTAGCGGGAATGCTGGAATTGAAGGATTTTGAAGTATTAAAAACACCGGTTTTGATAACGCGTGCTGGTCTCTGGGTTCCCCGTAAACAGCAGGCAGCCAAGGCCTCTCAATTATTTCATGCAAATACCTCAAGTTAGCTGCGTTCTGGCTAGTCAGGATTTCGTCTTTTAGCTATTAACGTAAATTTATACCCAACTGGGCTGATATGATTTTTACTGAATTCAAAAACAGTCTCATCGGCTAAAAAACCTTTCGTTTTTTTTTCGATAATCGGCATTGTTGGGTCGATCTTAAGTAAATTTGCCGTTTCTGTTGGGGGGAGTATGGGCGAGATTTCCTGCTCACTTCTGACGATGGTATAGTGCTTTTGGTTTTCGATATAATTGTACTTTGAGCCTTGCATAATCTGGTAGGTCAGGTCCGGGAACAGGCTAAGCGGCATCCAGGTTTCTTCCACCGTAATCGGCGTATCATCAATAAAACGCACACGCTTTATGAAGTAAACCCTCTCCCCCTCATCAATATTAAGGTGTTCCGCAATCGTTAAGGTCGCTGGCTGTATTTCAAAAGCAATCACATCGCTATGAGTGACCTTATTCAGGTGATCCCATTTTTCTGAAAAACTGGTTTGCTGATTAATTTCGTAGTTAACCTTGCTCGCTTTCACATAGGTACCGCTACCCTGCACGCTTTCAAGCTCCTCGTTCTCAACCAGCAGTTTGATAGCCTGCCGCACAGTCACTCTACTGACTGAAAATGTCTGACGCAGCTGCTCTTCTGTTGGAAGAGCTTCGCCAACCTTGTACTCACCGGAGTTGATCTTTTCCCTGATTGCATTGGCAATCTGTCGGTACATTGGCAGCCTGACCATCATTACCTCTTATATCAATTTGCACAGGTTTTACCACTTCATCGATGATACTAAATTTCAATACCTTAGTAATCATTGCCTTTCATCTTTCTTTTGATGATACCAAATCAATACAAATGATAGTACAAATGAGATCGTTATCAACGTTTAGAATAGACGACATAGGTATCATTGTTGTACTGGTAATGGTGATAATTTGAATGAGAACCTGGGACAAATGATGAAACTGACTTCTCTTACCAATCCGTCTCTGATAACGCTACAAACGACATTTGAAGATCGCGATGAGGCGATAACGGCTCTCGCAGACAAACTGGACCAGCAGGGAAAACTGCATGATAAGGAAGCATACCTGAAAGCTGTTTTTGCGCGTGAACAGCAGGGACCAACTGCCCTGGGAGAAGGACTGGCCGTTCCTCATGGCAAAACCAATGCTGTAAAGGACGCCGCATTTGCCGTCGCCACCTTAAAAAGATCGCTCAAATGGCAAGGTGTGGATGAAGACGAAGAAGATGTGAATCTTATTTTTCTTCTTGCCATCCCCGATGCTGAAGCGGGCTCAACCCACATGCAACTTTTAACGACGCTCACGACAACACTCGTAGATGATGATGTCAGGAATGCCGTGTTACATGCCACCGAGGTAAGTCATGTCATGGATTTACTTGATGGTCATGATAAAAAAGAGACGAAAAAAGAGGTTATAAATACCAATAGACCCACTATCGTTTGCGTCACCGCCTGCCCGGCAGGTATTGCTCATACCTATATGGCGGCGGAGTACCTTGAAAAAGCAGGCTATAAGCTGGGATATAACGTCTGTGTGGAAAAACAGGGCGCTAACGGTATTGAAGATCGTTTAACAGCAGACCAGTTAAACAGTGCCTGCGCCGTTATTTTTGCCGCTGAAGTCGCAATCAAAGAAGTTGAACGCTTCACAGGGCTTCCTCGTGTGGAGGTGCCTGTTGCAGAGCCCATTAAGCATGCAGAACGTATTCTGCTCGAGGCCGTTGAATCAGGTAAAAAAGGCTCTGGAGCCGAACGTAAACTGGCAACGGACAGCCCAACAAAAAAGTTACCACTCAAAACAGAGCTAAAACAGGCGCTGCTTTCAGGGATCTCCTACGCCGTCCCTTTGATTGTGGCAGGGGGGACGGTTCTGGCGGTTGCTGTCTTGCTGGCACAAATGTTCAATCTTCAGCATTTATATGGCGAAAAAGAGTCATGGCTGTGGATGTACCGCCAACTGGGAGGGGGATTACTGGGGACGTTAATGGTGCCCGTTCTGGCAGCCTATACCGCCTACTCTCTTGCAGATAAACCAGCATTAGGTCCGGGTTTTGCTGCGGGTATTGCAGCAAACCTTATTGGGGCTGGCTTCCTGGGCGGTGTTGCTGGCGGCCTGATTGCCGGTTATGTGATGCGCTGGGTGAAAACAAATATTCGCCTGAGCCCAACCTTCAATGGTTTTCTCACGTTCTACCTTTACCCGGTTATTGGCACTCTGGTTGTAGGTTCACTGATGTTATTTGTCATTGGTAAACCTGTCGCCTGGTTAAACCACGGGCTGACGGAGTGGTTAAACAGCCTGTCAGGCGCTAACGCACTTTTACTGGGTGCAGTGATCGGCTTTTTTGTTTCTTTCGACCTTGGTGGTCCGGTCAACAAAGCCGCCTATGCCTTCTGCCTCGGTGCCATGGCAAATGGTGTTTATGGGCCTTATGCCATCTTTGGCGCGGTCAAAATGGTTTCTGCTTTTACCGTGACGACTTCAACACTACTGGCTCCGCGCCTCTTTAAAGATTTCGAAATCGAAACAGGTAAATCGACCTGGTTGCTGGGCCTCGCGGGTATTACGGAAGGGGCGATTCCAATGGCGATTGAGGATCCCGTGCGTGTCATAGGATCATTCCTTTTAGGCTCAGTTGTCACTGGTGCCATCGTTGGCGCAACGGGTATCGGGCTGTCTACGCCAGGAGCCGGGATCTTCTCCATCTTCTTATTACATGACGCAGGCATAGGCGCATTTATGGCCGCCGCCGTCTGGTTTGGTGCTGCACTAATAGGTACCACGCTCTCCACATTGACACTCGTAGCCTGGAGAGCGCATGCGGTTAAAAAAGGGAAATTCGCCATAAGCACCGCAACACCGAAATAATCCTGATTACTCAACAGAACATTGGCCCCAGACCTTACGAGCCCTCAATTCGGCACAGGCGAAGAAAATACACTTTAACGGCAAATTTAGCCTAAGACGGTAAAAGTTATGACAACAACTCGAGTCCATATCACTCCTCATATGCACTGGGATCGTGAATGGTATTTCACAACTGAAGAGTCCCGTATCCTGTTGGTAAACAACATGGAAGAAATCATAGAGCGTCTGGAAAACGATCCTGACTATAAATATTACGTTCTGGATGGCCAGACTGCGGTGCTTGAAGATTATTTTGCTATCAAGCCAGAAAACAAATTGCGTGTCAGGGCGCTGGTGCAGGCAGGCAAACTGATCGTCGGCCCCTGGTATTCCCAGACAGATACCATGCAGGTCTCTGGTGAGTCGATTGTCCGTAATATGTTTTACGGTCTGCGTGACTGTCTGGCGCTGGGTGAACCCATGAAGATCGGCTATTTGCCTGATTCGTTTTCAATGAGCTCACAACTGCCTGCTATATATAATGGCTTCGGCATTACCCGTACGATGTTCTGGCGGGGTTGTTCAGAACGTCACGGTACAAACAAAACTGAGTTTATCTGGCAGTCTAACGACGGTAGTGCCGTAACCGCCCAGGTTCTGCCGCTGGGATATGCCATTGGTAAGTATCTACCGCTGGATGAAGCTGCACTGAGAGCGCGTCTTGATAAATATTTCCCGGTGCTCGAAAAAGCGTCAGTGACCAAAGACATTCTGCTGCCCAACGGCCACGATCAGATGCCTATTCAGAAAGACATTTTTGACGTTATGGCGAAACTGCGGGAAATTTATCCGGACAAAGAATTTATCATGAGCCGCTTCGAAGAGATATTTGAACGTGTCGAAGCACAGCGTGACCAACTTGATATCGTTAAAGGTGAGTTCAATGACGGCAAGTACATGCGTGTCCACCGTACTATTTCGTCAACGCGGATGGACATCAAACTTATCCATGCTGAGGTAGAGAACAAGATAGTCAATATCCTTGAACCGTTAGCCTCTATTGCCTGGACCCTTGGTTTTGAATACCACCACGGCCTTATTGAGAAAATGTGGAAAGAAAGCATGAAAAATCATGCTCATGACTCCATCGGCTGTTGTTGTTCAGATAAGGTTCATGCTGAAATCCTAAATCGTTATATCCTGGCTGATGACATGGCGACCAACCTGATTAACTTCTACAAACGCAAGATTGTTGACCATATGCCTGCCGGGGAAGGTTACGATAAGCTGGCGCTGTTTAATCTTTCCCCCTATGCCAGAGACGAGGTTATCAATACCACGATAACCATCAGAGCGGAGACATTCAGCCTCTTTGATGAGAATGGTCAGTCAGTTGATTATTACATCAGGGACCGCCGTACCATCGATCCAGGTAAGATTGATCGTCAAATCGTTCACTACGGAAATTATGATCCTTTCATTGAGTACGATATCCAGATAAAGCACCCTGTTCCGGCTATGGGCTTTACTACTTTGCACATACAGCCTAATAAAGAAGGGAGCCAGAAAACGGCGGAACAAAAGGCTCCCCTGCTGGAAAATGAATTTTACCGTATTGCTATTAATACAAACGGTACGCTTACTATCTTTGATAAAGAGACACAGTATTGCTTTGACCAGGTATTGCGTATTGAAGATGGTTCTGACGATGGTGATGAATACGACTATTCTCCATCCCGCCATGAATGGTTGCTTTACTCTGATCAATTTGCAGCCGATATAAACATTAAGCATGAGGGCTTCCAGTCTCTGGCTACTATCAATTTATGCATGGATTTACCCAAAGATCTTTCAGAGCGTGAGACCCGGGCTGGACAGAACGGTTATATCGATGTGTGTTACCAGGTCACCCTGAAACAAGGGTCACGCCATATTAACGTGAGTCTGGAACTGGATAATCAGGCTAATGACCATCGAGTCAGGGTTCTAATCCCAACACCATTTATTTCCAGCACCGTCGTGGCAGATAACCAGTTTGGCACGATTACTCGCCCAACCAGCGATCCGGAAATGGCGAACTGGGAAGACGATGGCTGGAAAGAAGCTCCAGTTCCTGTTTACCAACTGATGAATTTTGCGGCACTTGAAAATACACAAGGCGGCCTTGCCATCATGACCAATGGCCTGCGCGAATTTGAAGTCATTTCAAGTAAAGGTAATGGGGAGAAAGATACTTTTGCGCTGACCCTGTTACGTGGTGTTGGTGTACTGGGTAAGGAGAACCTGCTACTACGTCCGGGTCGCCCTTCGGGTATCAAGATCCCTACGCCCGATTCTCAGGTACGTGGCAAAATTATCTGTAATTTTTCGCTATACGGTTATACGGGTAATCATATCGATGCCAACGTTATGGCGGCGGCACGCGATAATGTGACACCCATTCAGTGCTATAACAAAATCCCTTATAACGCGATGAAGTTGAATGTGGGTGAGCAGAACCGGCCGCTTAGCTACAGCTTACTGAGTAAGTCAAAAACCGGGGCCGTCCTGAGTACGCTAAAAAAAGCAGAAGATGCTCAGGCGCTTATTCTGCGTGTCTACAATCCATCAGAACACACGGCAATTCAGGATAACGTCTCTTTCACGGGAGATGTAACGTCATGGAAAGAAACCCGGCTTGATGAGCAAGTATGCACATCAGCGGTTGAAACCACCTCGTTTGGCACTCTGGAACCCTGCCAGGTTAAATCGTTCCTCTTCACCCTGTAAATTTCTGCTACGAAACCCGCCTACAGGGCGGGTAGGACTACTCAAAAATGAAAGTCGTTATCGCACCAGATTCGTTTAAAGAATCGCTCTCTGCCTTGGAAGTTTGTCAGCATATTAAAGCAGGATTCAGCACAATATTTCCTGATGCACATTACGAATTTTTGCCGCTAGCGGATGGCGGTGAAGGAACGGTTGAAGTCCTTTTGCAGGCACTTAATGGTCAGAAAATGTTATCTCTGGTTGAAGGGCCACTGGGTGAACAGGTACAAGCCGAATGGGCATTATTAGAGGGCGGCAAAACTGCGCTGATTGAGGTCGCCGCAGCATCCGGGCTGGATAAAGTCCCGCCTCACCTCCGTAATCCGCTAGTAACTTCAACCTTTGGAACTGGGCAGCTTATCAAAGAAGCCCTGGATAGGGGCGTTAATAAAATTCTTCTTGGTCTTGGCGGAAGCGCAACTAACGATGCTGGAGCTGGCATTGTCGAGGCCCTGGGCGGGGTTTTTTACAACTCACATGGCGAGAAAATTTGCCGGGGCGGCCAGGCTCTCGCAGAAGTCGCGCACCTGGATCTAAGTCAGGTGGATAAGCGATGTGCGCAAATACAATTCGTTATAGCCTGTGACGTTACAAATCATCTTACAGGCGTTACTGGTGCCAGCCATGTTTTTGGACCACAAAAAGGGGCAGGCCCTGATGATGTGGTACGCCTTGATGCAGCTTTAGATCACTTTGCCCATCTGGTGCAAAAGCTCACAGGAGAAGATAACAGAAATAGCCCAGGCTATGGCGCAGCAGGTGGCACACCACTTGGGCTATCGCTAATATTCAAGACCAAGATTAAACCCGGCATTGAGATGATATTAGAAACACTGGATGCAGATAAAGTCCTCCAGGGAGCTAATCTGGTGATTACCGGAGAAGGGCAAATGGATAATCAAACTCTCCAGGGAAAAACACCATTTGGTATAGCACAGAAAGCGGCTGATCTGGGCATTCCTGTCATCGGCATTGCAGGCTCATTAGGGGCCGAATCCGAAGATCTAATGCATTACTTCGACGGGATATTTAGCACTGTACGTGCGCCCCAATCGTTAGACCAGGTGCTATCGGAAGCTGGTACAAACCTGCAACGTACAGCCAAAAATGTGGCTGCTATGCTGAAACTGGGTATCGCTATGCACCAGAAGTAGATTGACCAGCCAGGTGGGGCGTAAAACACACCCCACCAACTCTGAATCTACCTCATTAAATATAGGCGTAATTCGCTCGCTTATTTTCAATATTTTGCCAGAAACCATAAAGCAGTTTACTAATAGCTTCGGACATATTGATATTAATTTAAAAGAAGGACTCTCCACAAATCAATATGAGTTATTAGCTGAGCAGGTTATTGATTTAGGTTTCGTCCGTGCAATGGAGCAAAAACAGGAGGTGGATAATGATTTTTGTCGGGAGTTGATTCTTATCGATCCGTTATTTGCTGCCGTACCAAAGAATCATTATCTTACAAGGAATAAATTTATAACTCTGAAAGATTTTTGCAACTCGCCATTTATTACTTTTCCGGGTAATCAAAAAAGCGAGTTCTCAGATACCGTTGTTGAAAAAATCAAACAAAATGGGTTATCCCCGGTGATTTCCTACAAAGCCAGAGAAATACATTCCGCGTTATCCTTCGTGGCCGCTGGACTGGGGGTTACCTTAGTTGGCAAAACCGTCATTGATAATAATCGACAGGATATTGCATTTCTGCCCATCTCGGACTTTCACTGTAATTGTTATATCTATGCAATTTACCGATCAAAAAATACCAACCCCAACATTCAACACTTCCTCAGTACGATGAAAAAGGTCGCATTGAATTAGTGCCTGCGTCATCTCGTCCCCTTGTGGACAGGGGGCAACGAGTGCTGCTGCCCTCTGTCCAACGTGCGGATGGACTCCATCTTCCTGGAACACCAGAATACAACGGCAACCGCGCCTTCCGGAGAATCGAGTACTGTTCATGGCTATCAACACCCTGGATACTCGATTCTGTTCCTGAAGCCACTACGTCACGGCATACCGCCTGGTCAAAACTGCAGTTGACGCAGATAAGCTATGCTGTCGCTCAGCGCTTCTCCCTGCAACTCCTCAACGATGATTGGGACCTGAGTGAGTCCGTGATTTGCCAGCATCGTAAGCACTTTCTCATAATCAATAAGACCCTCATTCAGACGAACTGGGATTTTTTGCCCCCCTTCGAGGACGAAATTTTTAAAGTGGAACAGACGAATGCGTGGTCCGTGCTGGTTAAGGAAATCTTCGAAGATAGACTCCCATGACGCCGCATTGTCAGCATTGAGCAAATTGGCAATATCGAAGGTCACACAGAAGTGTTCGCCGAGTTGAGTATTCAGGCGCATCAGGCTGTCGGCATCATAAATGACATGATCGTATACAGGCTCAACCAGGAAACGACATTGCGCATGTTCCAGATTGGGCTGCAACTGCTGGAAACTGGCCAATACGTGTTGAAAGGCAGGTTCTGAGTGGTTTTCCGGATGCCATGTCCATGCATCGTCATTCAGAGAGCCCGTTTCGCTGCCGATGAGCCCGATACCGCAGCGCAGACCCATGTCGATATTGAACCGTGCGCGCTCTATCTCACTGGCCAAAAATGAGGTGTTCGAATGGACCGGGTTGAAGTAACTGGCGAGCAGGAACACCGAAATTCCTGATTCCTGAATCTGCTTAATATTGCCGACAATCGTCTCAATATCGCGGGCTTTGTATGCCTCTTCCCAGCTTTTGTGGATTGCCAGCTGCAGGCCGTCAATGCCCAGTTCACGGGAAAAGGCCACCATTTCTGCCGGGGTCTGCCCACTGAGGTCATGTCCCCGGGCACCAATGTTCAATTTACGCATAACGACTCCGTTGAAGTTCCATGGAAAAATGCCAGACAGTGATGTCGTTAGCGTCTTTATCCACAGGTGAAGAAAGGGGGGATACTTGTATGTTGATGCTATGGCAATGGTATCAGCCGTTTTCATCGCTGAATAGCCACAGGTTTAACAGACACTTTAGAGTCATTAAAGATGGTTAAAGAGAGGTACCCATGCTGCCTTTCACCATACTGTCTTTGCTCATGGGGGGCTGCCAGTACCTTGGCCATAAACTGAGCTGAAAGCACAGGAAGGAAAGCACGGGTTATCTTGATACGCAGAGTCAGCGCTATGCCACATGTCTGAACCTATGGGGAAGGTTGGTTTTCATATCTGTTTTAGTGAACGTGTGTTTGATTTTATTTTTGAGCGGCGTATCCTGTCTTTACATTGAACAGGAGGAATGATGTCTCTGACTTCCCTACAACTCTTCAAAACTCTCTCCGATGAAACTCGTCTGGGCATCGTTTTGCTGCTCAGAGAGATGGGAGAACTGTGCGTGTGCGATCTCTGCACGGCACTGGATCAGTCACAGCCCAAGATCTCTCGCCATCTGGCAATGCTACGGGAAAGCGGTTTATTGCTGGATCGTAAGCAGGGAAAATGGGTTCATTACCGCTTATCTCCACATATTCCTTCCTGGTCTGCTCAGGTGATCGAGCAAGCCTGGTTAAGCCAACAGGACGACGTTCAGGCCATCGCCCGTAAGCTGGCATCGGCAAACTGTTCTGGCAGCGGTAAAGCGGTTTGCATCTAAAAAATTTGCCTGAACATATATGATTTTTCGAATGTGAGGTGTTGAAATGAAAACGTTAACGGTATTTGACCCTGCGCTGTGTTGCAGCACCGGCGTCTGCGGTACAGATGTTGATCAGGTGCTGGTCGATTTTTCTGCGGATGTGCAATGGCTGAAAGGGCGTGGTGTTCAGGTCGAACGTTACAACCTGGCACAACAGCCGATGAGTTTTGTTCAAAACGAGAAAGCGAAAGCATTTCTTGAAGCTTCCGGGGCTGAAGGGCTTCCGCTGTTGTTGCTGGATGGCGAAACGGTGATGGCAGGACGTTACCCAAAACGCGCTGAACTGGCTCGCTGGTTTGGTATTCCACTGGAGAAGGTGGGATTGGCACCGACACGTTGCTGTGGTGGTGATACGTCCTGTTGTTGAAAATGTCAGGAGGACAGATGAAATTCTTACAGAATATCCCTCCCTACCTGTTTTTTACCGGTAAGGGGGGCGTGGGTAAAACCTCTATTTCCTGCGCCACGGCAATTCGTCTGGCGGAGCAGGGCAAACGGGTGCTGCTGGTCAGTACCGACCCGGCCTCAAACGTAGGTCAGGTCTTTGGTCAGGCTATTGGCAATACTATTCAGCCAATAGCCACCGTGCCTGGATTGTCGGCACTTGAGATTGATCCTCAAGCCGCTGCACAACAGTACCGGGCCAGAATCGTTGATCCCATCAAAGGTCTTCTGCCTGAAGACGTGGTCAATAGCATCAATGAGCAGCTTTCGGGAGCCTGCACGACAGAGATTGCCGCTTTTGACGAGTTTACCGGATTGCTGACCGACGCCTCTCTGCTGACCCGGTTTGACCATATCATTTTTGATACTGCACCGACCGGCCATACTATTCGCCTACTCCAGTTGCCTGGTGCCTGGAGCAGTTTCATTGAAAGCAATCCCGATGGCGCGTCCTGTCTCGGCCCGATGGCGGGGCTGGAAAAGCAGCGTGAACAGTATGCCCATGCCGTTGAGGCGCTTTCTGATCCGAAACGCACCCGATTAGTTCTGGTCGCCCGACTGCAAAAATCCACGTTGCAGGAAGTTGCGCGTACGCATGACGAACTAGCGGCGATTGGCCTTAAGAACCAGTCTCTGGTCATTAACGGCGTTCTGCCCGAAACTGAAGCGGTAAGCGACACATTGACTGCTGCAATAGGACGGCGAGAGCAGGAGGCGCTGGCTAATCTGCCCGCAGGTTTGTTGGCACTCCCCACGGACACGTTATTCCTTCAACCAGTCAATATGGTCGGCGTACCGGCACTGAGAGGGCTTCTCACCTCGCAGCCTGCGACGGCATCATTTTCTGAAGAAAGTATTCAGCAACGCCCTGAAATTCCATCGCTTTCTGCATTGATTGATGACATTGCTCGCAATGAACATGGCCTGATCATGCTGATGGGCAAAGGCGGTGTAGGGAAAACCACGATGGCGGCAGCCATCGCCGTCAGGCTGGCCGACAGGGGATTTGATGTCCATCTGACAACGTCTGACCCTGCGGCGCATCTCAGCACAACCCTTAACGGCAGTCTCAACAATCTGCAGGTCAGCAGGATCGATCCTCACGAGGAAACGGAACGCTATCGTCAGCATGTCCTTGAGACGAAGGGAAAAGCGCTGGACGACGCGGGGAAACGCCTGCTGGAAGAAGATTTACGCTCTCCTTGTACCGAAGAGATTGCGGTCTTCCAGGCCTTTTCACGGGTGATTCGTGAAGCGGGTAAGCGCTTCGTGGTCATGGATACGGCACCCACCGGGCATACGCTACTGTTGCTGGATGCCACCGGGGCGTATCACCGCGAAATTGCTAAGAAAATGGGCGATAAGGGCCATTTCACCACGCCAATGATGCAGCTTCAGGATCCGGAACGAACCAAAGTGTTACTGGTCACGCTGCCGGAAACCACACCCGTGCTTGAGGCGGCAAATTTGCAGGCCGACCTTGAACGTGCAGGGATTCATCCCTGGGGCTGGATTATCAATAACAGCCTTTCCATTGCGGATACCCGTTCGCCGTTGCTTCGTCTGCGTGCGCAACAGGAACTCCCGCAAATAGAGGCGGTTAAACACCAGCACGCCTCTCGTGTCGCGCTGGTCCCGCTACTGGCGTCAGAGCCGACGGGCATCGAAAAACTCAAACAACTCGCAGGTTAATTTTTTACGCATACAGGGTGGCGTTGCTGCCCTGTCAGGAGGTTTTATGTTACTGGCAGGAGCCATTTTCATCCTGACCATCGTGTTGGTTATTTGGCAGCCAAAGGGATTAGGCATTGGCTGGAGCGCCACGCTGGGTGCCGTACTGGCTCTGGCATCGGGTGTGATACACATTGCTGATATTCCGGTGGTGTGGAATATCGTCTGGAACGCCACGGCAACTTTTATCGCCGTCATTATCATCAGCCTTTTGCTGGATGAGTCCGGCTTTTTTGAATGGGCCGCACTGCACGTTTCCCGCTGGGGAAATGGGCGTGGGCGTCTGCTGTTTACGTATATTGTTCTGCTCGGCGCGGCGGTGGCGGCATTGTTCGCCAATGACGGCGCGGCGCTGATTCTGACGCCGATCGTTATTGCTATGCTGCTGGCGCTGGGGTTCAGTAAAAGCACCACGCTGGCGTTCGTGATGGCGGCAGGGTTTATTGCCGATACCGCCAGTCTGCCGCTTATCGTGTCAAACCTGGTCAATATCGTTTCGGCTGATTTCTTCCAACTGGGATTCGCGGAATATGCGTCAGTCATGGTGCCGGTGGATATTGCCGCCATTACTGCCACGCTGGTGATGCTGCATCTGTTTTTCCGCAAAGATATCCCGCCCAATTACGATCTGGCGCGACTGAAAGAACCTGCAAAAGCCATCAAAGATCCGGCGACGTTCAGAACCGGCTGGATTGTACTTCTCCTTCTGCTGGTCGGTTTTTTTGTCCTTGAGCCGATGGGGATTCCTGTGAGTGCGATTGCGGCGGTGGGGGCGGTAATCCTGTTTGCGGTGGCCAAAAAAGGTCACGGTATTAACACCGGTAAAGTGCTGCGCGGCGCGCCCTGGCAGATCGTTGTCTTCTCACTGGGGATGTATCTGGTGGTCTACGGTCTGCGTAACGCTGGGCTGACGGATTATCTCTCTGACGTGCTGAACGTACTGGCAGATAAAGGACTGTGGGCCGCCACGCTGGGGACAGGATTCCTGACCGCATTCCTCTCTTCTATTATGAACAATATGCCGACCGTATTGGTTGGCGCATTGTCGATTGATGGCAGCACCGCGTCCGGCGTTATCAAAGACGCGATGATTTATGCCAACGTCATTGGCTGCGATCTGGGGCCGAAAATCACCCCTATTGGTAGCCTGGCAACACTGCTCTGGCTGCATGTACTTTCACAGAAGAATATGACAATCACGTGGGGATACTACTTCCGCACCGGGATTATCATGACCCTGCCTGTGCTGTTTGTAACGCTGGCTGCGCTGGCGCTACGTCTCTCTGTCACTTTGTAATGAGATACTGATATGAGCAACATTACCATCTATCACAACCCGGCCTGTGGCACCTCGCGCAACACGCTGGAGATGATCCGTAACAGCGGTATCGAGCCGACGGTTATTCATTATCTTGAGAACCCACCTTCACGCGATGAGCTGGTCAAACTCATTGCCGATATGGGGATCACGGTACGGGCGCTGCTGCGTAAAAACGTGGAACCGTATGAAACGTTAGCGCTTGCCGAAGACCGCTTTACTGACGATCAGCTCATCGACTTTATGTTGCAACATCCCATTCTGATTAACCGTCCGATTGTGGTGACATCGCTGGGAACGCGACTGTGTCGTCCTTCCGAAGTGGTTCTGGATATCCTGCCGGATGCGCAGAAAGGGGCTTTCGCCAAGGAAGACGGTGAGCAAGTCGTAGATGTTGCTGGTAAACGACTGAAATAAAGATTAAGGGGGCGTTTGCCCCCTTATTCATTACTTCGCCATTTTCTCCAGCAGATCTATTCCAACCGGCTCCTCGCTTTGCAAAGGCGTTAACGCAATACGCGTCGCATACTGTTCTTCTACATCAGAGATCAGCGGTAGCTCACTACTCGCCCTGGTCATCAGGAAGGGGGAGGACGGTATCGCAGCGGCAAGACTATTATTCACAACCCATGCCCACGGCGCGATCCCGGCCCGACGCAAATCGTTCTGCAGATTCGCCGCTTCCAGCACGGGCGTGGTTTCAGCCAGCGTCACGATAATCACTTTTGTTTTGTCCGGGTCCTGCAACTGCATCATTGGCGTAATCACATGGTCATGTGTTTTCCCCATCTGGCGCACCATTTCACGGTGATACGCCCCTGTCGCATCCAGTAGCAGTAGCGTGTGGCCTGTCGGTGCGGTATCCATAATGACAAACTGGTTATCGGCTTCTTTAATGACCCGTGAGAAGGCCTGGAAAACGGCGATCTCTTCGGTGCATGGTGAACGGAGATCTTCCTCCAGCACCGCCAGTCCTTCAGCGTCTAATCCTTTGCCCTGATTTTCCAATACAAAGCGGCGATAACGCTCTGTCTCTGCCTTCGGGTCGATACGGCTAACCTGAAGATTAGGCAGCGAGCCATCCAGCGTATAAGAAAGATGTGCTGCCGGATCGGACGTCGTCAGGTGGACTTTGTGGCCGCGCTTAGCCAGCGATACCGCCACCGATGCCGCGACGGTTGTTTTACCTACGCCGCCTTTACCCATCGTCATGACCAGACCTTTTCCTGCCTGGCTCAGTTCATCGACCAGCGAAGCAAGTTTTGGCAAATTGAGGGTGTTCAGAGCAGTGATGGGCGTCTCTGATGATGCGTTGCTGTCAGTAAATAACGCCCGCAGCGCATCCAGACCAACCAGATTAAAGGGCTTCAGATACAGCTGCGAGCGGGGGAGATTCGCCAGATTCTCCGGCATTGCCCGTAGCGCTTTCTCTTCCCGCGCCAGGATACTTTGCGCCAGTCGATCGTTTTTACCCGCGAACGGGGGCAGCACGCCATTGATGGCAAGATGTTGATGCTGCAGCCCTATTGCGAAGAGTTCATCGTGGGTATGTGAAACCTCTTTTAGCGTTGAAGCCTGGGCGCGGGCGACCAGTACCAGGCGCGTAAGCGTGGCGTCAGATAATGCTTTAACCGCATCTGCGTATTGGTGCTGCTGTTTCTCCAGTCCGACCAGTGGTCCAAGATTAGCTGCGGCATCGGGATTTGCTTCCAGATAGCCGCTCCACGCTCCCGGCAGCTCAAGCATGCGGATCGTATGCCCGGTTGGCGCGGTATCAAAGACGATATGGTCATACATCTCCCGCAACTCAGGGTTGGTCAACAGGCCGGTAAACTCATCGAATGCCGCGATTTCCGTCGTACAGGAACCCGAAAGCTGTTCCTCAATACTGCGCACCACGTCGGCTGGCATCATGTCACGAACCGGATCAAGCACTCTATCGCGATAGGCTTGCGCGGCAGCCATCGGGTCAACTTCCATCGCGGAAAGATTGTCTACGGCAGTCATGTCCGTTATCCGGTGACCGATGGTTTGGCTAAATACCTGACCGACATTAGACGCCGGATCGGTACTGACCAACAGTGTTTTCTTACCCTGATCGGCCAGCCATACCGCAGTGGCGCAGGCCAGAGATGTTTTACCGACACCACCTTTACCGGTGAAGAAAATGAACGGGGGGATTGCTTTTAAAAATGGCATATTCATCAGTGCTAGCTCCTCTGGAATTAAGGCATACGTGGAATGCTGCAGCAGCGCGGTTGCGCACTGTCTTCACTCCAGTCCTGAGTAAGCGGAATACCCGCCCAACGGGCGATATCATCCCGAGTGGGAAGTTTACCGGTCATCACCAGTTTGCCGTCGAGCAAGGTGGCCGGCAGGGACGCCATCCCTGATGTGTTCAGAAATTCGTTGATAATGGGTGTATTCAGGAACGGTTGTGGGTTCTTCGCAAGGCTGTAGCGCTGAATATCAACGCCATTTTTCTTCGCCCATTCTACGCTGGCGTTCCATTTAACCGCCTCGTCGCTAACCACGACGCTGCGGGTGGCACAGCAGCCAGCCGCTTCAAAGATCTCGATTTTTGACATGTGTTACTTACCTCAGTGTTAGTCATTTGCCTTTACACTGAGGTAAA
Organism: Citrobacter sp. GW821-FHT07H02; assembly: GCF_059418505.1. NCBI lineage: Bacteria > Pseudomonadati > Pseudomonadota > Gammaproteobacteria > Enterobacterales > Enterobacteriaceae > Citrobacter > Citrobacter sp. GW821-FHT07H02. The sequence continues at coordinate 62,986 of NZ_JBWKPZ010000021.1, read as the reverse complement.
CGATGGTGGCGGGAAAAAGATGCGCGGTTACGTCATTTTTTTGTGGCAGCAGACGGGAGATGTGTCATCCGCCTCAATCTGGCAAAGCTCCGTCATCGCTTCTTTCAGGTGCTTTCTCGCCCGCAGCAAGCGGGATTTAAACGCAGTCAGCGAGATTCCCAACTCATCGGCTAGCGCCTGTTGGGGACGCCGGTTAAGGTCGGATTCTTCAATCAGCCATCGCTCATCTTCTGGCAACGCCTGCAGGGTTTCAGGCAGACAAACATTCAGCGTTGAAATGGCATCAGGAGATATGTCAGACAGCAGGGTATCTTCTTCCAGTTCGACAAACTCTCTGGCGCTGCGGTATTCGTCGATGAGCAGATTTCTCGCTGCACGATACAACCATGCACGCGGATTCTCCATCTCACAAAAATGATCGGAATGAGCGCGGGCACGGAGAAAAAGCTCTTGCAGAAGGTCAGCGGCTTTCTCCTCATCCCCTGTTTTGGATACCAAAAAACGTAAGAGTTCTGGTTCGTGCTGTTGCCAGAAAATGGTCATACATGCATTGAAATCACTCACATTACTCATGTCAGACCTCCGTGGTGAAAGTGCTTTTGCGATTCGACAACATAAGAAAAGTAAGGTTACACGATGAAAAGGGAATAGAAAAAAGACAGGTCATTATATACCTGTCTTTTTATAGAACAATAACAGAACGTCATTGTACATCGTGCAGGGATCGGCCGTAACTTATACCAATATGTATAAGATAGCCTCAGGATATTATCCTGCCTTGCATTATGGTTTATTCAATATCGCCACTGTCTGCTAATAGTCTGTTGCCGTGAAAATATAACAACGTGCATATAAACGGTTTATTTTCCGACTGTTGGCTTAAAATAACCAATACCGATGGTTTTACGAAAACGCCAGTTTTGCCATTGTGGCCATAATACATCGGCGATCATCGCAATCGCTATCCAGCGGAACCAGGTGGCGAAGGTATTACTGTGTCCCTGAGGTTCTTTATATCCCTTCACCCAACCGTCATAACCTCGTTCGCCGAGCAAGGTGTCCGGGAACCCACCGTCTGCATTCTGGAAGTCGAGCAATTTCACCAACATACTGCGTAACCAGTGCTCAATTTCGTCTTTGCGCTGTGGGCAACGGGCATGGCCGTGCGCCAGAATATCGATAATATCGACATCAATGCAGCTGCTGCGAACAGCCAGGGGTTGCTCCAGACAACGGCTCATTGACTGGTTGAAATAGGGAATATTTTCATCGAGCGCATAAAAGACATGCAAATTATGCGTCGCACCGCAGAGAGCAAATAATAATGCCTCCTGACTGTACTGCTGGCCCGGTCCCCAGAAACCAGAATAGGGCTCGCTTTGCTGATTATGCCAGAAGATCATATCCTGCAAACGCTGAGCCGCAGGGCCGTTTGGATCTCTTTGCTGTTCGAGTAACAGAAAACTGCCCATATTGACGATATTGTTCCCTTCCAGCCAGGGATCGCGCATATCGCGTTGGCCTAACCATGCCCAAAAATATTGTGGGTCGAGGTACGGTTTCAAAAACGGCAGTTCGAGGCGATCCAGTTGATCCAGAACATCCAGCGTACCCATACAGTAGTTTGTCGTATGAAAGCGCATGTACTGACGAGTGATATTGGCATCCGGCCCTTTCCAGGTTTCGCTCCAGCACAACCCCGGTAACTGGAAAAAACCTTCCTCTTGCTGATGGCCTAATACCCAGTCCGCCAGCGCTTTTTTCTCAGATATCTCATCGCCTAATAAAACGCGAGCCATTGTCCCATCGTAGGTGCCTGGCAACAGCATCTGCGGCCACTGTTCTGGCTGATGAAGTTCGCTGACGCGTAATACACCAGGCGTTCCGTTAGGGAGTTGCATGCTGTTAAGCCAGAGGAGACTTTTCTCTTTGGCTGCAAGAATTCGTTCCTGTAACAGGCTATCGGTAAATGACATATTCAGTTCCTATACGATTAATTTTATTTAAATTTAGCCGCAGCCATTGTTGGAATTAAAAAATGCATAATCAGGAAACCCAGCAGATAGGCAAATCCGCCCATCAGGAAAATAGACCAATAGTTGCCTGTCGCTTGCAGGATATGGCCTGTTGCCTGTGTAAAGATAATTGAACCGAGAGAACCAATTAAGCAGCCAATACCGACAACGGCACCCACAGCCTGTTTAGGGAACATATCCGATACGCTGGTATAAAGATTGACTGACCAACCCTGATGCGCTGCAACAGCAAGTCCAATCAACGAAACCGCGACCCAAAGATTAGAAACATTCGAAACCAATAAAATAGGCAGTACGCAGGTGGCACATAGCAATAACGTTAATTTACGTGCCTTATTGACAGCCATACCGCGGTTCACCATCCATGCCGGGAGATATCCGCCAGCAAGACCGCCCATGGTTGCCAGAATATTGATTAGAACCAGTGGCATCGCCATATGAGCCATATCAATACCGCGGGCGTCATGCAGCCATTTCGGTAACCAGAACAGGAAGAACCAGAAGATCGGGTCTGTCAGAAACTTACAAATAGCAAATGCCCAGGTTTGCTTATATTTCAGCAGCCCCAACCAGCTGATTTTTTGCTGTGACAGTTCGGCACTGCCCGCGTCATCATCCTGATTAATCCAGGCTAACTCTTCTTCGTTTACTTTTTTTACCTTCTCCGGTTTTCCGTATAAAAATAACCAGAAAACAATCCAGATAAACCCGACAGCACCGGTTGCGACGAATGCTTCACGCCATCCCCATTGTAAGGCAATCCAGGGAATAATGATGGGTGCAAAAATATTACCGACATTGGAGCCGGCATTAAAAATACCGGTTGCAAATGCGCGTTCTCGTTTCGGGAACCATTCAGCGGCAACCTTTACTGCGGAAGGAAAGTTGGCGCTTTCCCCTAACCCAAGGAATATACGGGCGTAAATGAAACCAATCACTGTGCCGACCATACCATGAGCCATCGCTGCCACACTCCAGAGCGCCAGAGCGATAGGTAAAACCAGGCGGGCACCATAAACATCAACGATACGTCCGCACAGAAATAAACCTAACGCATAGGCGGCCTGAAATGCCGTCACAATATTGCCGTATTCAATCTCGTTCCAGCCAATATCTTTTTGTAGCATTGGCGCGAGTAACCCTAAAATAGATCTGTCAAGATTATTTATAGTGACTGAAAAAAAGAGTAACGCGCAAATTGTCCATCGATATCGACTGGTTGTAGAACTCATCTTTACTGCTTGATTACTGACACCACTTTGCAACTGCCCCATCGTATTTCCTCCGTCACGATATGAGAACTTATCCAAACAGACCCAGCAAAAATTACGTTCAGCCAGTGTAAGTGACCTGGTCTGAGTCCGTGACGGGTTAGAAAGAGAATTGAGATCCCTGAAGTTCAGCTATAATTTTATGTGAGTAATATCGCTACCCAAGGTTGTTAATGTGATGCAGGTCACTACGATAAAATTTATTATGAGACACTGATCACACTGAGATGCTCTACATTTTAGACGGTTGTCACATTTACTTGTTTTTTCCTCTCTCTCAGTCTTGTGATCCCAAGGATCGCCATCAAGCCCGGTTTTTGAGCCGTTATTCTTCAGCAACACCTCTTTTATGAAGGATATCTCATGCTGGAAAAATCTGACCTGGCAGAAAATGCCGTTGAATGCCTGCACAACGAGCAATATGACCAGCCATACAACACGCAGAATCTTAACCATACCAATCTGTTGTTCACTGGCGGTCGCCAGTGCGAAAGCCTGAGCGGGGAGTGGCGATTTACGCTGGATCTTCACGACACCGGGCTACGGCAAAAATGGCATCTCCTGGATAAACGCGATGCTGAAACGCGCCGGGACCCTTATGATTACGATCCTTTTGCCGGTGATACCGTTCCGGTGCCGGGATGCTGGCAGATGATGAACGAAAAATGGTTCTATTTTGAGGGGAGTGCGTGGTACACCCGCGAAATCGACTATATCGTGCAGGACGCTGATGAACGTATTTTTTTACGCGTTGGCGCCGCTAACTACGATTGCAAAGTTTTCCTCAACCATCAGTTCATTGGCAATCATTATGGTGGTTCCACTCCATTTTGTGCTGAGTTAACGCCGCTATTACAACCCGGCAATAATGTGCTGATGCTGTGTGTGAATAATAATCGCACCACCGACAGGCTTCCTCTGAGAAATAACGACTGGTTTAACTACGGCGGAATATATCGTGAAATCGATATTATTCGAACGCCGCAAACCTATATTCAGGATCTGTTTGTCTATTTAGTCCCCGATGGGAACTATAATCAAATTGCCGTGAGAATAGCGGTTGAAGGTGACGCGACAGAGGTCAATTTCACCCTTGCTGAACTGGGTATCTCCGTGACTCTGCCGGTGATTGACGGGGTTGCTGAAGCGACATTGTCTGCTGAGCCGCAACTCTGGTCTCCTGAGCATCCTAAATTGTATCGGGTCATGGCGACGCTGGGACGTGACTGTGTCAGCGACCGCGTGGGTTTCAGGCAGATCGAGGTCGTGGGAACGGATATTCGTCTGAATGGTAAGTCGCTCTATCTTCGGGGTGTAAATTGCCATGAAGATGATGTCCTGTTAGGGAAAATGACCAACGAAGCGGATATCCGCCGCCGTTTTCAGGATGCCAAAGAGCTTAACTGCAACTACCTGCGACTGGCGCATTATCCTCACCATGAGCTGGCCGCGCGTATTGCGGATGAAGTGGGCTTGTTGCTCTGGGAGGAAATTCCAAACTACTGGGCGATCGATTTTAAGAATCCAGCAACCCAACGCGATGCGCATAATCAGTTGATGGAGCTTATTTATCGTGACCGAAATCGTGCCAGCGTAATTATCTGGTCCGTCGGTAATGAAAATGCCGATACCGATGAGCGACTGAATTTTATGACTTCGCTGGTAGATGCCGCCCGCCAGGCCGATCCCAGCCGTTTGATTTCTGCCGCTTGCCTGGTCAACCATGCCAAAATGAAAATTGAAGATCGTCTGGCCGATTATCTCGATATCATCGGACTGAACGAATATTACGGTTGGTATGAAGAGAATTTTGATGATCTGATTGTACTGGGAGAAAACTCGTCGCCCACAAAACCGGTGGTGATCACCGAAACAGGGGCCGAAGGTGTGATCGGCGATCATGCTCCCCAGTCAGGGCCGTTCTCGGAAAACTATATGGCGGATGTTTATCGCAAGCAGACCGAGTATTTGCCAAAACTTAATTATGTCCGTGGTTTTACCCCTTGGCTATTGTATGACTACCGTACAGAAAGACGGCAGAATCCTTACCAGAAAGGATTCAACTGTAAGGGGCTTATTACCGCTGACAAAATAACACGCAAAAAGGCATTTTATGTGCTGCGTGATTTTTATCAGCAGCTCAAAAATGCCGGATCATTAGCGGATTAATCTGCTGTCAGACTTTCTGCCAGGCTCAGCAGCCTGGCAGGATCAAATAACATAGCCAGATAATGGGGCTGCTGTTGTTCTTCTTTATCGAGCCATTCGGAAAGTCGATGTGCTAACAGGCGCAGTTGATTAATCTCTTTGGTTAACTCAAACAAAGAGATGCCACTTTGATTTCCGTAGCGGTCTAACATCATTTTCATTGCGACGCTTCGAGCGACGTCATTAAACATTTCGGTGTAGTAGGGGACGCGTTCCCAGACACGTTTAAACAGATCTCTTTTCTCTTCCGACATCGCAATCGAATGTATTATTTGATGTAACCGATTACGAGAATCTTGTGCCAAAAAGATCGCCCGTTGTTTCTCTAATAATAATTGCTGATATTGTTCGCGCCCGGTGTCGGGATCGCCCATCGGGAATAATACCGACATAGTATAATCGTCAGAATGGCGTAAATGTAACTGAAGCTGTTTTACAGCCTGGGCATAGCTTTCAGGTACCTGGCTGTAGTGGTGTAAAACATGCCCCAAAATATAGGGCGTTTTTCTCATCCATTCGTAGCTACAGGTATACAATTGATGAAAGGTGTTTAATTCAGCCGTTCCTACTTTATGCTCAAGCATATCCGTGAGCCAGCAGTGAAATGCCTGTTTTTCAGACATAAATATTTCACGGCCAAACATGGCTAAACCATGTAAATTCACCGAATTTACCGAGTTGATCAGGGAGCTGTTAGAGATCCACTCCCAACTGAGCCTGCCCGTAATTGCTTCAAGGTGCTCGCCAGCCATGCTTTCGACCCAGCTCAATCGACCCTGAATTTCTTCTAATAAGTAGCAAGGCAGCAGTGTCCAGCCGTACTCCAGACCCCACATATCAAACTCAATCCACTTGATTCGCCCTTCCAGTTGAGTCAATAAAGGATTATTCACAAAACCGGGGCGATAACCATGAGCCACGGCCTTAATTGATACCCGCACATCCGGCGGTAATACCTGTAGCGCATTCACTAATTGCCATGATGCCGCCTCATCCTCCATATAGTCACGCAGGACCATTTTCTTTCCGAGGCTTCGCAGGGTTTGATAAAGGTAAGGGATTGTCGTGACCCAACTGGCTTTGTAGGGTTGATGTCGGGGAAGATTCACAATTATGCCATCAATACCGGATAATTGTTGTAAGGCTTCAAAGAGATCCTGCTGATAAAAGTTTTTCCAGAAAACTTCATCTGCACTACTATTTTCAATCAACGCATATTCGGGATATTTTTCTTGTATTTTTCCATCACGGGGTAGGGCTTCACCTTGTAACCAAACGCTAATGCCTGATGCCCGGCAATAACGGCATAAACGTTGCAGATATAATAAATGTTCCTGACGCTCGCGTAGCAGATTCTCACGGCCAAGCTGACAATAAATGGAGGGTGAGACTAATAAAGATAATAAATTCTGCTGATTAATGACAAGACCATTAAATTGGTCCCGAACCATCACCGCAATGGCACTCTGCAAATATGGCCAGTGCCAGATCAGCGAAGAATTCACTTCTAATAAACGAAGCGGAATAGAAGTCTGCACTTAAAGAAACCACGCGAGAAATGTTAATCGTACCTTCTATTTTATAGCCGTTGCTTCTGTCGCACCAGAGTTAGTTAGGGCCAACAGCAGATTAAAACGCTGCGGAAAAGTCGAATGAAAATCAAAAATAGCGTGAGCCCCGGAGGATGTTCTCAAGTTTGATAATATCATTTTGGTGAATGTGTCGTAGTCACCAGACGCGCACAGGACTATGCTTTGTCTCGACACCCTAAAAACAACAGAGGCAATGTCATGGATAAAGAATTACTGGAAGCGGGGTACCGGGCTTATACCGGTGAGAAAATAGATGTCTACTTCAATACGGGGATTTGCCAGCACTCGGGGAACTGCGTGCGCGGGAGCGCGAAGCTTTTTAACCTGAAACGCAAACCGTGGATTATCCCGGATGAAGTGGATGTCGCTACGGTGGTCAGAGTGATTGATACGTGCCCGAGCGGCGCGCTGAAGTATCGGCAGAAATAAGCGAGGGACGAATGGAAATACTCGAAGGTCATAACAAATTTTATGTTAACGATGCTGAAGGCAATCAGGTTGCGGAGATTGTATTTGTACCCACAGGGGAGCATTTGAGCATCATTGAGCATACCGATGTCGATCCCAGTCTGAAAGGACAGGGGGTAGGTAAAAAACTGGTGGCGAAAGTGGTGGAAAAAATGCGCCAGGAAAACCGCAAGGTCATTCCGCTCTGCCCGTTTGCGAAACACGAGTTTGATAACACTCGTGAATATGACGATATCCGCGCCTGAGTACGGTTTCCCGCCGGATGGCGCTTCGCTTATCCGGCAAACCGTAGGCCGGATAAGGCATAGCCCCCGTCCGGCATATCACTCCCGGTGCAGCAGATCCTGATAAATTCCCGTCAGTACACCGTGTGGGCCAAACTCTTTTTTAATCCACTGGGTCACACGGCCTGTAGCCGAATGCTGAGTCGCCAGCAACATACGTGAGTCCTGACGAGGGTTGTGGATCTGACGGGTCACCAGCAGCGATTTTTCCATCGCTTCCCGCACCATGTAGTCTGGCAAAAAGCCAATCCCTTCCCCCAGAATCTGACATTGGCACTTGGTGTTGAAATCGGGCACCAGAATCGACTCCTGACCATGCAGCAGCCAGCCCACTTTTTTATTAATCGTGTGCGCCGTATCTTCGACCATGATGTTTGGGTACAAGCGCAGTTGGCTCTCGGAAATGGGCTCCGGCATAAAGGCCAGCGGATGATCCGGGGCGATTGCAAATGCCCAACGGATGGCGCCGATTTCGGTGTAGTCGATACCGCCGCCGTCGAGCAGCGTGTCCGGTGCGCCAATCGCGATGTTGGCCTGGTTATTGATAATGGAATCCCAGACGCCGTTGTACACCTCTGTCGTCACCGTTATCTGGCAGGTTGGAAACTGCTTTTTCAGCACCTGCAACAGTCGGGCGGTATGTTTTGGGGTATAGAGCAACTGGTTGATGCAAATGCGCACTCGCGCTTCGATGCCCTGGGCAATCGTGTCAATACTGCGCTTGATGGCGTGGAAGTCGTTCAGCAGATCGGTCGCTTTGCGAAAGAAATAGCGGCCGGACTCGGTTAACTCAATGCTGCGCGTGTTGCGGGTAAACAGAACAACATCAAGTCCCATTTCCATCCGCTTGATGGTGTAACTAATGGCTGAGGTGGTTACGCCAAGCTCCTCTGCCGCCTTACTAAAACTGCCATAGCGGGCAGCCATCGTGAAGGCCAACAGATTCTCCTCGGTAAAAATTGAATTCATCTTTCTCCCCCATGCCCTGCGTTTGTCGTCTGTCATGCAGCGATTGTTGAATGTATTTGTAATCCTTATGGCAGGCAATCAGTTTTGAACGAAATTTAACACTAAAGTTACATTTGATTTGAAGAGAATCACACTTCTGAGCTTTAGTGACAGGCCACACGCTGTGCTGCCTGGAGAGAGGGGGGCGCGCATTACAACCCGGGATAGAAAGGAGGCTAACCATAAGAGAAAGATTGCTCTGCCGCACATTTTGTCTTTATTGTGAAATTTATTTCAATAATCGACGCGCTTACGATGAATGAAATTTAAGCGGATGTTTTTCTCATCACTCTGTTGCTATTCTCAGGCTATCGGAATTGCAAGAAGTCTAAAAACTGCAGGAGAGGGAATATGTCTGAGAACGAACTCATCACAGAATTTCTGCTAGCAGCAGAGCAGGGCAATGCTGAAGGATTAAAATCCTGTCTGGAAAATAATGTGGATATTAACGCCACTAATCGTCAGGGACGAACTGCGATTATTATTGCCAGTCTGAATAAACACTACGAGTGTGTGTCTTTATTGATTGCGGCGGGTGCGGATATTAATAAGCAGGATCAAACCTGTTTTAACCCTTTCCTCATCAGCTGCCTGACCAACGATTTAACCCTGCTGCGTACGGTATTACCTGCCAACCCTGATCTCGACCGTCTGAGCCGTTTTGGCGGTGTGGGAATTACGCCAGCCAGCGAAAAAGGTCACGTCGAGATTGTCCGTGAACTGCTTACACGCACGAATATTAACGTCAACCACACCAATTTTGTTGGCTGGACGCCGCTGCTGGAGGCCATTGTGCTCAACGATGGCGGCGCAAAACAGCAGGAGATCGTCAAGCTACTGCTCGATCACGGCGCAAACCCACACATGACGGACAAATACGGTAAAACCCCGCTGGAACTGGCGCAGGAGAAGGGGTATCACGAGATTGCCAAACTGTTGATTGCCGCAGGCGCCTGACGGAGGAACACCATTATCGCATCGCCATTACGGCAATGCGTCAGGGCGTTAACGGCAGATAGCGCGTTTCTCGCACAGCGAGTGGAGGGACGGGTTGAACAGGTTTTTTCCCGGGCGGTAAACCTGTTCATCCCCGGACAGCAGCGATTACTGACACTCCTCAGTGAACGTTGTGACAACGCACCCAACAGCTGCCGTCTGGCGCTGACGCATTGCAATCACCTGTTCCGCCCTGGTGAGCAGGTCAGATTTACGGCGTCAGGGATAGCAATAGGCGATGATAAATGGATTGAAACCGTTGCCTGCACGCGTTGGTTGATGCCTGAAATATCAATGAGCGCAGACTGTTTTACCGCCATTCCCTGGCGACGCTGGGCCGGGACGCTGTATCAGCATCTCGGATGTGACGACACTCTGTTTTTGTATACCGGCGATAATCCCTTTTATCGCGAATTAGCCAGAGAACTGCAGCAGCGCCGCCAATGTTTACTTTCTGCGCTGCAGCAACAACATAATATGACGGATGCGATTACCCGCCTAATCGGTCTTGGAATCGGGTTAACACCTTCATCCGATGATTATTTAGTGGGTTTGAGCATTATTTTATTTATCCGCGGACATCCGCTGGAAAAATATCAGGAAACATTTTTAACAGCCTTACGAAACGCTGGGGAAAATACCACGCTGTTCAGCAAAATAACGCTGGAGGAGGCTTTTCATCGACGTTATCGGGAAAGTATTACACGACTGGTAAAAAATATTATTACCGGGTCAGATAATTTTTCTACCCACATTATTACCGACATTAAAAATATCGGTTCAAGTTCTGGCTGCGACATGCTTTACGGTATGGCGGACGCCTGCGCTTTGAGCCACTGGTCTGGAGGGAATTATGTCAATCAGGATAGTTGTTAAAAAGAACACGTATTTTGATTCCGTCTCGCTGATGTCCATCTCCACGCGCGCCAATAAGCTGGAAGGCGTGGAGCAGGCGTTTGTGGCGATGGCAACAGAGATGAATAAAGGCGTACTGAAAAACCTCGGTCTGCTGACGCCAGAACTGAACGAGGCAAAAAGCGGCGATCTGATGATTGTGATTAAGGGCGCCAGCGACGCGGCGAACGAGCAAACGCTGGTCGCCATCGATGCGTTATTCACACATAAAGAGCAGGGTGGCCAACATGAAGCGCGTTACGCTACCCTGGCCAGCGCGAAAACGCATGTGCCAGACAGCAACCTGGCGGTGATCTCGGTCAACGGGTTATTCGCAGCGCGCGAAGCCCGGCAGGCACTGCAAAACAACCTTAATGTGATGCTCTTCTCCGACAATGTTTCCATTGAGGATGAACTGGCGCTCAAGCAACTGGCACACGAAAAAGGGCTGCTGATGATGGGGCCTGATTGCGGCACAGCCATCATCAATGGTACGGCGCTGTGCTTTGGCAACGCCGTGCGTCGCGGCAATATCGGTATTGTTGGCGCATCGGGAACCGGTAGCCAGGAACTGAGCGTACGTATCCACGAATTTGGCGGGGGAATTTCCCAGCTTATCGGCACTGGCGGTCGCGATCTGAGTGAAAAGATCGGCGGTCTGATGATGCTGGACGCCATCGGCATGCTGGAAGCCGACCCGCAAACGGAGATTATCGCGCTGATCTCCAAACCTCCAGCACCTGCCGTTGCCCGCAAGGTGCTGGAACGCGCGCGCAATTGTCAGAAACCGGTGGTGGTCTGTTTCCTCGGTCGCGAAGAACCACCCGCAGACGAAAACGGCCTGCTGTTTGCGCGCGGAACCAAAGAGGCGGCGCTGAAAGCGGTGCTGCTGGCAGGGGTGAAAAAAGAGAGCCTGGATCTCCATCCGCTCAACTGGCCGCTGATCGAAGAGGTGCGCGCCCGCCTGACGCCGCAGCAAAAATACATTCGCGGACTGTTCTGCGGCGGCACGCTGTGCGACGAAGCCATGTTCGCCGCGATGGAAAAACATGACGAAGTTTATAGCAATATTCACCCGGACCCGAGCCGCCGTCTGACCGATCTCAACCGCAGCGTGGCGCATACCTTCCTCGATTTTGGCGATGACGATTTTACCAACGGCAAACCGCACCCGATGATCGACCCCACCAATCGCATCAGCCGCCTGTTACAGGAAGCGCGCGATCCACAGGTCGGCGTGATCGTGATGGATTTTGTTCTCGGGTTCGGATCGCACGAGGATCCGGTCGGCGTCATGATCGATGCTGTCAAAGAGGCGAAGGCGATCGCCGCCGCAGAAGGACGCCCGCTGGAAATATTGGGCTATGTGCTCGGCACCGATCTCGATACGCCGTCGCTGGAAAAACAGTGCCAGATGCTGACGGACGCTGGCGTGATTTGGGCAAGCAGCAGCACCAATACCGGATTGCTGGCGCGTGAATTTGTTTGCAAAGGGGAGGAAGCCTGATGAGCCAGTCACTGTTTAACCAGCCACTCAACGTGATTAACGTCGGCATTGCCATGTTCAGTGATGATCTGAAAAAACAGCATGTGCCGGTCACTCAACTCGACTGGACACCGCCGGGTCAGGGCAACATGCAGGTTGTCAGCGCGCTGGATCAGATTGCAGATTCCCCGCTGGCGGAGAAAATTGCCGCCGCTAACCAGCAGGCGCTGGAACGCATTATTCAGTCCCATCCGGTACTGATTGGCTATGACCAGGCGATCAACGTCGTACCGGGGATGACCCGCAAAACCATTCTTCACGCCGGACCGCCGATTCGCTGGGAAAAAATGTGTGGTGCGATGAAAGGCGCCGTGACAGGGGCGCTGGTTTTTGAAGGGCTGGCGAGCGATCTGGAACAGGCCGCAGAGCTTGCCGCCTCCGGTGAAATTACCTTCTCACCCTGCCATGAGCACGACTGTGTGGGGTCGATGGCGGGGGTCACTTCCGCGTCGATGTTCATGCACATCGTGGAGAACAAAACCTACGGCAATCGCGCGTATACCAACATGAGCGAACAGATGGCGAAGATCCTGCGCATGGGCGCTAACGATCAGAGCGTCATCGACCGTCTGGTGTGGATGCGCGATGTGCTGGGACCGATGTTGCGCGATGCCATGAAACTGGCGGGTGAAATCGATCTGCGACTGATGCTGGCGCAGGCGTTGCACATGGGTGATGAATGTCATAACCGCAACAACGCAGGCACCGCGCTACTGATTCAGGCGCTGACGCCGTGGATTATTCAGACCGGGTATCCGGTGGCGCAGCAGCGTGAAGTGTTTGAGTTCGTCGCCAGCAGCGACTACTTCTCCGGCCCGACGTGGATGGCAATGTGTAAAGCCGCGATGGACGCCGCTCACGGCATTGAGTACAGCACCGTCGTGACCACCATGGCACGTAACGGCGTGGAGTTTGGTCTGCGCATCAGCGGTCTGCCCGGACACTGGTTCACCGGTCCGGCGCAGCAGGTGATTGGCCCGATGTTCGCCGGTTATAAGCCGGAGGACTCCGGGCGTGATATCGGCGATAGCGCCATCACGGAAACCTACGGTATCGGTGGCTTTGCCATGGCAACCGCACCCGCCATCGTGGCGCTGGTGGGAGGCACGGTGGAAGAGGCCGTCGATTTCTCCCGTCAGATGAGAGAGATAACGCTGGGCGAAAACCCGAACGTCACCATTCCATTGCTGGGCTTTATGGGGATCCCTACGGCTATCGACATCACGCGCGTCGGCAGTACCGGCATTTTGCCGGTGATCAATACCGCCATCGCGCACAAAGATGCGGGGATCGGCATGATCGGCGCCGGCATTGTCCACCCGCCGTTCGCCTGCTTTGAAAAGGCGATTCTGAGCTGGCGTGACCGCTACTGCCAATAACAACCACAGGGGCTAACACCGTTAGCCCTGGTGTCGCAAAGCTAACAACGTTGTTCACCTGCAGGGCCGGGCGATCGTCGGGATCGCAAATGATGCTTAACCTGTGAAGGATATTCCATGAACAGAATAAAACTAGAGTGGAAACGTGGTGACTGGGCCGCTTACTTCGGGCTGATGACCAACAATCTGACTAACCTGCTGACGATGATGGGACTCCTCATCTTTGTTGTGGGGATCCCCAAAGAGATCGTGTATGGCCGCATTGCGCCTGCTTTTGGTCTGGCGGTGCTGGTGGCGAGTATCTTTTATGCCTGGTTTGCCATGCAGATGGCGAAACAGACGGGGCGTACCGATGTGACGGCGCTGCCGTCCGGACCGAGCGCGCCGTCGATCTTTACCGTGACCTTCCTCGTACTGATGCCGGTTTACCAGCAAACCCAGGATGCCGACTTCGCCATTCAGATAGGCCTGGTCTGGTGTTTTGTTGAGGCGCTGATCCTGGCGGGCGGTTCCTTCCTGGGCGAAACCATCCGTAAGATGATCCCGCGTACCGTGCTGCTCTCCTGTCTCTCCGGACTCGGTTTATTGCTGCTGGCGATGAACCCGATGCTGCAGGCTTTTGAAGCACCAACGGTTTCGTTCATCGTCTTGCTGCTGATCTTCATTAACTGGTTTGGCAAAAAACCGATCTTTGCGCGAATTCCCACTGGTCTTTTGCTGCTGATTGCCGGTACTGCGCTGGCGTGGATTTCCGGTCTGCAAAGCCCGGAAGCGATTAAAGCGTCGATGTCTTCTTTTGGTTTCAACCCGCCGGAAGTCCATGTCGATAGCTTCCTGCAAGGGTTGCCGCATGCGCTGCCGTACCTGGCCTCGGCGGTGCCGTTGGGCCTGGCGAACTACATTTTTGACCTTGAAAACATTGAAAGCGCCCACGCCGCTGGCGATGAGTACAACACCCGCAAAGTGATGCTGGCGAACGGGCTCTCTTCCATGCTCGGCTGTCTGATGGGGAACCCGTTCCCGGTCACCGTTTACGTGGGGCATGCCGGGTGGAAAGCGATGGGCGCCAGCATTGGTTATACCCTGGCGTCGGGCGTCACCATGTTCCTCGTCCCGCTGTTTGGGTTGGGGGCATTTATGCTCGCCATTATTCCGATGACTGCCATCGTACCGATTCTGGTCTTTATCGGCGTAGTGACCGCCAACCAGGTGGTGCGCGAAACGCCAAAAATAGAGGTGCCGGTCATTTTCATCTGTCTGTTCCCGTGGATAGCGAACTGGGCGCTGACCATCGTGAATAGCGTGATGGGTGCCGCAGGGACGTCGGCGGCGAAGCTGGGCAGCGATCTGTTGCACAGTAAAGGCGTCTATTACGACGGACTGGTACATCTTGGCAGCGGTGCGCCGCTCGCCAGTATGCTGTGGGGGTGTATCGCCATCTTCGCGATTATCAATAAACCGCTGCGGGGCGCGGTGGCTGCCGCCTGTGGCGCGCTGCTGTCGCTGTTTGGGGTCATCCATTCGCCGATGGTGGGGATTGCCGAAGGCACTTCACTGATGTTCGTCCTCGCCTACCTGATGGTGAGCGGCGTGTTTGTACTGAAGCATTTTCTCGACAGTCGGGAAGCGGTGACTGATACCGCGCAGGAACCGACGAAAACCACCTGAATACGTTGATGGGATGAAGACACGATGAAAGAACTTGTGGTCGTTGCCATTGGCGGCAACAGCATTATCAAAGATAACGCCAGCCAGTCGATTGAACATCAGGCTGAGGCGGTGAAAGCAGTGGCGGATACGGTGCTGGAGATGCTGGCATCGGATTACAACATTGTGCTGACCCACGGTAACGGACCGCAGGTTGGGTTGGATCTGCGACGTGCGGAAATCGCCCATGAACGCGAAGGGCTGCCGTTAACCCCGCTAGCGAACTGCGTAGCTGATACTCAGGGCAGTATCGGTTATCTGATCCAGCAGGCGTTGAACAATCGCCTGGCGCGTCATGGGGAGCAGAAAGCGGTGACCGTCGTGACGCAGGTGGAGGTGGACAAAAACGACCCTGGTTTTGCCCATCCCACTAAACCCATCGGGGCATTTTTTAACGCCGCCCAGCGCGATGAACTGCAGCGGGCGAATCCGCAATGGCATTTTGTGGAAGATTCCGGTCGCGGCTATCGTCGGGTTGTTGCCTCACCGGAACCGAAATGCATTGTCGAAGCGGATGCCATTAAAACGCTGACCCAACAAGGCTTTGTGGTTATTGGCGCGGGCGGCGGCGGGATCCCGGTGGTGCGAAGCCCGCAGGGCGATTATCACAGCGTGGACGCCGTCATTGATAAAGATCTCTCTACGGCGTTGCTGGCCCGTGAGATCCACGCCGACATTCTGGTGATCACCACCGGCGTTGAGAAAGTCTGTATTCACTTTGGCAAACCTGAGCAGCAGGCGCTGGAGCGGGTGGATATCCCCACCATGACCCGCTACATGCAGGAAGGGCATTTCCCGCCCGGCAGCATGTTGCCCAAAATTGTCGCCAGCCTGGCGTTTCTGCAACAGGGCGGTAAACGGGTGATCATCACCACGCCGGAATGTCTGCCCGCCGCACTGCGCGGCGAAACGGGCACCCATATCGTCCATTCATAAAAGGAAGATGCGATGAAGGAAAACAAAAGCCGCCGTGAGTTTCTGAGTCAGAGCGGCAAAATGGTCACCGCCGCCGCACTGTTTGGCGCGGCGGCGCCGGTCGCGTATGCTGCTAATTCTGTCGGGACAACCGGTGACGCGAAAGGCGCTATGACCATCAACGACACACATTACTATCTGGATAACGTTCTGCTGGAAGCAGGCTTCGAGTACGAGAATGCGGTGGCGGTGCATACCCGAACCGAGCTGCAAACCGTTGAGATTCAGGACGGGAAAATGGTTGCGCTACGCGCCAATAAAAGCCATCCGGATGCGACGCTGGCGCATTACGATGCGGGCGGGAAGTTGATGTTGCCTGCGATGCGCGACATGCACATCCACCTGGATAAAACCTTCTATGGCGGGCCGTGGCGATCGCTGAATCGCCCGGCGGGTACCACCATTCAGGATATGATCGCGCTTGAGCAAAAGTTGTTGCCTGAGCTACAGCCGTATACCCAGGAACGGGCAGAAAAGCTGATTGACCTGTTGCAGTCAAAAGGGACCTCTGTGGCGCGAAGCCACTGCAACATTGAGCCGGTATCCGGGCTTAAAAACCTCGAAAATTTGCAGGCAGTGCTGGCACGCCGCAAACCGGGCTTTGAGTGTGAAATTGTGGCCTTTCCACAGCATGGTTTGCTGCTGTCAAAATCAGAACCGTTGATGCGCGAAGCGATGCAGGCAGGAGCGCACTACGTTGGCGGGCTTGACCCAACCAGCGTGGATGGCGCGATGGAGAAATCCCTCGACACCATGTTCCAGATTGCGCTGGATTATGACAAAGGCGTCGATATTCACCTGCACGAAACAAGCCCGGCGGGCGTTGCGGCGGTGAATTACATGGTTGAACGGGTAGAAAAAACGCCACAACTGAAAGGGAAGTTAACCATCAGCCACGCCTTTGCGCTCGCTACGCTGAATGAGCAACAGGTGGATACACTGGCAACCCGAATGGCCGCTCAGCAAATCACCATTGCCTCGACGGTGCCGATTGGTACGTTACATATGCCGCTCAAACAGTTGCGCGACAAAGGCGTGACGGTGATCACCGGTACGGACAGCGTGATCGATCACTGGTCGCCGTATGGGCTGGGCGACATGCTGGAGAAAGCGAACCTGTACGCCCAGCTCTACATTCGTCCTAATGAGCAAAACCTGTCGCGTGCGTTGTTCCTGGCGACGGGGGATGTGTTGCCCTTGAATGATAAAGGTGAGCGCGTCTGGCCGAAGGCGCAGGATGAAGCCAGTTTCGTGCTGGTGGACGCTTCCTGTTCTGCCGAAGCGGTGGCGCGGATTTCGCCGCGTACCGCGACATTCCATAAAGGCAAGCTGGTGTGGGGGAGCGTCGCCAGCTAATGTCTGCGCCTACCGTGGAACCGTGCGTTCCACGGTGGGTTTCTCCCACAACCCATGCCTTAACTGACGATCCCCATATAGCCATGGATGCCCATATAGATGCCGACCAGGCCGATTAACAGGCTGGAAAAGTAAGGGGCTTTTCTGGCGAGGCGATTAAATCCGCTCCAGCGTTTAGCCGCTTGCTGGACACTGATTGCCGCTCCCACGCCAACCGTGACCAGCGTTAACGCCAGACCAACACTGAAGCAAAGCACCATCGTGGCCCCCAGGGTGAAGGCTTTAAGCTGGATGCAAATCAGCAGCACGGTGATTGCCGCAGGACAGGGGATAAGCCCGCCGGTCAGGCCAAATAATACTATCTGCCCGTTTGTCACTTCTCTGCCGTGAAAGCGGCGCTGGATGTCACTGGCATGCGCGAGTTCATGGGCATCCTGATAGTCTTTTGAACCTGCGGTTACCCCTTCCAGTCCTGCATGGTCATGATGGTCATGATCGTGGTGATGGTGTTCATGCTTATGGTGATGGTGGTGATGCTCATGCTCATGCTCATGATGGTGATGATCGTGCTCATGGTGATGATGGTCATGCGCTTCCGTCAGCCAGTTTCGCTCACCTTGCCATGTGCGCCAGAACATCCAGGTCGCAGTGCCCAGAATAATGATCGCGGAAATAAACTGTAGCCAGGGTTCAACCGATTCTGCGGTAAATGCCCGACTGATATACATGCCCCCAAGCGCGATAAGCCACACAACCGCAGTATGCGAGAGTGTAGCGGCAAGCCCCAGCATCACTGCCTGTTTGACGGTGCCTTTAATAGCGATGATAAATGCCGCCATCATCGTCTTGGAGTGCCCCGGTTCAAGTCCGTGCAATATGCCTAACAAAATCGCACTGGGAATAAAAAACCAGGCGTTACCTTGCTGAAGAAGTGTCGAGAATTCGCCCATGAGAATGATTCTTAGTTTTTATACCTTTTTTCATTCTACTCCCCCCCAGTACCGAATACTACCCCCCAGTAGAATCGCAATGCTATAATCCACAATGATTTATGTTAAGGAGGTATTGTTATGTCACATACAATCAGGGATAAACAAAAGCTTAAAGCGCGTACCAGCAAAATTCAGGGGCAGGTTGTAGCCTTAAAAAAAATGCTGGATGAACCCCATGAATGCGCGGCAGTTTTACAGCAGATCGCGGCGATTCGTGGTGCGGTGAACGGACTTATGCGGGAAGTGATAAAAGGTCATCTGACCGAACATATTGTTCATCAGGGTGATGAAGTAAAGCGTGAAGAAGATCTGGATGTGATCCTGAAAGTGCTGGATTCCTATATCAAATAGTCGGGGCGCCACCCGACTATGGCGGAGTCATTAACAACAAACAGATGTTTGGTTCCGGTGCGTAATATAGCGTTCAACATGTTTAAAACCGCTGATCGACTCCAGTGCCAGTAACAGGCAGGAGACGGCTTGCGCTTCTTGCTGAGCAGATTGATGCGCCAGAGGGACGCTGTGAGCGGCGATATGATTTTGCAGCGCGTTTTCACATAAACGCCGTACCGCTGGAGGAAAAGCCAGCTGATGCAGTGACTGCTCTAATTCGGCAAACGCCTCGTCCGCCTGCATGGTAAAAATCAATAACAATATGGCGTTTAATGCTCGCGTCTCTTCTTCGTAATATCCCATCTGGATGTCCCTGCATGTCCAAAACATAGTGGCTTCAGACTTTCGCTCCTGAAACCCGCTCCTTGTCGATGTTACCGATGCCTTTGCCAATGAATTAGCGAGCTATCAAACTCTTTCTTTACCATCGGAAAGGGCGATTTTCCCTTTGCAATAGGAAGAGAATGAATAAATAGTGTATTTATTTTACCCCCCATTCTTTTTTCGATTCGTTGCTTATACGCATACACGCTGCGTATATCCGTATTTAATGTTTGAGCTATTTGATGTGGGTTTTGCCCTGACACCATATTTCCCATAATGGTAAATTCCATCTGCGTGAGTGTATTTCCTTTCGAAAAAGACAAGTAACGTCCAATGAATACTTGCCGTATTTTTTCGTTGGCGATCTCCAGTCCGTCGTCATGGTAGATGACAGCCGACACGGCAGTATGATTTTTTCGCCAATAGTTCGCTAACGACTGCATATTCCGATCGCTGACCAGAATTATCCCCATTCCCGTGCTGGCGAGATAGTCGATCCATTCGGTATTTAAAAACAGCCGTAGGTAGCTAATTGAAAAATCCACGAAAATATAGCCGCTTAATCTGGCATTGTGATTGTTATTTAAAATGCCATCCATGATCCCACGATTAAAATAAATACTTTGTTCTGGCCACATACAAAAACACGCATTGGCGCAGTACTGTAATCGAGGTGATTTCTCTGGCATGATATTACAACGTAAAGTACAACTGCTGCAGGTAATGTTTTTTAATTTAACATCAAGCCCCATAAAGAACCTCCCTATCCGTAGATAATTTCATAATTTCATCCGTTTTTAAACCTGTCAATACTTCACAACATGCCTTGTTTCTGTCGTGAAAACGTTTAAATATCAAAAATTACTACTTTTCTTACTGACCGTATTTTTTGATTTTTCAAAAAATAATTGAATGCTCGTTAGCGTTTGCACATCCAGTCGAGAGAGAGGCACAAGCTCATAACACATGTACGCGTCGACCAGGATTTTTATCTATGGCACCAGGAATAATTATATTAAAAAAATGTATGAGATTTATCTCTAAATGGCATCAATGGTTAAAGGTTGTGGTTTTGTTAATTTTAACCGTTGATTTGTAACGCGACTATTGAGTTAGATAAAGAGTAATTTATCTGTTTGTTCGGTTTTTAGTCGTGTCGTAATAATATCCAGGGAAGAGTGAATATTCATCAAAAAGAGTCTTAACTAAGAAAAAGTGATCTTATCAACAGTGAAGGTGTTTGATTTATAACTATTTTTGATTGTATTTTTTGATGCTAATCCCATTAGTTAATATTTATAGTGATCTCAATATAAGAATTTTGTAGCATTACATTCATGATATCAATATGAAAAGGAATACCGTGCCTGACGTGTTAAAACATGCTGGATATTACGCTATTAATCATCTGATTTACTTTCATACTGGCAAGCGAACACTATCAAATAGTGTTACAGATGAAGTGGTTACCCTGCAAACGCCCGCGAGCCTGATTCTCTTATGTCTAATAATGAATAATGGGAGTGTCGTTTCGCAGAATCAGCTTATTGCTGCAGGGTGGGGGGAGAAGAACAGTGTGACATCCGCAAATACGTTTTATCAAACTATTCTTATTCTCAGAAATGCATTAGAAGGCATTGGCTTACCACGCGACATTATCAAAACAATTGCTCGCCGGGGGCTGATGATTTCAGCGGATATTCAGGTTTGCGATATCGCACAAACACCCCCAGCGGCAACGGTTTTAACACCACCGGTTGAAATACCGATTGAACCACCTGTTGTTGAACCGATTGTTACGCCGATGGTTGAAACGCAGAAGAGAGCGAAACGTCTGTCGTTTCGTTCACCTCTGTCTGGCCTGTTTCTTTCTTTATCGCTGCTGGTTGCCATTATTGGCGGGGTTATCGGTACCTTTCACCTGCGTCAGGAGTCCTTGCTATCGTCGTATGATATTTTGACTACGGATAAATTTCCCTCCTGCACTGTATTTCAGAAGGGAAATGATGCGCTAAAAAACCATTACCTGCGGTTTATGCAAAATCATAATGAATTATGCCGCGAGAATAACTATATCTTTCTCTCTGGAATGAACAGTGCCAAAAATATTGCAGCCGTGATTTGCCCACAGGATGTCAGGAAAAAGATGTCTACCAAATGCACAACTTACTATTCGATTAATAATGAAAACTAAAATACTCTTGTTCGCAATTATTGTATTGTTCTCTCTGGTCACAGGGGGAAGCATCTGGTATGCCAAGAAAACTAACCCAAGAATAGATTGTAGTGGTTATGCCGTTTGGGATATCGACCATGAGGTTTTCTCTGGTGATATTTCTTATCAAATGCATAACAGTCAGGGGATCATTACCCTTACCGGTATTTTGAAAACGTCTGACTCCCGACTTTATAAAGTGAGTCGCGTCATTTACTTCACGTATAAGAAAATACGTAAGCACTATATTCTCACCAGCAGCAGTATTGTTCAGTTCCCGTCCGATAACCTAAAAGACACCGGTGAGCGCAAAGCACTCCCCGCACTTTATTTAGCGAGTGGCGCTTCATTTTCGCTTCTGATTAACAAGTATCGGGAAGGCTGGGCATTTACCACCGTGGGGTCGCCTTCGCTGCTCTGTATGGATGCGAATTAACGAGAAGCTAAGGGAGATTTAACGGCTCAACCCCTTTCAGATGGGTGAGCCGTTAAAAGGGGCGTTAGCCAAAAAACATCACGGAAACGCAGAGCAGGCCGACAATCAGGGTTATCAGATTACTCAATGAGCGGTAGGGCTTTAGCGTCGGGATCAGATAGGTCGACAGCGTCGGCATGATGAACAAAATCATGGCGATGAGTGGGCCGCTGATCGCGTAAATCATTGAGATTGCATTTGGGTTAATGCAGCAGACAATAAAGGTGATCACCGAAACCAGCATAATGGAAAGCGCGCGATGAAAGGCGCGGCTTTTCTTCACGCCAACCTGCTGTAAGCCGGTTTTCACCACCTCAGTTGCCCCTTCGATCACGCCGAAATAGGTACCGAGGAATGACTTCGACATGGCGACAACGGCGACAATGATCCCGGAAATCGACAGCCAGGCGGGGGCATTTTGCATCATCGACAGCGCTGACAGAATGGTTACGCCCTCATGTTTGGCCGCTTCAATGTAAGCGGGCGGAATCGAGAGCAGACAGCTAAAGACGAAAAACAACACGCTCAGGCTGATGATCAGGTAGGCGACCTTCATGATTTTTTTGCATTTACCCATGGCCTGCTCGCCATATTTTTCACGTCTGTCGATGGCAAACGTGGAAATAATTGGCGTATGGCTAAAAGCGAAAACCATCACGGGGATAGATATCCATACCTGATGAAGCGTGTGCTGATCGAAAGACATCTGGCTGGTCAATAAAGAGGGTTGCCAGCTTCCGGTCAAATAGAACGAAAGAAATAAAAAGTACGCGATGAGCGGAAACACCAGAAATCCCATCACACGAAGTGTGGCATGGCGTCCCATCAGAAAAATCAGGTTCAGCGTCACCACCACACCCAGACTGACCAGCATACGGATGCGGAGGTCTACCTGCAGGTGTTTTGCCACCTGTTCGGTGAGCGAGTTGGTGATCGCCACGGCATAAATCAGCACGACCACAAAGAAGGCAATAAAGTACAGCGAGGTGATCAGGCTACCGATCTTTTTACCGTAGTAGTGTGTTACCGCGCCGGTGATCCCTTCTCCTGCAGAGGTTTTCGACGAGAGGATGAACTGACACAACGCCTTGTGCGGCCAGTAAGTCAATGGCCAGGCGACCAGCGCGGTGATAAACAGAACAATCGCCCCCGCTGAACCCAACTGTATGGGGAGGAAGAGGGTTCCTGCACCTACGGCAGTTCCATATAACGCGAAACTCCAGAGAGTCTCTTCTTTTGACCAAATTTTCGACATTATCTGAACGTATCAACTATAAAATAAACAAAAAAGAAGCACAATTTACCATAAACAGGGGTTATTGAGGGAGGCTTAAACATAGAGGGAGCGAACAGATAAAATGCCGGAATCACAGCGACTCCGGCAAATCAGAGCGTTATCAGGCAGTAACGCGCTGCTGGCGATGTTTGATCACACGATGGCGCAACGTATCGTAGGCCCAGTTATAGAGCATGGTGTAGGGCAGGAAGAACAGGAAGAAACCGATCTCCAGTGTGAATGCTTGTAGCAGACTGACACTCAGCACATACGCCACAATACTCACCCCAATCACGATAAAGCCGCTTTCAAATCCCAGGGCATGAAAGGCGCGGACTTTGGCGGTACGTTTGACCAGATGCGCAGGCCAAAAACGATCAAACAGCGCGTTATAGATGATATTCCAGATCATCGCGGTAGTCGCCAGCAGCACGGTGAGGCCACCCATTTCGAGAACGGAGCGCTGCATCAACCATGCCGTTGTTGGGGCGAGAATAGCCGTTGCGATGCCCTCAAAGCAGACGGCATGAAAAATACGCTCAGGTAAGGAGCGGCGTTGTACAGCATCGTGTTGCATAGCGTGAAACCTTCTTTTATGTTCGGAATAATGTGGAATCCTGGGCATTTTATCGCTTAATGTGATATCTTAAAGATAGTATCCATCGATAAAGTAGATAGTTCATGCGCTACTCTCCTGAAGCATTAACGGCGTTTGTAGAAACCGTCTCCTGCGGCTCCTTTTCTGCGGCGGCGCGGCGGCTGCGTAAAAGCCAGTCCACCATCAGTACGGCGATAGCGCATCTGGAGGCTGACCTTGGCTTCTCGCTGTTTGACCGATCGTCGCGACAACCGGTACTGACGGAAGAGGGAAAGCGGGTGCTCAGTTATGTGCAGGCGATTTTGTCGGCGAGCGACCGTCTGGATGAAGTGGCATTGTCGTTGTCCGGAGAAACGGAAGCACGGCTGACCTTTGTCCTTTCCGACACTCTGCATCCGGATGTTCTTGAAGAACTGATGGTGCAGTTTGATCGGCAATTTCCGCATACCGAGTTTGAATGCCTGATCGGTGAGGATGAGGACGTTATCGATCTGCTGCAAAAAGGACGTGCGCAGGTGGGGCTGATAGAGGCCCGCGACGACTACCCGACCGATATGGGCGTCACGCGTTTGCCGATGCAAACCTGGATGGGACTGTATGCCGCTGAGACGCACCCGCTGGCAACGCAGGAAAAAGTCTCCTGGGATCAACTGCATACCTGGCGTGAGCTGCGACTGAATACCTATTTTGAAAGCGGCGCCAATGTGGCGCGAGGACCGGTCTGGTCCGCGCCTAACTATTTATTATTGCTCAGTATGGCGGTGCAGGGATTCGGCTGGTGCGCGCTGCCCTGTGCGCTGGTCGAAGAATTTGCCGCGGAGAAACCGTTGGTTCAGCTGGATGTGCCCGGCTGGCCCAGGGCTATCTCTATCGATCTCCTCTGGAATAAGAAATCCCCCCCAGGGGCTGCGGGAAGCTGGCTCCGATACCATTTACAACAGGGGCGTGTCGCGTCGTAGCCACAACGATACGAATTTCCTTTGTGATAAAACTCACTTTTTTTAAACATTCAAGGTAACAAGTTTTTAACAATCCTCTACTATTGCGGTGTTATTTTGCGCAGAGGTGGTAATGAAAGAGGTTGTGATAGTTGGGGCATTACGGACACCCATTGGCTGCTTCCAGGGAACGCTGGCGCGTCATTCTGCCGTTGAGCTTGGCAGCGTGGTCGTGAAAGCGTTACTGGCGCGCACGGGTGTTGATGTACATGCCATCGATGAAGTTATCCTCGGTCAGGTTCTCACAGCAGGAGCAGGGCAGAATCCTGCTCGTCAGTCCGCCATCAAAGGCGGGTTGCCGAATACGGTTTCCGCTATCACCATCAACGATGTGTGTGGCTCAGGGCTAAAAGCGTTGCATCTGGCGACTCAGGCTATCCAGTGCGGTGAGGCGGATATTGTGATTGCGGGCGGACAAGAAAACATGAGCCGCGCACCGCATGTCCTCACCGACAGCCGTACCGGAGCGCAACTGGGCAACAGCCAACTGGTCGACAGTCTGGTTCACGACGGTTTGTGGGATGCGTTCAACGATTACCACATGGGCGTAACCGCTGAAAATCTGGCGCGGGAATACGGGATCAGCCGCGAGTTGCAGGATGCCTATGCGCTCAGCTCTCAGCAAAAAGCGCGTGCGGCAATCGATGCGGGCCGCTTTAAAGATGAGATCGTGCCTGTTATCACTCAGCGTAATGGACAATCAAGGGTGATTGATACGGATGAACAGCCGAGGACCGATGCCAGCGCCGAAGGGCTGGCCAGGCTGGATCCCACGTTCGATCGTCTGGGATCGGTCACGGCAGGAAATGCTTCGTCAATTAACGATGGCGCCGCCGCCGTGATGATGATGAGTGAAGCCAAAGCGCAGGCGTTGAATTTACCCATACTGGCGCGTATTCGTGCTTTTGCCAGTGTCGGCGTGGATCCGGCGCTGATGGGAATTGCCCCCGTTTATGCCACTCGCCGCTGTCTGGAGCGGGTTGGCTGGCAGCTTGCAGATGTGGATCTTATCGAAGCCAATGAAGCGTTTGCCGCTCAGGCGCTTTCTGTGGGAAAAATGCTGGAGTGGGATGAACGCCGGGTGAACGTTAACGGCGGCGCGATTGCCCTCGGCCATCCCATTGGCGCTTCAGGCTGTCGAATCCTGGTTTCGCTGGTGCATGAAATGCTTAAGCGTAAAGCGCGTAAAGGGCTGGCGACGTTATGTATCGGTGGCGGGCAGGGCGTGGCATTGGCTATCGAGAGAGACTGAGCATCGCCTTGCCGCTGGCATAAAAAAGCCCTCCACACGGAGGGCAAGACCAGTTACAGAAACACTCGAACAAAGAATAATTTATCAAAACAATGTTTCAATATTTGTGATTCATGACGCAACTTGATGATAAAACGCGTCATAACCGCCTCCGCATTCCCTCTCTGTTTTCTGCACCTGGCCTCTCTGTTGGGCAATAATCGCAATATTTCAATTATCTCTTTGTTTTTAAATGAATTGTTTTTAATTTTTTTGATGCGCTGCGCCTGAGCGTGATCGGGACTGCATTTTTGACAATAATTATCGCAAAAATGAAACGTTGTTTTATTTATAATTGAAAACAGATTCACGGAGGGCTATCATGGCCTCATTAGGTAAAACGGAACAGCGTTTTGCTCTCCGTTCAGGAATTCACGGTCGATTTATCATTGGAGGTAAATATGGACGTAAGACAAAGTATCCACAGTGCGCACGCGAAAACGCTGGACACCCAGGAACTGCGCAATGAGTTTTTAGTTGAAAGCGTGTTTGTGGCTGACGAATACACCATGGTTTACAGCCACATCGATCGCATTATCGTCGGCGGTATTATGCCGGTGGCGAAATCAGTTTCTGTAGGCGGTGAAGTCGGTAAGCAACTGGGCGTGACCTACTTCCTGGAACGTCGCGAATTAGGCGTAATCAACATTGGTGGTCCGGGCACGATTACCGTTGACGGCCAGTGCTATGAAATTGGTCATCGCGATGCGTTGTATGTGGGTAAAGGCGCGAAAGAAGTGGTTTTTGCCAGCGTAGATACGGCAAAACCGGCGAAGTTCTACTACAACTGCGCACCGGCACACACCACCTATCCAACCAAAAAAGTGACGCCAGCCGATGTGGCTCCGGTCACTTTAGGCGACAACACCACCAGTAACCGTCGCACTATCAACAAATATTTTGTTCCGGATGTTCTGGAAACCTGCCAGTTGAGCATGGGGCTGACCGAACTGGCGCCAGGCAACCTGTGGAATACCATGCCGTGTCATACCCATGAACGCCGTATGGAAGTGTACTTCTATTTCAACATGGACGAAGACACCTGTGTCTTCCACATGATGGGGCAGCCGCAGGAAACGCGTCATATCGTGATGCACAACGAGCAGGCGGTGATCTCGCCGAGCTGGTCTATTCACTCCGGTGTGGGCACCAAAGCGTATACATTCATCTGGGGCATGGTGGGCGAAAACCAGGTCTTTGATGACATGGACCACGTGGCAGTAAAAGATCTGCGCTAGTCGCGAACGGCAATGATGCCTGTCCGTGACAGGTACTAAAAAATTAAGGGTTTACAATGATTCTGAATGCATTTTCTCTCGAAGGTAAAGTAGCGGTCGTTACGGGTTGTGATACCGGTCTTGGTCAGGGTATGGCGCTGGGTCTGGCAGAAGCGGGCTGCGACATTGTCGGGATTAACATCGTTGAACCAACAGAAACGATTGAACGCGTTACCGCGCTGGGTCGTCGTTTTTTAAGTCTGACCGCTGATTTGCGTCAGATCGACGGTATTCCGGCTCTGCTGGAACGTGCGGTGGCGGAATTTGGTCATATCGATATTCTGGTCAACAACGCGGGCCTGATCCGTCGTGAAGATGCGATCGACTTCAGTGAAAAAGACTGGGACGACGTGATGAACCTGAACATCAAGAGCGTGTTCTTTATGTCTCAGGCGGCGGCGAAGCACTTTATTGCTCAGGGTAACGGCGGCAAAATCATCAACATCGCGTCCATGCTCTCCTTCCAGGGCGGTATCCGCGTTCCGTCTTACACTGCATCAAAAAGCGGCGTTATGGGCGTAACCCGTCTGATGGCGAACGAGTGGGCGAAGCACAACATCAACGTGAACGCGATTGCCCCAGGCTACATGGCGACCAACAACACGCAGCAGCTGCGTGCTGATGAAGAGCGCAGTGCGGCGATCCTTGAGCGTATCCCAGCGGGTCGTTGGGGTCTGCCGAGCGATCTGATGGGGCCGATTGTCTTCCTGGCTTCCAGCGCGTCTGATTACATCAACGGCTATACCGTGGCTGTTGACGGCGGTTGGCTGGCGCGTTAATTCGCCAACCGTAAATGCCCGATACTGCGAACGCGGGTCGGGCATTTCCCTCTCCTTTTCCCTTCTTCTGTTCTTCTCTTCGTCTTTTCGCTGACCTGGCACACTCAGGCGCTCACCGCATAACAATTGAACTGGAAACTTAATCATAACTTTGTTTCACTGCCATCAGCTTTCAACGAAGGAGTGCGCAATGAAAACGATTGGTTTGCTGGGCGGAATGAGCTGGGAATCCACCATTCCCTACTACCGTTTAATCAACGAAGGAATTAAGCAACGTCTGGGCGGTTTGCACTCTGCGAGCCTGTTGCTGCATAGCGTTGATTTTCATGAAATTGAAGCGTGTCAAAGCCGCGGCGAGTGGGACAAAGCGGGCGATATTCTGGCACAGGCGGCACTGGGCCTTGAGCAGGCGGGCGCTGAAGGGATCGTGCTGTGTACCAACACGATGCATAAAGTGGCGGATGCCATTGAAACGCGTTGCCGGTTACCGTTTTTGCACATTGCTGATGCGACGGGGCGCGCCATTACCCGCCAAAACATGACGCGTGTGGCTTTGTTGGGAACGCGCTATACCATGGAGCAGGATTTCTACCGGGAAAGACTGGCGCAGCAGTTTGCGATTGAAACCCTGGTTCCGGAGGTTGATGCGCGTGACAAAATTAACCAGATTATTTTCGATGAGTTGTGCCTTGGCGAGTTCTCCGCGCGGTCACGCCATTATTACCTGCAGGTGATCGAGAGCCTGGCGGCGCAAGGTGCGCAGGGCGTTATTTTTGGCTGCACCGAGATTGGCTTGCTGGTCCCGGAAGCGGACAGCGCGCTCCCGGTGTTTGATACCGCTGCAATTCATGCCGCAGATGCGGTGGAGTTTATGCTTTCGTCGTCTGCGAAAGAATAGCGTCCAGCGGATCGATAAGGCGCGGTAACGAGGCCTGGAGATGTTCACTGAACGCGTCTACCAGTGCGGACGAAGGGCGGTGTAAGGGGCGGATCAGGCTGACGGTAAAGGGTACGTCGATACTGAAACGCCGCACGGTAACCCCGCTTGCCGCATAATCCAGGGCGGTAAACGGGTTGACGACGGAGATCCCGGCTCCCGCGCGCACCATCGCGCAGACCGAGGCGGCGCTGTGGGTTTCGATAACCATACGGCGCTTAACCTGATGCTCATTGAACAGTGTATCCAGCAGCTGACGGTAACTGTCAGTGCGTGACAGGCTAATGTAATTTTCCCCCTGAAAATCGTCAGGCGTTAGCACGGACTTTGCCGCAAGTGGATGACCTGACGGCAGGACGCACACTTCATTTCGCGTGAGCAACGCGGTGCGTTCAGTCCCCGCAGGTGCATGCAGGGTTTCGGTCAGACCAAGATCGTGACGCTGCGCGGAAAGCCACTCTTCCAGCAACGGCGATTCCTGCGGCACAATGTTCAGGCTGACATCCGGGTAACGGGCAAGAAAAGGCTGCAGCAGCGCCGGTAAAAAGGATTGCGAGAACACCGGCAGACAGACGATAGACAACTCCCCCTGGCGGAATTCACGTAAACTTTCCGCCGCGCTCACAATGCGATCCAGCCCATACCAGGAACGCTGGACTTCCTCGAACAGCCGCAGCCCTTGTACCGTTGGATGTAGTCGCCCGCGAGTCCGTTCAAAGAGTTTTAATCCCAGCACTTTTTCGAACCGCGCAAGTTCCCGGCTGACGGTCGGCTGTGAGGTATGCAGCAGCGCCGCCGCCTCGGTCAGATTTCCGGCAGTCATCACCGCATGGAAGATTTCAATATGACGAAGATTCACGGCGGGCATCGGTTTTCCTTAGTGGGGATAATCCATATCATTTTTGCATAGAGTCAGGATAAAACGATATTTTTTATTCTCTTCAGGTTGTGGCGTAATCATAAAAAATATCTTGCCCGGAGCCCGCTATGCCACATTCGCTGAACTGCACAGAGACCTCGCTTAACGCTGAAAATTTGCTTCACTTACCGGCTGAGTTTGGTTGCCCGGTCTGGGTGTATGACGCGCAGGTTATTCGCCGCCAGATCGCCGCCCTGCAACAGTTTGATGTGGTGCGTTTTGCGCAGAAAGCCTGCTCGAACATCCATATTTTGCGCTTGATGCGCGAGCAAGGGGTGAAGGTTGACTCCGTCTCGTTGGGCGAGATCGAGCGCGCGCTGGCGGCGGGGTACAACCCGCAAACGCATCCGGATGACATTGTATTCACCGCTGATGTGATTGACGCCGCCACCATCGCCCGCGTTAGCGAGTTGCGTATTCCGGTCAATGCCGGGTCCGTGGACATGCTGGATCAGCTCGGTCAGGTTTCTCCCGGGCATCGGGTCTGGCTGCGTGTGAATCCGGGGTTTGGTCATGGTCATAGCCAAAAAACCAACACCGGCGGTGAAAACAGCAAGCACGGTATCTGGCATACCGATCTGCCTGCTGCGCTGGCGGTGATACAACGCCATCAGCTTAAACTCGTGGGCATTCATATGCATATCGGTTCTGGCGTTGATTACGGTCACCTGGAGCAGGTGTGCGGCGCGATGGTGCGTCAGGTTATCGAATGTGGTCAGGATCTGGAGGCGATTTCCGCAGGCGGTGGATTGTCGATACCCTACCGCGACAACGAAGAATCTGTTGATACGCAACACTATTACGGGTTGTGGAATGCCGCGCGTGAGCAAATTGCGCGTCACCTTGGACATCACGTGGCGCTGGAAATCGAACCTGGACGCTTTCTGGTGGCGCAATCAGGCGTCCTGGTAACGCAGGTGCGCAGCGTAAAACAGATGGGGAGCCGACACTTTGTGTTGGTGGATGCCGGCTTTAAC
This sequence comes from Citrobacter sp. GW821-FHT07H02, assembly GCF_059418505.1. Taxonomy (NCBI): domain Bacteria; kingdom Pseudomonadati; phylum Pseudomonadota; class Gammaproteobacteria; order Enterobacterales; family Enterobacteriaceae; genus Citrobacter; species Citrobacter sp. GW821-FHT07H02. The sequence goes on along the minus strand of NZ_JBWKPZ010000021.1, from coordinate 31,815 downwards.
GATCTTATGCGCCCGGCCATGTACGGCAGCTATCACCGTATCAGCGCTCTGGCGGCAGATGGACGCTCGCTGGAAACAGCGCCGCAGGTGGATACCGTCGTTGCGGGCCCGCTGTGCGAATCAGGCGATGTGTTTACCCAACAGGAAGGCGGAAAAGTGGAAACCCGCGCGTTACCGGCGGTGGCTCCCGGTGATTACCTGGTGCTGCACGATACGGGGGCGTATGGCGCATCCATGTCCTCAAACTACAACAGCCGTCCACTGTTACCGGAAGTGTTGTTTGATAACGGCGAAGCAAAACTGATTCGCCGTCGTCAGACTATCGAAGAGCTGCTGGCGCTGGAGTTATTCTGATTGGTAATACGGCCCGGTGGTGACGGAATCGCGGAGTACCAGGGTTCCCGTAAAGGGAGGGATGGGCTCCAGCGCCTTACCGCTGACCAGGCGTATGGCCTGATCGATAGCCGTGGTTATCATATTATCAATGGGTAGATAGACCGTAGAAAGCCCCGGCTCAAGCCATTTTGCGCTGGGGGCATCGTCAAAGCCAAACAGTGAAATATCCTGTGGGATCCGAAGTCCAGCCTGATGCAGCGCTTTCGAGGCGCCCAACGCCATATCGTCGTTACAGGCGAAAAGGGCGCTAAACGTCACACCTTCATCGAGCAATTCACGGCACGCATCGTAGCCACGCATCATGCTGGAGTCCCCGTATTTTACCTTTGCTGGATCCCAGGCAATGCCGTTCTTCTCCAGCGCTTTACGATACCCCATTAAGCGGGATTTTCCGGTTGGGGTGTGGATGGGAACGGTAATGCAGGCGATATCGCGATGGCCCTGCGAGATCAGATAATCCACGACCTGAAAGGCGGCGTCTTCTTGTTCGAAAAAGACGGCGCGATCCCGCGCCAGGCTGACGTCGCGATTGATCACCACCAGCGGCATGGCGATGGTATTGATAAGCGCCATGATCGCCTTTTCGCTCATATAGCGGGTATAGAGAATGATGGCGTCACATTGCCTGTCGGCAAGCATCTGTACCGCTTCCTGCTCGCGCTCCGGCGTGTCGTGGCCGTCGGTGACGATCAGTTGCTTACCGTGAGATTCCGTCTGGCGCGAGGCCTGTTGCAGCAGTCGACCGAAGTAGAATCCGTCAAATGTCGACACCACAAGACCAATGCTGTTACTGGTACGGTTCGCCAGCGATCGCGCCAAAAAGTTGGGGCGATAATCCAGAGCCTCCATCGCGTTAAAGACTTTTTGCCGCGTGCTCTCTTTTACCTGTCCTGTCCCGTTAAGCACGCGAGAAACAGTCGCCTTTGATACGCCCGCACGACGTGAAACATCCAGCATTGTTGTCATGACGCTATTCCGGTGATTCGTTTGACGAAGAATTCCCTGACTCCGTCGGCGTCGAAACAGAGTGTCGACGGACCAGAGTGGGGCTAAACACATGAGTGATGTCCGGCACAGGACGCTTTTCCGCCAACGCGAGCGCCAGCTCCGCGGCCTGCGTCGCCATCGTCACAATAGGATAACGAACGGTAGTTAGCCGTGGGCGTACATAGCGGGAAACCAGAACGTCATCGAAACCAATCAGGGAAATCTTCGACGGGACGTCGATGCCGTTATCATTTAATACCCCCATGGCGCCAGCCGCCATGGAGTCGTTATAACAGGCGACTGCGGTGAAGTTTCGTCCACGACCTAACAGCTCTGTCATGGCATGTTCGCCCCCGCTTTCGTCGGGTTCGCCAAAGGTCACCAGCCTGTCGTTACACGGCAGTTGACTCTCTGCCAGCGCGTCGTAGTAACCTTGCAGACGGTCTTCCGCGTCCGAAATAGTGTGGTTTGAACACAGATAGCCGATTCGGGTATGTCCTTGCTGAATAAGGTGGCGAGTGGCAAGCCAAGCGCCATAGCGATCGTCCAGGGCCACGCAGCGTTTCTCAAATCCAGGCAGGATCCGGTTGATCAATACCATGCCGGGAATTTGCTTCATGAGCGACGCCAGCTCGGCATCCGGGAGCATTTTGGCGTGAACAACCAGTGCGGCGCAGCGGTGGCGGATCAGCTGTTCAATCGCCTGACGCTCTTTGTGTTCGTTGTGGTAGCCGTTGCCAATCAGTAAAAAATTACCGGTGTGATAGGCCACTTGCTCAACGGCTTTCACCATCGCGCCAAAAAAAGGATCGGAAACATCGCCCACCACCAGACCGACAGTCTCTGTCGATTGTTGGGCGAGGGCGCGGGCATTGGCATTGGGGTGATAACTGAGAGATTCCATCGCGCTGGTCACCGCAAGACGAGACGCCTCACTGGCTTTTGGGGAATCATTGATCACGCGAGAAACGGTGGCGACTGAAACACCAGCCAGTCGGGCCACATCCTTTATGGTCGCCATGACACTAGTACCTATTGAGGGTAAACGCTTACATCCTGCCAGTGTTACGGAAAAAGAGGGGCTATTCAAGCAGATTGCCCATCCTGACATCGCAAATGTGAGCGCACACCAATGAAGTAAGACAGAAAATAGAGAATACAAACCTTTAGTTACACTTTGCTAAAGGCTGTTTCGATTGTTCGCTGGTGAGGAATTAGCGCGAATTGATAGAGTCGAGATCCCAGAGGTATTGATAGGTGAAATCAGCTTTCGGGTTGATCACACGAATTACACCAACCTGCGCAGATGCGCAGGTTTTTTTTTGCCCCTACGCAATCTGTAAACAGTAACACATAATTTACACAACTCGTTGCATTTGCGTTCATTCCTTTGCGTTTTCGCACTGGCGCACATTCAGCGTGGAGACCACAATCAAGATCCCAGAGGTATTGATTGGTGAGATTATTCGGTACGCACTTCGTACCCTGTCTCTTGCACCAACCTGCGCAGATGCGCAGGTTTTTTTTTGCCTCTGTTTATGCTCACTGTCGCCCCCACTGCCCATCTCGTGTAATCTGCCTCCACTCATTTTTACCGAATTGATGGACAAAGGGAGTGGTAATGCTATTTGGATTTTTTCGTAACCTGTTCCGCGTGCTGTACCGCGTACGCGTCACGGGGGATGCCGGAGCGTTGCAGGGACAGCGTGTTTTAATCACCCCAAACCACGTTTCTTTTATTGATGGCATATTGCTGGCGCTATTTTTGCCGGTTCGCCCTGTCTTTGCGGTCTACTCCTCTATTAGCCAGCAGTGGTACATGCGTTGGCTCACGCCGCTGATTGATTTTGTTCCGCTCGATCCCACCAAACCGATGGCCATTAAACATCTGGTACGTCTGGTTGAGCAGGGACGCCCGGTCGTTATCTTCCCGGAAGGGCGTATTTCGACGAGCGGTTCGTTGATGAAAATCTACGATGGTGCCGGATTTGTGGCGGCGAAATCGGGGGCGACGGTGGTGCCGATCCGGATCGAAGGCGCCGAGTTAACGCGTTTTAGCCGCCTAAAAGGTCTGGTGAAGCAGCGCTTTTTCCCGCAAATTCGCCTGCACATCCTGCCGCCGACGCAATTACCGATGCCTGAAGCGCCGCGTGCGCGCGATCGCCGAAAACTGGCGGGGGAGATGCTGCATCAAATCATGATGGAAGCGCGCATGGCCGTGCGACCGCGTGAAACCCTGTATGAGTCGCTCCTTGCGGCTCAGTATCGCTACGGCGCAGGCAAAAACTGCATTGAAGATATCAACTTCACGCCGGATACCTATCGTAAACTGCTCACTAAGACGCTGTTTGTTGGCCGTATTCTGGAAAAATATAGCGTCGAAGGTGAGAAGATTGGCCTGATGCTGCCAAATGCGGGCATCAGCGCGGCGGTGATTTTCGGCGCGGTTGCGCGTCGCCGTATTCCGGCGATGATGAACTACACGGCAGGCGTCAAAGGGCTGACCAGCGCGATTACCGCCGCTGAAATCAAAACCATTTTTACCTCTCGCCAATTCCTTGATAAAGGCAAACTCTGGCATCTTCCTGAGCAGCTGACGCAGGTTCGCTGGGTGTATCTGGAAGATCTCAAAGCGGATGTCACCACTGCCGATAAAGTGTGGATTTTTGCCCATTTGCTGATGCCACGTCTCGCACAGGTGAAACAGCAGCCAGAAGATGCCGCGATGATCCTCTTTACCTCCGGTTCTGAGGGGCATCCGAAAGGGGTGGTTCACAGCCATAAGAGTTTGCTGGCAAACGTGGAGCAGATCAAAACCATTGCGGACTTCACCGCCAATGACCGTTTTATGTCCGCATTGCCGCTGTTCCACTCATTTGGACTGACGGTCGGATTGTTCACGCCGTTACTGACCGGCGCAGAAGTGTTCCTCTATCCCAGCCCGCTGCACTATCGCATCGTGCCGGAGCTGGTCTACGACCGTAACTGTACCGTCCTGTTTGGCACATCAACGTTCCTCGGCAATTACGCGCGTTTTGCCAATCCGTACGACTTCTACCGTCTGCGCTATGTGGTGGCGGGCGCGGAAAAACTGCAGGACAGCACCAAACAACTTTGGCAGGACAAATTTGGCCTGCGTATTCTGGAAGGGTACGGCGTCACCGAATGTGCGCCCGTGGTCTCGATTAACGTCCCGATGGCGGCAAAACCGGGCACGGTTGGCCGGATCCTGCCTGGAATGGATGCGCGTTTGCTTGCGGTTCCCGGTATTGAAGAGGGCGGTCGTCTGCAGCTTAAAGGCCCCAATATCATGAGCGGATATTTACGGGTCGAGAAACCGGGCGTGCTGGAAGTCCCAACCGCCGAAAATGCGCAGGGTGAGACGGAACGCGGCTGGTATGACACCGGCGATATCGTGCGCATTGATGAAAATGGTTTTGTGAAAATTCAGGGGCGCGCCAAACGCTTTGCTAAAATTGCAGGCGAGATGGTCTCGCTTGAAATGGTGGAACAGCTGGCGCAGGGCGTGTCGGCTGAAAAAATGCACGCTACGGCCATCAAGAGCGACGCCAGCAAAGGGGAAGCACTGGTTCTTTTCACGACCGATGGCGAGCTTACGCGTGAAAAACTGCTGCAGTATGCCCGTGCTCACGGCATTCCTGAACTGGCTGTCCCGCGGGATATTCGTTACCTGAAACAACTTCCGCTTCTTGGCAGCGGCAAGCCCGATTTTGTGACGCTGAAAAGCTGGGTGGATGAACCGGAAAAACATAATGAGTGAGTCAGTGCACACTAACACTTCGATTTGGTCGAAAGGGATGATGTCCGTTATTGTCGCGCAGTTTCTCTCTGCGTTTGGCGATAACGCGCTGCTCTTTGCCACGCTGGCGCTGTTGAAAGCGCAGTTTTATCCGGACTGGAGTCAGCCGATCCTGCAAATGGTGTTTGTGGGCGCTTACATTCTGTTTGCTCCTTTTGTCGGGCAGGTCGCGGACAGTTTTGCCAAAGGGCGGGTCATGATGTTCGCCAATGGCCTCAAACTGCTGGGCGCCGCCAGTATCTGCTTCGGGTTTAACCCGTTTGTCGGCTATACGCTGGTCGGGATTGGTGCCGCCGCTTACTCTCCGGCGAAATACGGCATCCTCGGTGAGCTGACGACGGGCGACAAGTTAGTGAAAGCCAACGGCCTGATGGAAGCATCGACCATTGCGGCTATCTTATTGGGTTCTGTTGCAGGTGGTGTGCTGGCTGACTGGCACGTGATTGCTGCGCTGGTTGCCTGCGTCCTGGCGTATGGCGGCGCGGTGGCGGCGAATGTCTTTATTCCTAAACTGGCTGCCGCGCGTCCGGGGCAATCCTGGCACCTGGGCAAGATGGCGCGTAGCTTTTTCCGCGCCTGTATCTCACTGTGGCGCAATGGCGAAACGCGATTCTCTCTGGTAGGCACCAGTCTCTTTTGGGGGGCTGGCGTTACGCTGCGTTTCCTGTTGGTGCTGTGGGTGCCTGTGGCCCTGGGGATCACCGATAACGCGACCCCGACCTATCTTAATGCGATGGTGGCGATCGGGATTGTGGTTGGTGCAGGCGCGGCGGCAAAACTGGTCACGCTGGAAACCGTGGCACGCTGTATGCCCGCAGGGATTCTGATTGGCGTAGTGGTACTGATTTTCTCCCTCCAGCACGCGCTGCTCCCGGCCTATGCTTTACTGATGCTGATTGGCGTACTGGGCGGTTTTTTTGTGGTTCCGCTCAATGCGTTATTACAGGAACGCGGTAAAAAAAGCGTTGGAGCAGGGAATGCTATCGCCGTGCAGAATCTGGGCGAAAACAGTGCGATGTTGCTGATGCTGGGTATCTACTCGTTAGCGGTTCTGGTGGGTATTCCGGCGGTCGCGATTGGTATCGGATTTGGGGCGCTATTTGCGTTGGCGATAACGGCGCTGTGGATCTGGCAGCGCCGCCAGTAATTTATGTGCCGGGTGGCGGCTTTGCCGTACCCGGTCAACACATCATGCGTGTTATAGGCCCGAACCGCGTAGCGCCATCAGGCTCTTTCCATCACGGTGCCGGGTAGGTATAAACCTGATGCACCGCTTCAATCTCTACCAGCACCTCTTCCGTTAATTCCAGATGCAGGCTTTCCACGTTAGTTTTTAACTGTTCCAGCGTAGTTGCTCCGAGCAGAGTGCTGGCAACAAATGGCTGACGACGGACAAAGGCCAGCGCCATCTGCGCCGGATCGAGGTTATGGCGTTTTGCGATATCGACATACGCCGCGACGGCTTTTTGCGTCTGCTCGCCGCTGTAGCGCGTAAAGCGGCTAAACAGCGTATTACGTGCGCCAGCCGGTTTTGCGCCATTCAGGTATTTTCCACTCAGCGTCCCAAACCCCAGACAGGAATAAGCCAGCAATTCCACCCCTTCGTACTGACTGACTTCCGCCAGGCCGACTTCAAAGCTGCGGTTGATCAGGCTGTAAGGATTCTGGATGGTGACAATGCGCGGCAGATCGTGTTTATCCGCCAGATGCAGATAACGCATCACGCCGAAGGCCGTTTCGTTGGAAACGCCGATATAGCGAATTTTGCCCGCCCGCTGGAATTCGGTCAGCGCTTCCAGGGTGTCCAGCAGTGAGATAACCGGCGCGGAATCCGTCCAGCTATAACCCAGTTTTCCGAAGCAGTTGGTCGGGCGCTGCGGCCAGTGAACCTGGTATAAATCGATATAATCGGTCTGTAGACGCTTGAGGCTGTCGTGCAACGCCTCGCGGATATTTTTACGATCCAGAGCCTGATTGGGGCGAATACTGTTGTCATTGTTACGTGCTGGACCGCTGACTTTGGTGGCGACGATCAGTTTCTCGCGGCTGCCGTGTCTGGCGAGCCAGTTACCCACGTAGGTTTCTGTTAATCCTTGAGTTTCCGGACGAGGCGGCACCGGATACATCTCGGCAACGTCAATTAAATTGATGCCGTTAGCCACGGCATAATCGAGCTGTGCATGTGCGTCGGCTTCGCTATTTTGTTCACCAAACGTCATTGTGCCCAGCCCCAGTGTACTTATTTCAAGCGAGCTGTGGGGTATACGGTGATATTGCATAGCCGTTTCCTTTTTATTATTACGACATAAGGACTATAAAAATGGCAGAGGGAAGGGAAAAGGGGAAGCGAAAAATCTAAAGGCCAGCAGGAGGCTGACCTCAATCTCGGGGAGGTATGTTAGCGCTCGATAATTTGGGAGACATCATCACGGTTAATCTGCATGGCGTTGCCCTGCTGATCGTGATAGCTCACCAGACCGGTATCGTCATCGATTTCTGGTTTGCCGTCGGTCAGGATCATGCGGCCATCTTTCGTTGCCATGACATAATCACTGCTACATCCAGATACAGCAAAAGCCAGTCCTACAGCGGAAATTACTACTGCCCATTTTTTCATCCATTTATCCTCGCGTGGCTTGGGTCTGATAATAGTCTAGTAATAACGCGAAGTTATGCCTGGCGAAAGCAGGAAAATCTGAAACTGTGAGGATCGGAGAGGGAAGTGAGTCTTCGCTCCTCGAAAGAGGAGCGAAGAGGTCAATCAGAGTGGATTCTTTTTATTGCGCAGCAGGTTCAGAGTCTCTACGGCAATAGAGAAGAACATGGCGAAATAAATGTACCCTTTCGGCACATGTATCTCGAAGCTTTCCAGAATCAGGGTGAAACCCACCAGAATCAGGAAAGCGAGCGCCAGCATTTTCACCGAAGGGTGACGGTCGACAAAATCACCGATTGAGCGCGCGGCAAACATCATCACGCCAACAGAAATGACGACCGCCGTCATCATAATGAACAGATGATCGGAAAGGCCCACCGCGGTGATCACCGAATCCAGGCTGAAGATAATGTCCAGCATCATGATCTGCACAATGGCGCCCAGGAAGGAACTTACGCGGGTTTTAAGTCCCTCTTCTTCACCCTCAATCGATTCATGGATCTCTTTGCTGGCTTTCCAGATAAGGAACAAGCCCCCCAGAAACAGAATGAGATCGCGTGCGGAAATGGATTGACCCATCACCTCAAACAGCGGATTGGTCAGACTGATTACCCAGGAAATTGATGCCAGTAAACCTAAACGCATCAACATAGCGCCCGCCAGCCCAAGACGACGGGCGTAACTGCGTTGTGCTGTCGGGAGTTTTGCGACAACCAGAGAAAGGAAAATGATGTTGTCGATCCCGAGAACGATCTCCAGAATCGTCAGTGTTCCGAGCGCAAGCCAGGCGTTAGGATCGTATATCCATGCAAATAACATCGAACAAAGCCCTGCAAAAAAAATGAAGCGGTGATTATATGCGTCTATCGCGGCAGGGGAAAGGTCATGGCGTGCCTAATCGTTCTGTATTAAAAAATGGCGTTCCAGAAGTGGGCGAGTGAAGCTTTTTTTCAGGTAAAAACCACGCGGTAACGTCAGGATTAGCTGGCCCTGCACGCCAATGGCCTCTGTTAGCGCTTTCGCGTTGGCGGCCTTTGGTCGCAGTTGTAAAAATTCGCCATGGCGGGCGGTGATCCGCTCAACCTGGCCCAGTACGATCATGTCCATTAACTCTTCCCAGTCGAGACGTAACTGCTGCTCTTCTTCTTCATTTGGACTCCAGAGAAGCGGCGAACCGACGCGACGCTCTGCCAGCGGAATGGAGCGCTCGCCCTCAACGGGTATCCACAGTACCCGCTTTAACTTGTGGCGGACGTGGCTTGTCTCCCATGTCACCCCGCTGTTTCCGGTTAGTGGCGCAACACAAACGAAGGTAGTCTCAAGAGGTCGCCCCAGACTGTCCACCGGGATGGTTTTCAGCTCCACGCCTAATTCCGCGAAATCTTGCTCTGGCTTACTGCCTGCGCTGGCACCAAGCCAAATCTCCAGCAGTACGCCGATCCAGCCTTTGTCCCGTTTCAGATCCTTTGGCGTCACGATCCCTGCCAGCGCTGCCAGTTCACCCAATGTGTAGCCTGAAAGCCGCTGTGCCTGAGCCAGCAACAGAGCCTCGGATTCAGGTGGTGAATGTAATGGATGGAGTCCGGACATCGGGTTATCCCTTAGGTGAAAAAATGAACAATGATTTTATACCGTGTGAACAGAGTTTATCTTTTTCCACACGCTATGTTCAATCTCATGATTTATATTGATTTTTAGTTTGCTGATCGACGAGTTGCGCAACGGCGAAATGAGTTTTCCAATTCTGGTCACTGAAAATAAACAGGATCTTACACCATGTTATCCACAGAAAGATGGGATAACTGTGCAAAACCCTCACTACTGTTTCAATTTACAGCCTTGACGTGAGACGAAAATCGAATTTTCACACAAATTGTGCCTAACTTATTGGCACAATCTGTGGATAAAACCGACGCTGGTCGATCTTTCATCAGTCCGATGATCCTGGATGTGACGCCCATCACGATTCTATGCTCTGAGTAGCGAATATGACAGTTAACTCAATGAATATACGCGGCTATTTTTTCACGGTTTTCAGAGTCCCATTCAGACTGTTCCGGGTTTTCCCGTGGTAATTCCATACTTCTTCACAACTATATCCACAGAAAAGGTGAATAAAATCGCCTGCAAGTCCCTCCCTCTGTTTATAACTCGGTCCTTAACTGTGAGTTATTCAATTGTTATTAGAAATGTGTGCGGTTAAGAGAGTGGTTTACCGTCTCTCTGTAGTGTGAAACAATCGTTTATATATAAGGTTTATGTTGAGGTAGTCCGGTGATTGATGACGATGGCTACCGCCCAAATGTAGGGATCGTAATTTGTAATCGTCAGGGGCAGGTTATGTGGGCCCGGCGGTTTGGTCAGCACTCCTGGCAATTCCCGCAAGGTGGAATCAATCCAGGAGAATCAGCAGAACAGGCGATGTACCGGGAACTGTTTGAAGAAGTAGGGTTAAGCCGCAAAGATGTGCGGATCCTTGCATCTACTCGCAACTGGTTGCGTTACAAGTTACCGAAACGTTTGGTGCGTTGGGATACAAAGCCGGTGTGTATCGGCCAGAAACAGAAATGGTTTCTACTGCAACTGATGAGCGGTGACGCGGAAATCAATATGCAAACCAGCAGCACTCCTGAGTTCGATGGTTGGCGCTGGGTGAGTTACTGGTACCCGGTCCGACAGGTGGTATCATTTAAACGCGATGTCTACCGCAGGGTGATGAAAGAGTTCGCAAGTGTTGTGATGGCGCTTCAGGAAAGTACCCCTAAGCCGCAAAGTGCACCTGCTTATCGACGTAAAAGAGGTTAAGCCACGCAAATTATGCTCACCCGCCTGCGAGAAATAGTCGAAAAGGTGGCCAGTGCCCCGCGTCTCAATGAGGCGCTGAATATTCTGGTCACTGACATCTGTCTTGCGATGGACACAGAGGTCTGTTCGGTATATCTCGCCGACCATGACCGACGTTGTTATTACCTGATGGCGACCCGGGGGCTAAAAAAACCACGTGGTCGCACAGTTGCGCTCGCGTTTGATGAAGGTATCGTCGGCCTGGTAGGCAGGCTGGCGGAACCGATCAACCTTGCTGATGCGCAAAAACACCCCAGCTTTAAATATATTCCTTCCGTTAAAGAAGAGCGCTTCCGTGCGTTTTTAGGTGTGCCGATCATTCAGCGTCGGCAGCTTTTAGGCGTGCTGGTCGTACAGCAGCGTGAGCTGCGCCAGTACGATGAAAGCGAAGAGTCTTTCCTGGTGACGCTTGCCACACAAATGGCAGCCATTCTTTCCCAGTCCCAGCTCACCGCGCTGTTTGGTCAATACCGACAGACGCGAATTCGCGCGCTGCCCGCAGCACCTGGGGTGGCGATTGCTGAAGGCTGGCAGGATGCCACGTTGCCGCTGATGGAGCAGGTCTATGAAGCCTCGACGCTGGATGCGGCGCTTGAGCGAGAACGACTGACCGGGGCGCTCGAAGAAGCAGCAAATGAATTCCGCCGTTACAGCAAGCGTTTCGCTGCCGGTGCGCAGAAAGAGACGGCGGCAATTTTTGATCTTTACTCGCATCTGCTTTCGGATGCCCGACTGCGTCGGGAATTGTTTGCCGAGGTCGACAATGGATCGGTCGCCGAATGGGCCGTCAAAAAGATCATCGAGAAGTTTGCCGAACAGTTTGCCGCATTAACCGATGTGTACCTCCAGGAACGCGCTGGCGATTTACGTGCGCTGGGTCAGCGACTGCTGTTCCATCTCGATGATTCCATTCAGGGACCCAACGCCTGGCCCGAACGCTTTGTACTGGTAGCCGACGAGCTTTCCGCGACAACGCTGGCGGAACTGCCCCAGGACAGGCTGGTTGGCGTCGTGGTGCGTGACGGCGCGGCCAACTCGCATGCGGCGATAATGGTGCGTGCGCTCGGCATTCCGACCGTCATGGGCGCGGATATTCAACCGTCAGTTTTGCACCGGCGTACGCTGGTGGTTGATGGTTATCGCGGTGAATTGTTGGTGGATCCTGAACCGATATTGATTCAGGAATATCAGCGCCTTATCAGTGAAGAGATTGAGCTGAGCCGTCTGGCGGAAGATGACGTCAATCAGCCCGCGCAACTGAAAAGCGGCGAGCGGGTGAAGATCATGCTCAACGCCGGTCTGAGTCCGGAACATGAAGAAAAACTGGGTGCCCGGATCGACGGTATTGGGCTTTATCGCACCGAAATCCCCTTCATGTTACAAAGCGGATTTCCCTCGGAAGAAGAGCAGGTTGCACAGTATCAGGGCATGCTGCAGATGTTCAACGACAAACCGGTGACGCTGCGTACGCTAGATGTCGGAGCGGATAAGCAATTGCCCTACATGCCGATCAGCGAAGAAAATCCGTGCCTGGGCTGGCGTGGGATCCGCATAACGCTCGATCAGCCAGAGATCTTTTTGATCCAGGTTCGCGCTATGTTGCGTGCCAATGCGGCGACCGGAAATTTGAGCATTTTGCTGCCGATGGTAACCAGCATTGATGAAGTGGATGAAGCGCGCCGCCTAATTGAACGTGCCGGACGCGAAGTGGAAGAGATGATCGGTTACGCGATCCCGAAACCGCGCATTGGCATCATGCTGGAAGTACCCTCAATGGTGTTCATGCTGCCGCACCTGGCGAATCGGGTCGATTTTATCTCGGTGGGGACCAACGATTTAACCCAGTATATTCTGGCGGTCGATCGTAACAACACCCGGGTGGCCAATATTTATGACAGTCTGCATCCTGGGATGTTACGCGCATTGGCGATGATCGGCCAGGAAGCGGAAAAAAACGGTATCGATCTGCGTCTGTGCGGCGAAATGGCGGGCGATCCTATGTGTGTCGTCATCCTGATTGGTTTGGGCTTCCGGCATTTGTCGATGAACGGTCGTTCGGTCGCTCGTGTGAAATATCTGTTGCGGCATATCGATTTTGACGAAGCGCAAACCCTTGCGCAACGTAGCCTGGAAGCGCAACTGGCGACTGAAGTGCGTCATCAGGTTGCGGCATTTATGGAACGCCGCGGGATGGGAGGCTTAATTCGCGGGGGACTGTGACAGGTACTCTGCCCTTGATTGCCGGATGGCGGCAAAATCGCTTTTTCCGGCCTACACATTGCGGCATTCTTGCGGGATTGCGCTAAGTCTGTGGGCTGATAAGCGTAGCGCCATCAGGTATTCCTGAGTATGTCATTGATAGCCTATACAGATCTTTTACATCTTCCCGGCATCTCCGATGCACCCCTTGTGCTATTATTCGCACCTTTGGAGCGCCTGTAACCTTCAGGCGCGCTTATCAATCGCTGTCTGATTTCAGCGACATAACAAGAAATTGTGGTGATAGATGACCAGTAGCTATCTGCATTTTCCGGAGTTCGATCCGGTCATTTTCTCAATTGGACCCGTCGCCCTTCATTGGTACGGCATGATGTATTTGGTGGGGTTTATCTTCGCGATGTGGCTGGCAACTCGCCGCGCCAATCGCCCAGGTAGTGGCTGGACCAAAAACGAAGTTGAAAACTTACTCTATGCAGGCTTCCTTGGGGTCTTCCTCGGCGGGCGTATTGGTTATGTGCTGTTCTATAACTTCTCGCTGTTTCTGGAGAATCCGCTCTATCTGTTCCGCGTCTGGGATGGCGGTATGTCCTTCCACGGCGGCCTTATCGGCGTGATTCTGGTGATGATTATCTTCGCCAAACGCACGAAGCGCAGCTTCTTCCAGGTTTCTGATTTTATTGCACCGCTGATTCCGTTTGGTCTGGGCGCGGGGCGTCTGGGTAACTTTATCAACGGTGAGCTGTGGGGACGTGTCGACCCTAACTTCCCGTATGCCATGTTATTCCCGGGCTCCCGTACAGAAGATATTTTGCTGCTGCAAACCAACCCGCAGTGGCAGTCCATTTTCGATACTTACGGTGCGCTGCCGCGCCATGCTTCCCAGCTTTATGAGATGGCGCTGGAAGGGATTGTGCTGTTTATCATCCTTAACCTGTTCATTCGTAAACCGCGCCCGATGGGTTCAGTTTCTGGCTTATTCCTGATTGGCTATGGTGCGTTTCGTATCATCGTTGAATTTTTCCGCCAACCGGATCAACAGTTTACCGGCGCCTGGGTACAGTACATCAGCATGGGGCAGATCCTCTCTATCCCAATGATTGTCGCGGGTATCATCATGATGGTTTGGGCGTACCGTCGCAGCCCACAGCAACACGTTTCCTGAGGAACCATGAAACAGTATTTAGAACTGATGCAAAAAGTGCTGGATGAAGGCACACAGAAAAACGACCGTACAGGTACCGGAACGCTGTCCATTTTTGGTCATCAGATGCGTTTCAATCTGCAGGAAGGATTTCCGCTGGTTACGACAAAACGCTGCCATTTGCGCTCCATCATCCATGAACTGCTGTGGTTCTTACAGGGCGACACCAACGTTGCATACCTGCATGAAAACAACGTCTCAATCTGGGACGAGTGGGCTGATGAAAACGGTAATTTAGGTCCGGTTTACGGCAAGCAATGGCGCGCATGGCCAACGCCAGATGGTCGCCATATCGACCAAATCACTACCGTGATTAACCAACTGAAAAACGACCCGGATTCCCGCCGTATTATTGTTTCTGCATGGAACGTGGGCGAACTGGATAAAATGGCGCTGGCGCCGTGCCATGCCTTCTTCCAGTTTTACGTTGCGGATGGCAAGCTCTCTTGTCAGCTTTATCAACGCTCCTGCGATGTTTTCCTCGGACTTCCGTTCAACATCGCCAGCTATGCGTTGCTGGTGCATATGATGGCGCAGCAGTGCGACCTTGAGGTCGGTGACTTTGTCTGGACGGGCGGGGATACCCATTTGTACAGCAATCATATGGAACAGACGCATCTGCAACTGAGCCGTGAACCGCGTGCATTGCCGAAGCTGGTGATTAAGCGTAAGCCGGACTCTCTCTTCGATTATCGTTTCGACGACTTTGAAATTGAAGGCTACGATCCGCATCCGGGCATTAAAGCGCCGGTTGCCATCTGACCGCGGTAACTCTGTCATAACCGACGCCAACGTGCGTCGGTTTTTTTTGCGTTAATTTCTTTGGTTCGACGCGGATTCCCGAAATATTGCAACGCACTGCAACAGCATAAACACTCCCCGTAGCGTCTCGCACAGTCTGAATTCTCCCCTCGTGTTTATTTCTCATCGTTCCATACTGCCGCCATGAAAAAACAGTTGGGTTACACGCTTATTGAAATGATGGTGACGATGATCCTGATTGCCGTCCTCAGCGCTACGGGGCTGTATGGCTGGCAACGTTGGCAGCAACAGCAACGCCTGTGGCAAACCGCCTTTCAGGTGCGCGACTACCTGCTGCAACTGCGTGAGGACGCCAATTGGCATAACCGGGATCATGTCATCAGCATCAACAGGGAGGGGACGTCATGGTGTTTCATCAGTTCGGTTGTCCCACAAAGCACCTGTGCATCAAAGAACGCATTCGTCTTTGCGCCGTTATGGGCCGATGTCGAGGTGGTGGACATAACGCCGTCGCTGGCATTTTTCGGCTTACGCAATACCGCGTGGGCTGGGCATATCTATCTGAGAAATGCCGCAGGCGAGTGGCGAGTGATCGTCTCCGGGATGGGGCGGATCCGACTTTGCGAGCGCGATGAAGGGGATGTATGCCGATAAACGAGCGGGGTTTTTCTCTCCTGGAAGTGATGATAGCCATGGCGATAAGCAGCATTTTACTGATGGGTGCTGCCAGGTTTTTACCTGCGTTGCAGCGTGAGATTTTGTACAACACGCGCAAGCTTTCGCTGGAGGATGAGGTCTGGCAACGCGTTTATACTGTGGCAAAACATCTACAGCGAGCGGGATACTGCCATGGAAAATGTGCAGGTGTTGGGCTGGTGATTACCGCGCAAGGGGACTGCGTCATTGCGCAGTGGGATGCAAACAATAACGGCGTCTGGGATGCGTTACCGGTTAAAGACGCGGAACAAACAGGATTCCGCCTAAAAGACAAGGCGTTGGAAACATTGCGCGGGGCGACGTCATGCGAAGGTAAAGGGTGGGATAAAATGACTGACCCTGAGACTCTCCTGGTAACGACATTTCAGGTTGAACGTCAGAAAATAGCGGGTTTTTCGCCCATCCTCACCGTCCATCTTCAGGGAGCGACTAAATCGGAACCCCGGATAGTCATTGAGGCTGATTACAGTGTCACGGGGTTCAATCAGTGAATCGTGAACAGGGCGTATCGTCGCTGGCAATGGTGCTGTTGCTGCTGATTCTGGGGAGTTTGATGCTCCAGGGGATGAATCAACAGCAGGTGAGTTTCACGAACCGTGTTGCGATGGAAAGTCAGTCATTACAACGCCAGGCCGTTGTGCAGTCAGCAGTGGAGTGGGGGCAAGTACAGCCCTGGCTGCTGCGACCCGCAGTACAGTGTCGGGCGTATTTGTCGACGCAAGCGCGCGTTTGTCTGCGTGTGCTTTCTGATGATGAACTCTTGCTGATTGCACAATACGAGGGCGTTTCCCTTTGGCGTCTTGGAAACATAGTGGAGGGACGCCTGGTCTTTTCCCCGCAGGGCTGGAGTGATTTTTGTCCACTAAACAAGGTATTGCTATGTCAGATGCCCTGAATCCGCAACGTGGTTTTAGCTTACCGGAGGTGATGCTGGCGCTGCTTTTAATGGTGATGGTCGTTACCGCGCTGTCAGGTTATCAGCGCGAGTTAATGAACGGCTTTGCCGTCAAAAATCAGTATCAGCAGCTTTGGCGAAACGCCTGGCAGCAAACGGCGCTGCGTTCATTTTCACCGCCTGAGCACTGGCAGGTTAGCCGAATGCAGACAACCTCGGCGGGATGTGTCAGCATCAGGAGTAAACTTATTTCTCCCCTGGGCAGACAAGGCCAAATGACGCGCTTACATTGCCCAACAAGTCAGTAGCCAGGAGTTTCTATGTTAAGGGTCTACCACTCCAATCGACTGGATGTGCTGGAAGCGTTGATGGAATTTATCGTCGAGCGCGAGCGTCTGGACGATCCGTTTGAGCCGGAGATGATACTGGTGCAGAGCACCGGTATGGCGCAGTGGCTACAGATGACCCTTTCACAGAAATTTGGCATTGCCGCTAATATTGATTTTCCACTGCCTGCGAGTTTTATCTGGGATATGTTCGTGCGCGTACTGCCGGAGATCCCCAAAGAAAGCGCCTTTAGCAAGCAAAGCATGAGCTGGAAGTTGATGACCTTGCTGCCGCAACTGCTGCATCAGGATGATTTTACCTTACTGCGCCACTACCTGATTGACGACACTGACAAACGTAAGCTGTTTCAGCTTTCTTCTCGCGCTGCAGACCTGTTTGACCAGTATCTGGTCTACCGTCCGGACTGGCTCACGCACTGGGAGGCGGGGCGTCTGGTTGAGGGATTGGGGGAAGCCCAAATCTGGCAAGCGCCTCTGTGGAAGGCGCTGGTCGAGTATACAGAGGAACTGGGGCAGCCCCGCTGGCATCGCGCCAATCTCTATCAGCGTTTTATTCAGACGCTGGAAAACGCAACAACCTGCCCGGCGGGGTTACCGTCGCGCGTCTTTATTTGTGGTATTTCCGCGTTGCCGCCCGTTTATCTCCAGGCGTTACAGGCGCTGGGTAAACATATCGAAATCCACCTGTTGTTTACCAACCCTTGTCGCTACTACTGGGGCGATATCAAAGACCCTGCGTATCTGGCAAAGCTGATGGCTCGCCAGCGTCGCCACAGTTTTGAAGACCGCCATTTGCCACTATTTCGCGACGGCCAAAACGCAGAGGGATTATTTAACAGTGACGGCGAACAGGATGTGGGAAACCCCCTGTTAGCGTCATGGGGAAAACTGGGGCGGGATTATATTTATCTGCTTTCCGAGCTGGACAGCGCGCAGGAGCTGGATGCGTTCGTTGATATCACGCCGGACAATCTGCTGCATAACATTCAGTCAGATATCCTTGAGCTGGAAAGCAACGCGGTGGCTGGGGTGAATCTTGACGAGTATTCCCGTAGCGACAACAAACGACTGCTCGACCCGAACGACAACAGTGTGAGCTTTCACGTCTGCCACAGTCCGCAACGAGAAGTTGAAATATTGCATGACCGACTGCTTACCATGCTGGAAGCAGACCCCACGCTGACGCCGCGAGACATTATTGTCATGGTGGCGGATATCGACAGCTACAGTCCGTTTATTCAGTCGGTGTTTGGCAGCGCGCCTGCTGAACGCTATCTGCCTTATGCCATTTCGGATCGTCGCGCCCGTCAGTCGCACCCGGTTCTGCAGGCATTTATCAGTTTGCTTTCGTTACCGGACAGCCGCTTTGTCTCTGAAGATGTACTGGCATTGCTGGATGTTCCTGTTCTGGCTGCCCGTTTTAACATCAATGAAGAAGGGCTGCGTTATCTCCGCCTGTGGGTCAATGAGTCGGGAATTCGTTGGGGGATTGATGATGACAACGTTCGCGAGTTAGCGCTACCCGCCACCGGCCAGCATACCTGGCAATTTGGTTTGACGCGCATGTTGCTGGGATACGCTATGGAAAGCGCGCAGGGAGAGTGGCAGTCGGTGCTTCCGTATGATGAATCCAGCGGTTTAATTGCCGAGCTGGTAGGTCATCTGGCCTCGTTACTGATGCAGTTGAATATCTGGCGTCGGGAGCTGGCGCAGGAACGTCCCCTGGACGCCTGGCTGCCGGTTTGTCGTAATATGCTGAATGATTTTTTCCTGCCAGACACTGAAACCGAAGCCGCAATGACGCTCATAGAGCAACAGTGGCAGGCGATGATTTCCGAGGGCGTTGGCGCTGAGTATGCCGACGCGATACCGCTGACACTGCTACGCGATGAGCTGGCGCAACGGTTAGATCAAGAACGCATCAGCCAGCGTTTTCTCGCCGGGCCGGTGAATATCTGTACGCTCATGCCGATGCGTTCTATTCCTTTCAAAGTGGTGTGTCTGCTCGGTATGAACGACGGGGTATATCCCCGACAACTGGCGCCTCTCGGTTTTGATCTGATGAGTCAGAAACCGAAACGCGGGGATCGCAGTCGCCGTGATGACGATCGCTACCTGTTTCTTGAGGCGCTGATCTCCGCGCAGCAGACGCTCTACATCAGCTATATCGGGCGTTCCATTCAGGATAACAGCGAACGATTCCCGTCAGTGCTGGTTCAGGAACTGATGGATTACATCGGCCAAAGTCACTATTTGCCTGGCGATGCGTTACTGACCTCTGATGAGAGCGAGGCGCGTGTAAAAGCGCACATCGTCCATTTGCATACCCGTATGCCTTTTGATGCGCAAAACTATCTGCCTGGTGAGTGGCAAAGTTATGCCCGTGAATGGCTGCCAGCGGCAAATCAGTCCGGGGAGGCGCATACGAATTTTGTACAACCTATCCTCTTTGTCATGCCTGAAACACTCACACTGGAAGCGCTGCAGCGGTTCTGGGCGCATCCGGTGCGCGCGTTTTTCCAGATGCGCCTGCAGGTGAATTTTCGCTCCGAAGAGAGCGATATTCCTGAAACTGAGCCGTTCACCCTTGAGGGGTTAAGCCGTTATCAGCTCAATCAGCAGTTGCTTAACGCCCTTGTGCAGCAGGAGGATGCCGAACGCCTGTTTCGCCGATTCCGTGCTGCAGGCGATCTGCCCTATGGCGCGTTTGGTGAGATCCTCTGGGAAACGCAACATCAGGAAATGCAAGGGCTTGCGGAAAGGGTCATCGCCTGTCGCCAGCCATGTCAGAGCATGGAAATCGATCTCATCTGTAACGGCGTACACTTGACCGGCTGGCTACCGCAAGTACAGGAGGATGGGTTGTTGCGCTGGCGTCCATCATTAATCAGTGTTGCTCAGGGGATGCAACTTTGGCTGGAACATCTTGTCTATTGTGCGTGCGGGGGAACCGGGGAGAGCCGTTTATTCCTGCGTAAAGAAGGGGAATGGCGTTTTCCGCCGATGGATGCCGGGCAGGCGCAGGGTTACCTGGCGCAGTTAATTGACGGTTATCGGGAAGGTATGTCTTCCCCGCTCTTCGTGCTACCTGAAAGCGGTGGCGCATGGATAAAAACTTGTTACGACGCGGCAAATGATGCCATGTTAGATGACGATGACACGCTGCAAAAAGCCCGGGCTAAATTCCTGCAGGCGTACGAAGGCAACGTGATGGTGCGTGGCGAAGGGGATGACATCTGGTATCAGCGCCTGTGGCGTCATCTGGAGTCAGACACCATGGAAACCATTATCCATACGTCGCAGCACTATTTATTACCGCTATTTCGTTTTAATCAGTCTTGATGGTTGTATAAAAATTGCGCAATTGAGCGTCTTCTACTATCATGCGCTCTCTGTCACGGACTGATTTTTACATAAAGAGAGGCTGACGGGTTCAGCACAAAGTCTTTGCCCTGTTCAATCAGACATCCTCGCGGTGTTGGGTACGAGCAGGAATGAAAGTTAATGATGAGGTTCGTGAATGCCCCGCAGCACCTGGTTCAGAGCGTTATTTTTGTTTGTCGCCCTTTGGGCACCTTTAAGTCAGGCAGATACAGGTTGGCAGCCTTTGGCAGAAACCATCCGTAAAAGCGATAAAGACACCCGCCAGTATCAGGCCGTGCGCCTGGATAATGGCATGGTGGTATTGCTGGTATCCGATCCGCAAGCCGTAAAGTCGCTTTCTGCATTAGTGGTCCCAGTGGGATCGCTGGAAGACCCACAAGCGCACCAGGGGCTGGCGCATTACCTTGAGCACATGAGTCTGATGGGCTCGAAAAAATATCCGCAGGCAGACAGTCTCTCTGAATTCCTCAAGATGCACGGCGGCAGCCACAATGCCAGCACCGCGCCTTATCGCACAGCTTTCTATCTGGAAGTTGAGAACGATGCGCTGGTGGGGGCGGTGGATCGTCTGGCCGATGCCATCGCAGCGCCCTTGCTGGATAAAAAATATGCCGAACGCGAACGCAATGCCGTTAACGCTGAACTGACACTGGCGCGCACGCGAGATGGTATGCGTATGGCGCAAGTGAGCGCGGAAACCATTAACCCAGCGCACCCCGGTTCACGTTTTTCTGGCGGGAATCTGCAAACATTAAGCGACAAACCCGGTAAGCCGGTGCTGCAGGCTTTGCAGGAATTTCATGAGAAATACTATTCAGCCAACCTGATGAAGGCGGTGATTTATAGCAATAAACCGTTGCCAGAGCTGGCGCGTATTGCTGCCGATACCTACGGTCGTGTACCGAACAAAAATACCGTAAAACCCGAAATCACGGTTCCGGTGGTCACTGACGCGCAAAAAGGGGTCATCATCCATTATGTGCCTGCGCTGCCGCGTAAAGTGCTGCGCGTCGAGTTTCGTATCGACAACAACAGCGCTCAGTTTCGTAGCAAAACCGACGAACTGGTGACCTATCTGATTGGCAATCGTAGCCCGGGCACCCTCTCTGACTGGTTGCAAAAACAAGGACTGGTGGAAGGTATTCGCGCGGATTCCGATCCTGTCGTCAACGGTAACAGCGGTGTACTGGCCATTTCAGCCACGCTCACCGACAAAGGTCTGGCGAATCGTGATGAAGTTGTCGCGGCCATCTTTAGCTATCTCAATCTGTTACGCGAAAAAGGCGTGGATAAACGCTACTTTGATGAGCTGGCGCACGTCCTGGATCTCGACTTCCGTTATCCGTCCATCACACGTGATATGGATTACGTGGAATGGCTGGCAGACACCATGATTCGCGTGCCCGTCGACCATACTCTGGATGCGGTTAACATCGCCGATCAGTATGATGCTGATGCGGTAAAAGCCCGTCTGGCGATGATGACGCCGCAGAATGCCCGCGTCTGGTATATCAGCCCGAATGAGCCACATAACAAAACTGCCTACTTTGTTGATGCCCCTTATCAGGTCAACAAAATCGACGACAAAACATTTGCGCAGTGGCAGCAAAAAGCGCAGGCGATTTCGCTCTCCCTGCCGGACCTCAACCCCTACATTCCTGATGACTTCTCGTTGATTAAGAGCGAGAAGCAATATGCGCATCCGGAATTGATCATCGATAAACCGGATTTGCGCGTGGTGTATGCGCCGAGCCGTTACTTTGCCAGTGAGCCAAAAGCCGATGTGAGCGTGGTGCTGCGTAATCCAAAAGCCATGGACAGCGCCAGAAATCAGGTGATGTTTGCGCTGAATGATTATCTGGCAGGCATTGCGCTTGATCAGTTAAGCAATCAGGCCGCCGTGGGCGGGATAGGGTTTTCGACTAATGCCAATAATGGGTTGATGCTGAACGCCAATGGCTACACTCAGCGTTTGCCGCAGCTTTTCCAGGCGTTGCTGGAAGGCTACTTCAGCTACTCTGCAACGCAAGAGCAGCTGGAACAGGCGAAGTCCTGGTATGCGCAGATGATGGACTCTGCCGAGAAAGGTAAAGCCTACGATCAGGCCATTATGCCCGTGCAGATGATTTCTCAGGTGCCTTACTTCTCACGTGATGAACGCCGTAAGTTGTTGCCATCAATCAGCCTGGAAGAGGTTATGGCGTACCGCGATGCGTTAAAAGTGGGTGCCCGTCCGGAGTTTCTGGTTATCGGCAACATGAGCGAAACGCAGGCCAAAACCATGGCGCAGGATATCCAGAAACAGCTGGGTGCGAAGGGCTCAGAATGGTGTCGCAACAAAGATGTGCTGGTCGATAAAAAACAGTCGGTCATTTTTGAAAAAGCGGGCAGCAGTACGGACTCTGCGCTGGCGGCGGTGTTTGTACCTTCGGGATACGATGAACACACCAGCACCGCCTACAGCGCCATGTTGGGGCAAATTGTTCAGCCATGGTTCTACAACCAACTGCGTACCGAAGAGCAGTTAGGTTACGCGGTGTTTGCTTTTCCGATGAACGTAGGTCGCCAGTGGGGGATGGGTTTCCTGCTGCAAAGCAGCGACAAACAGCCGGCGTATCTCTGGGAGCGCTATAAAGCCTTTTTCCCGACGGCGGAAGCGAAGCTGCGGGCAATGAAACCAGCCGAATTTGCACAAATTCAGCAGGCGGTCATTACGCAAATGTTAGAAGCGCCGCAAACGCTGGGCGCAGAGGCTTCGCAGTTAAGCAAAGATTTCGATCGGGGTAATATGCACTTCGATTCGCGTGATAAAATCGTGGCTCAGATTAAACTGCTGACGCCGCAAAAACTTGCCGACTTCTTCCATCAGGCGGTGGTAGAGCCGCAAGGCATGGCGATACTGTCACAGATTTCCGGAAGCCAGAACGGGAAAGCAGAATATGCGACCCTGGAAGGCGGGAAAGTGTGGCAGACCGTCAGCGCGTTGCAGCAAACCTTGCCCCTGATGAGTGAAAAGAATGAATGATGCTGAGTCTCTTGATCCTCTACGCTTGCCCCTCACGGGCGAGCGCCTGATTGAAGCGTCCGCAGGCACTGGCAAAACCTTTACTATCGCAGCGCTCTATCTGCGTCTGCTACTTGGACTGGGCGGCTCTGCCGCCTTTCCCCGTCCGTTAACCGTAGAAGAGTTATTGGTGGTGACCTTTACCGAGGCCGCCACCGAAGAGCTACGCGGTCGAATCCGCAGTAATATCCACGAATTGCGCATTGCCTGTCTGCGGGAATCGACCGATAACCCGCTCTATGCCCGCCTGTTAGACGAAATTAACGATAAAAAGCAGGCCGCACAGTGGTTATTGTTGGCCGAACGGCAGATGGATGAAGCTGCGGTCTTCACCATTCACGGTTTTTGCCAGCGCATGCTGAGTCTGAATGCCTTTGAGTCGGGGATGTTATTCGAGCAACAGCTCATCGAAGACGAATCCCTCCTGCGTTATCAGGCCTGTGCGGACTTTTGGCGTCGTCACTGTTACCCACTCCCGCGTGAAATTGCCCAGGTTGTCTTTGAAACATGGAAAGGCCCGCAGGCGCTGCTGAAAGATATTGACCGCTATCTGCAGGGTGAAGCTCCGGTAATTAAAGCCCCTCCGCCAGACGAAGAGACGCTGGCATCGCGCCATGCGCAGATTCTGGCGCGAATCACCCGGATCAAACAGCAATGGTGTGAAGCGGTTGAGGAACTTGACGCGCTGATCGAATCGTCAGGCATCGATCGCAGAAAATTCAACCGTGGCAACCAGGCAAAATGGATCGAGAAGGTAACCGCATGGGCGCAGGCAGAAACGCAGACTTATCAGTTGCCTGAAGCGTTGGAGAAATTCTCGCAGCGCTTTTTAGAAGAGCGAACCAAAGCGGGCGGTGTTACGCCCGAGCACGCACTGTTTGTGGCAATTGACGAACTCCTTGCAGAGCCGCTGACGATTCGCGATTTGGTTATCACCCGGGCACTGGCGGAGATTCGGGAAACGGTCGCACGGGAAAAGCAGCGTCGGGGAGAGTTAGGCTTCGATGACATGCTCAGCCGCCTTGATGCGGCGCTGCGAAGTGAAAGCGGCGAGGCGCTGGCGTCGGCCATTCGCGGTCGTTTTCCGGTAGCGATGATCGATGAATTTCAGGATACCGATCCGCAACAATACCGTATTTTTCGCCGCATCTGGCAGCATCAGCCGGAGACGGCGCTGTTGCTGATTGGCGATCCAAAACAGGCGATTTACGCATTCCGTGGCGCGGATATCTTCACCTACATGAAGGCGCGCAGCGAGGTGACGGCGCACTATACGCTCGACACGAACTGGCGTTCTGCGCCGGGCATGGTCAACAGCGTCAATACGCTGTTTGATCAGATGGATGATGCCTTCATGTTTCGTGAGATCCCGTTCACGCCGGTGAAGTCCGCTGATAAAAATCAGGCGCTGCAATTTGTATTGAACGGCGAGACGCAACCCGCCATGCGCATGTGGTTAATGGACGGTGAGAGTTGTGGCATTGGCGACTACCAAAGCACCATGGCGCACGTTTGCGCCGCACAAATCCGTGACTGGCTGAAGGCGGGACACTCGGGTCAGGCTCTGCTGAACAGCGGCAAAACCTCGCGACCCGTTCGCGCTTCGGATATCAGCGTACTGGTGCGCAGTCGTCAGGAAGCCGCCCAGATTCGTGATGCGCTGACGCAACTGGATATCCCGTCTGTGTATCTCTCTAACCGCGACAGCGTTTTTGACACCCTTGAAGCGCAAGAGCTGCTGTGGGTTTTACAGGCGGTGATGACGCCTGAGCGCGAAAACACGCTGCGCAGCGCGCTTGCCGCCTCGATGATGGGGTTAAATGCGCAGGACATCGACAGACTTAATAATGACGAGAACGCCTGGGACGCGGTTGTGGAGGAGTTTGACGGCTACCGTCAGATCTGGCGCAAACGCGGTGTGATGCCCATGCTGCGCGCGCTGATGTCGCAGAGAAACATTGCGGAAAACCTGCTGGCGACAGCAGGAGGTGAGCGCCGTCTCACCGATATTCTGCACATCAGCGAACTTTTGCAGGAAGCGGGATCGCAACTGGAGAGCGAGCATGCGCTGGTTCGCTGGCTTTCGCAGCATATTCTGGAACCCGACAGCAATGCCTCCAGCCAGCAAATGCGTCTGGAAAGCGATAAGCATCTGGTGCAAATCGTCACCATTCATAAATCGAAAGGGCTGGAGTACCCGCTGGTCTGGTTGCCCTTTATTAGCCATTTCCGTATTCAGGATCAGGCGTTTTATCATGATCGCCGCTCATTTGAAGCGGTATTGGATCTCAGCGAGGCCGATGAGAGCATTGAACTGGCGGAAGCCGAACGGCTGGCGGAAGATCTCCGCTTGCTCTATGTTGCGCTGACCCGTTCAGTATGGCATTGCAGTCTCGGCGTTGCGCCGCTGGTGCGTCGCCGTAGTGATAAAAAAGGGGAGACGGATGTGCACCAGAGCGCACTGGGCCGTCTGCTGCAAAAAGGTGAACCGAAAGATGCCGCCGGGCTTCGCGCGTGCATTGAATCGTTGTGTGGTGAAGATATCGCCCTGCAAATAACGGGCGCGCCGGACACCGAACGCTGGCAGGTGGCGCAAGCCGCCCGCGCCGAACTGAGCGCGAAAGTGTTACAACGCCCCCTGAGCGATAGCTGGCGGGTAACCAGTTATTCCGGCCTACAGCAGCGAGGCCACAGTGTTGCTCAGGACTTAATCCCTCGCCTTGATGTTGATGCCGCTGGTGTCGCTGAGGTGACGGTTGAGCCGGGGTTAACCCCACATCAGTTTCCGCGCGGCGCATCGCCGGGCACCTTCCTGCACAGCTTGTTTGAAGACCTTGATTTTACTCAGTCTGTTGATGCCGCCTGGGTACAAGAGAAACTGGCGTTGGGAGGTTTCGACGCACACTGGGAACCGGTTTTGACAGCGTGGCTGGAGGCCGTCTTACAGGCGCCGCTTAACGATACGGGCGTGAGTCTGCGTCATCTCTCCGAGCGCGACAAACAGGTAGAGATGGAGTTTTATCTGCCGATAGCCCAGCCGCTGAATGCCAGCCAACTGGATGCGCTCATTCGTCAGTACGATCCGCTCTCTGCCGGGTGCCCGCCGTTGGACTTCATGCAGGTGCGCGGCATGTTGAAAGGATTTATTGATCTGGTGTTTCGCCATGAAGGGCGTTATTACCTGCTCGATTACAAATCTAACTGGCTTGGCGAGGACAGTGCCGCCTACACCCAACAGGCGATGGCTTCGGCGATGCAGGCGCACCGTTACGACCTGCAATACCAGTTGTATACGCTGGCCCTGCATCGGTATTTGCGCCATCGCATCGCGGACTACGACTACGAGCGCCATTTCGGCGGCGTTATCTATCTCTTCCTGCGCGGCGTGGATAGCGAACAACCACAGCAAGGCATTTACGCGACCCGTCCGGACAGCGAATTAATTGCACAGATGGACGAGATGTTTGCAGGCGCGGTACGGGAGGAGGCGTAATGACAATCCAGAAACGCTTACTGGATGCAGTAGAACAAAAGCAGTTAAGACCGCTGGATGCGCAGTTTGCGCTGGCTGTTGCCGGCAATGACGATCCGGCGGTGACGCTGGCGGCGGCGTTGCTCAGTCGTGATGCGGGGGAAGGCCACGTCTGTCTGCCGCTTTCGCGGCTGTCCATCACGGAAGACACTCATCCGCTGTTGCTGACATGGCTCAACGAAGCGCCAGAGCGCATCGACTGGACGCAACGCCTGTTAACGTCTGCCGCGGTTAGCCGTGGCGAACAGCCAACGCCGCTCATTTTGCACGACGATCGCCTCTATCTGAACCGAATGTGGCGTAATGAACGTACGGTAGCGCGCTTTTTTAGCGAGGTGAATCAGGCGATTGAGCTGGATGAGCAGCAGCTAACCCAGACGCTTGATGCGCTTTTCCCTCCCACCGATGAAATCAACTGGCAAAAAGTGGCGGCTGCCGTGGCGTTGACCCGCCGTATCTCGGTGATTTCTGGCGGCCCGGGGACGGGCAAAACGACGACCGTGGCAAAGCTGCTGGCGGCGTTGATTCAGATGGCCGACGGCGAACGCTGTCGTATCCGGCTGGCGGCGCCCACGGGCAAAGCGGCGGCGCGACTGACAGAATCGCTGGGGAAAGCATTACGTCAATTACCGCTTACCGATGAGCAAAAAAAACGGATCCCGGATGACGCCAGTACCCTGCATCGACTGTTAGGCGCGCAGCCTGGCAGTCAGCGTCTGCGTCACCATGCGGGCAACCCGCTGCATCTGGATGTGCTGGTGGTTGATGAAGCGTCAATGATTGACCTTCCGATGATGTCGCGCCTGATCGATGCGTTACCGACGCACGGGCGGGTTATTTTTCTGGGCGATCGTGACCAGCTTGCATCCGTTGAGGCGGGCGCTGTGTTGGGGGATATCTGTGCCTGTGTGAAGGACGGCTTTACGCCTGCACGTGCGCAACAGCTCAGTCGGCTTACCGGATGCCAGGTTTCGGCTGGAGCAGAAACAGAAGCCGCCGCTTCCCTGCGTGACAGCCTTTGTTTGCTGCAAAAAAGCTACCGTTTTGGCAGTGATTCCGGCATTGGCCAACTGGCTGCTGCCATTAATCGCGGCGATAAATCTGCAGTTAAGGCGGTCTTCCAGAAGGAATTTAGCGACATTGAAAAACGGACGCTGATGAGCCGTGAAGATTACGCAGCGATGCTGGATGAGGCAATGGCTGGGTACGGGCGGTATCTTGATCTGGTTCGGGCGGGGGCGGAACCCGATGCCATCATTCAGGCGTTCAATGATTACCAACTGCTGTGCGCGCTGCGCGAAGGGCCATTTGGCGTTAAAGGACTGAATGAACGTATCGAACACGTGATGCGGGAAAAACGCAAAATTACCACGAATGCGCACTCCCGCTGGTATGAAGGGCGGCCGGTAATGATTGCGCGAAACGACAGCTCGTTGGGATTATTTAACGGCGATATCGGCATTGCGCTCGAACGCGGTCAGGGGCTGCGAGTCTGGTTTGCGATGCCGGACGGTGCCATTAAGTCTGTGCAGCCGAGCCGTCTACCGGAACATGAAACGACCTGGGCGATGACGGTACATAAATCTCAGGGTTCGGAGTTTGATCACGCGGCGCTTATTCTGCCCACGCAGCGTACACCGGTTGTGACGCGCGAGCTGGTGTATACCGCGGTTACGCGAGCGCGCCGTCGCCTGTCGCTGTATACCGATGAACGGGTGTTGAGTGGCGCGATAGCGACCCGTACCGAGCGCCGTAGCGGGCTGTCGGCCTTGTTTAACAAGGATAATACGCAGCAGGATTTGTAGGCCGGATAAGCGTTAGCGCCATCCGGCAATGTGCCCGATGGCGCGCGAAACGGTTTTATCAGACCGGCAACGTATTAAGCCGCTACCCCAAATCCGCCATCAACACTTTTGAACGGCGCTGATAGTTGTACATCTCTTTTTTGCTCTCGGGGAGCAGGTCGATATCCACCGGCGTAAAGCCACGCTCCTGAAACCAGTGAATGCTCCGCGTGGTCAGCACAAACAGCTTGCTAAGCCCGATTTGTCTGGCCTGCGCGGCAATCCGCTCCAGCAGGACTTCTCCCCGCGATGAACTGCGATAATCCGGATGTACCGCCACGCAGGCCATTTCGCCGATCTTCTCTTCCGGGAAAGGATACAGCGCCGCGCAGGCGATGGTCAGGTTATCACGCTGAATAATGGTGAATTTGTCGATCTCCATCTCCAGCTGTTCACGGGAACGGCGCACCAGAATCCCTTGCTGTTCCAGCGGGCTGATAAGCTCGAGAATTCCGCCAATATCATTAATGGTGGCGCGGCGGATTTGTTCGGCGCTTTCCATCACGATCTGCGTGCCGATACCGTCACGCGAGAACAATTCCTGTAACAGCGCGCCATCTTCCTGATAGCTGATCAAATGGCAGCGACGTACGCCGCTGCGACAGGCTTTCACCGCACCGCGCAGGAAACGCACGGTGCCGGAGTTGTAATCCTCTTTCTCTTCCTGTGCTTCTACGCGGGCCTGTGCTTCATTCGGGAACAGTTCAGAAACAATGTCGCCATCGTCGTTGGTAACCCCTTGTGAGGAGCAGAAGCCAATCATTTTCTCCGCCTTCAGTTTGATGGCGAGCTGGGTGGCGATCTCTTCTGAGGTCAGGTTAAAACTTTCACCGGTGACAGAGACGGCGACCGGTCCCATCAGGACAATCGCGCCGTTGTCGAGCTGGCGGTGAATCGCCTCTTCATCAATACGACGAATACGCCCGCTGTGGCAGTAATCGACGCCATCATCAACGCCCAACGGCTGTGCGATGATAAAGTTGCCGCTGACCACGTTGATGTGCGCGCCCTGTAGAGGCGTGTTATTGAGGCTCATCGACAGACGGGCGGTGATATCCAGCTGTAATGTGCCAGCCGCCTGCTTGACCAGCTCCAGGGTTTTGGCGTCCGTCACACGCGTATTTTTGTGGTACACCGGCTCATGATGGTGTGCGGCCAGGTTCGCGTCGATTTGCGGACGTGCGCCATACACGACCACCAGGCGAATGCCGAGGCTGTGCAGAAGCCCGATGTCATTGACGATACTGGAGAAATTCTCATGCTCGATGGCTTCGCCGCCCAGCATAATGACAAACGTTTTCCCCCGATGGGTATTGATATAGGGAACAGAATGGCGGAATCCCTGTACCAGTTCGGTTCTACGTTCCTTCACCACGGCACACCCTCTTTGCATGATTATTCGTATTAAGTGTATTTTTATTCTGTTTTTTCTCCGGGCGCAAGTGCAAATTTGCCAGCAGTCGAAGGTATTTATCAGTAATACCGTGAATACAAAAAGAAAGTTTACCGTTTTATAGATGACAGATTATGCGTCATTCGCTAAAGTTTCCGGTCAATTCAGACGTTTTGTAAATCAGCACCGTTAGATTTGTTTTGCTCGGGAGAAGCATGTCGGGATCCAATCCAGCAATCAGCCGCCGTCGTTTACTGCAAGGGGCGGGCGCCATGTGGCTATTGAGCGTAAGCCAGGTCGGTCTGGCTGCGGTCAGTCAGGTCGTTGCGGTTCGTATTTGGCCAGCATCCAGTTACACCCGTGTGACGGTGGAATCGAACCGCGAGTTGAAATACAAACAATTTGCCCTGAGTAATCCTGAGCGCGTCGTGGTGGATATTGAAGGTGTGAATTTGAACTCCGTGCTCAAAGGCATCGGAACCCAGATCCGCCCGGATGATCCCTACATCAAATCGGCACGAGTGGGGCAGTTTGATCCGCAGACCGTGCGCATGGTGTTTGAACTGAAGCAGAACGTGAAGCCGCAGCTGTTTGCCCTCGCGCCGGTGGCGGGTTTTAAAGAACGTCTGGTGATGGATCTCTATCCTGCCAATGCGCAGGACATGCAGGATCCGCTGCTGGCGTTGCTTGAGGATTACAACAAAGGCGATCTGGAGAAACAGGTACCACCCGCGCAGAGCGGCCCACAGCCGGGTAAAGCGGGGCGTGATCGTCCGATTGTGATCATGCTCGATCCGGGGCACGGCGGCGAAGACTCCGGCGCTGTGGGCAAATACAAGACGCGTGAAAAAGATGTGGTGTTGCAGATCGCCCGTCGCCTGCGGGCGCTGATCGAGCAAGAAGGCAACATGAAGGTCTATATGACGCGAAACGAAGATATCTTCATTCCGCTGAAAGTGCGCGTCGCGAAAGCTCAAAAACAGCGTGCCGACCTTTTCGTCTCAATTCACGCGGATGCATTTACCAGTCGACAGCCCAGCGGGTCGTCGGTGTTTGCC
The DNA here is from genome assembly GCF_059418505.1 of Citrobacter sp. GW821-FHT07H02. Classification (NCBI taxonomy): domain Bacteria; kingdom Pseudomonadati; phylum Pseudomonadota; class Gammaproteobacteria; order Enterobacterales; family Enterobacteriaceae; genus Citrobacter; species Citrobacter sp. GW821-FHT07H02. The sequence continues at coordinate 695 of NZ_JBWKPZ010000021.1, read as the reverse complement.
CTTTCCACTAAAGGCGCAACCAGTACGGCTGCAAAATACCTGGCGCAAACCCAGAACGCCTCGGATTTGATCGGGGGGGTCAGTAAAAGCGGCGACCGCTACGTCGATCACACGATGTTCGACATGGTGCAATCGCTGACCATTGCCGACAGCCTGAAGTTCGGGAAAGCGGTGCTGAAGAAACTTGGCCAGGTCAACAACCTGCACAAGAATCAGGTAGAGCAGGCCGGGTTTGCCGTGTTAAAAGCGCCAGATATCCCTTCGATTCTGGTTGAAACTGCCTTTATCAGTAACGTTGAAGAAGAGCGGAAGCTCAAAACAGCGACGTTCCAGCAGGAAGTGGCAGAGTCTATATTGGCAGGGATCAAAGCCTACTTCGCCGATGGGGCGACGCTGGCGAGAAGGGGATAATAAAAAAGCGCTGAAAAGCGCTTTTTTTACAGACGTTTTTGCCGACGCCAGAAACAAAAAAACACCCAGAAGGGTGCTTAATGTTGTTGGTTGCGGGGGCCGGATTTGAACCGACGACCTTCGGGTTATGAGCCCGACGAGCTACCAGGCTGCTCCACCCCGCGTCCGTCTTTTACTCTTCCATCGAGTAACTTCTTCTTCACAATGTGTTGGTTGCGGGGGCCGGATTTGAACCGACGACCTTCGGGTTATGAGCCCGACGAGCTACCAGGCTGCTCCACCCC
>NZ_JBWKPZ010000020.1:0-105307 GCF_059418505.1 Citrobacter sp. GW821-FHT07H02 | reverse complement strand
GTCGTCTAAAGGAAGCAGCTCAACAGGTAGTGGAACATCCAGATGAGAGTTTCAGTATTTATTTTGGGTTTTTTTTTTCTATCATTGCATGGGTAGCTGACAACATTACCGTCGTGAATGAAAATACATATAATATACTTTTCATTATAGCTATGCTAGCAACTATTCTTTCTGTTCTTTCGTGGCGGTATCTATCTAAAAAAAAAGGAGTGTTATGGATTTTTTCATTTCTATATCTATTAAATGGAATCGATATTTTTATTGACATATACTTCCGTCTGTTTTGACTCGTTAACAGATAGTGGTTTTATGATTTGGTAGTTATACTTTTACACTATCTGATTGTGGTTTATTTTGCAGTAATTGCCGAATTTTGTTGATTAAGATTATTGGGGATATGAATCCTGCCAACAAATGGCAGAACTAGTATTGCGGCTAAATAGCTTATATGGACACCTCCCCGATGCAAGCACGGGCGGATCTTTTTCTGACAAGAGACTACCTGGCCAGAGGTATGACGAGGAGTCGGGGGTGCACTATAACCGGCACCGGTACGATGATCCGCAGCAGGGAAGATATATCACTCAGGATCCGTTAGGGCTGACGCGGGACAGACGCCACCGGGAAGCGGAGCGGATGTTCGGGTCTAACCGGGAGCAGCAACACTATACGGCAGCAGGACAGCTTGCGTAACGCGTCACCGACAGTGAGACTCTGGACTACCGGTACGACATCCAGGGGCAACTCACCGGCACCGGTGCAGAGCGTCAGTACGGCTACGATGAAAACGGACGTTTAATCAGTGCGGTACAGCCGGGTCTCAGCGCGGTATACCGGTATGACCCGGCGGGCAACCGGGTGGACGGGGAAGGACGACAGCAATTCGACAACCGGCCGGCAAAAGACGCCGTCTGGTAGTATGAGTACGATGCGTGGGGCAACCTGATTAAAAAGAGCAATGAGCGGGAGAAATATTTTACCACTACGATCTGCTGCACCGGTTAACGGGCTACGAGAAATAGACGCCGTCGGGAGCCATCATCCGTGCGACCTACAGCTACGACCCGTTCGGCAGACGTATCAGCAAAACGGAGGTGTGCAACCACCAGAGTGACACCACGATCTACGGCTGAGACGGCGACAGGCTGATGCAGAAAGCCATTACCGTTCACTCATCAAGCCAGATCAGAAAGCATAAAAAAGCCCCATCAGAAAATAATTGATAGGGCTATTGTCGTCTGCCTGCAGGATCGTTCAACCGATCATTTTGCTTAACCGAACGGTGTTACGCCTCGGCAGGTTTTTTTTATCTCTGAGACAAACGCATTAACGCGCTACCGCGTTCTGAACGTTTTCGTCCGCTTTCCAGATACGGTATTTCACTTCCACGTTTTCAGGGGTATAGACCACGATAGGCAGTTTGCTGTTGTAGCGCAGCATCCCGGCATCACCCAAATAGGCGGTGACGAATTTTTTCTCTTTCTTGCCTTCCGGGCAGGCCATCATGGTTGAAGCAGGGCCCGTGACTTTATCGACAACGTAGTAGTTGTAGCCCCAGCCTTCCAGGGTTTTGCTTTCCAGTTGGCCGCCAAGACGATGTTGGTTGCAATCCACTTCCAGCGTTTGACCAATCAACAGTTCTACTTTGAGGGTAGATTCATCCTGCTCAGGCGTGAGTTGGATAACCTGACGTTTCATACCTTTCTCGGCCTTAGGATACGGCGCGACTTTTTCCAGTGGCTGAGAATTCGTCTCTTGCGTGGTTGCCAATGCAGAAGTACTGGCGAAAGCGGCCAACAGTACCGCAGGAACGAGGGTCTTCATTTTATTGTTCACACTATTTCCTTTTTCTCGCTTATGAACGATTTCGCGCAGCGTAACACATTCACAATTCTTATTAATCTAAATTTACTTATATTTTAAGTGTATTGATGAGTGGTTTATTCATAATCCAGATTTATATGCTGATATGAATAATTTAAATAAGATAAATCTCTGTTTTTGTGTTTACGGCTGGTGGTTGAAAGATAACCTACTGAAATGTGAGCAAAAGCACATTACCTCACGGCAATCCGACACTCTTTTGATCCGGCAACAGCATTTACCCCCATCGGGGTATGCACCTCGATCACATCCTGAAATATCGTACACGTAAAAATAACGACTCATAAAAAATGCGGTTTTTATTGTCGTTCACTCTCCTGAGTAAGCGTCGTTATGGAAGGACAATGTCATGGTTGATTTATCCCGTCGCGGCATATTGACAGGCGCCTGGCGCAAAGCCAGCAACGGGATCTGTCCGCCGTGGAGCGGGGAAGTCTCACACTTTCTGGCACATTGTATCCGTTGTGACGCCTGCATTCAGGCATGTGAGAACGGCATCCTGCAGCGAGGCCAGGGCGGCTACCCGAGCGTAAATTTCAAACAGGGCGAGTGCAGCTTTTGTTATGCCTGCGCGCAAGCCTGTACCGAATCTCTTTTTCTTCCGCGCCACACCAGGGCCTGGGATCTGAATTTTACCCTTGGGCAAGATTGCCTGGCATATCAGTCTGTTGAGTGTCATCGCTGTCAGGATAGCTGTGAACCTATGGCTATCACGTTTCGCCCCACGCTGTCGGGCATTTATCAACCGCAACTTAACAATCAGGCATGCAGTGGATGCGGGGCGTGTGTCGCCAGCTGCCCAGTGTCAGCCATTAATGCGGAGTACAACCATGCACACTAACTGGCAGGTTTGTAGCCTGGTCGTTCAGGCGAAAAGCCAGCATATCACCGATATCAGCGCGCAATTACAGCAGTTTTCTGGCTGTGAAGTCGCCCTCAGCGATGTGGAAAGCGGTCAGCTGATCGTGGTGGTAGAAGCAGAACACAGCGAAACGCTGATGCAAACAATTGAGTCGGTACGCAACGTTGCAGGCGTGCTGGCGGTGTCGCTGGTTTATCACCAGCAGGATGAGCAAGGTGAGGAAACACCATGAAACTCAGTCGTCGTAGCTTTATGAAAGCTAACGCCGTTGCGGCCGCTGCGGCGGCTGCCGGGCTAAGCGTGCCGGGCGTTGCCCGCGCCGTGGTCGGTCAGCAGGAAGCCATCAAGTGGGACAAAGCGCCGTGCCGTTTTTGCGGAACGGGCTGCGGCGTGCTGGTGGGGACTCAGCAGGGGCGCGTTGTCGCGTGTCAGGGTGATCCTGAAGCGCCGGTTAACCGCGGGCTTAACTGCATCAAGGGTTACTTTCTGCCGAAAATCATGTACGGAAAAGACCGTTTAACGCAGCCGATGCTGCGTATGAAAGACGGCAAGTACAATAAAGAAGGTGAGTTTACCCCGATTAGCTGGGACCAGGCCTTTGACATCATGGAAGAGAAATTCAAAACCTCTCTGAAAGAGAAAGGGCCAGAAGCGATAGGCATGTTTGGTTCCGGTCAGTGGACCGTCTGGGAAGGTTACGCGGCGGCGAAACTGTTCAAAGCCGGTTTCCGCTCTAATAACATCGATCCGAATGCGCGTCACTGCATGGCGTCGGCGGTGGTGGGCTTTATGCGTACCTTCGGTATGGATGAGCCGATGGGCTGCTATGACGATATCGAACAGGCCGACGCGTTTGTGCTTTGGGGCGCCAATATGGCGGAGATGCACCCGATTCTGTGGTCGCGCATTACCAACCGTCGTTTGTCCGATCCCAATGTGAGCGTGGCCGTGCTCTCCACCTTCCAGCATCGTAGTTTTGAGCTGGCCGATAACGGTATGGTGTTCACACCGCAAACCGATCTGGTGATCCTCAACTACATCGCGAATTACATTATTCAGAACGACGCCATTAATCAGGATTTCTTCAGCAAACACGTCAACTTGCGCAAAGGGGCGACGGACATCGGCTACGGTTTGCGTCCTACCCATCCGCTGGAGAAAGCGGCGAAAAACCCGGGTTCCGACGCCTCTGAGCCGATTAGCTTTGACGAGTACAAAGCGTTCGTCGCGGAGTACACGCTGGAAAAAACCGCTGAAATGACCGGCGTGCCGAAAGATCAGCTGGAACAACTGGCGCAGCTGTATGCCGATCCGAAGAAGAAAGTCATCTCCTACTGGACGATGGGCTTTAACCAGCACACGCGCGGCGTGTGGGCCAACAACCTGGTCTACAACCTGCACCTGCTGACCGGAAAAATTTCGCAACCTGGCTGCGGTCCGTTCTCTCTGACCGGTCAGCCTTCTGCCTGTGGTACCGCCCGTGAAGTGGGGACCTTCTCCCACCGTCTGCCTGCGGATATGGTGGTGACCAATGAGAAACACCGTGATATCTGTGAGAAACACTGGCAGATCCCGGCGGGCACCATTCCGGCCAAAATCGGTTTGCACGCGGTGGCGCAGGACCGTGCGTTGAAAGACGGCAAGCTGAACGTCTACTGGACGATGTGTACCAACAACATGCAGGCCGGACCGAACATCAACGAAGAGCGTATGCCGGGCTGGCGCGATCCGCGTAACTTCATCATCGTCTCCGATCCTTACCCGACCGTCAGCGCGCTGGCTGCTGACCTGATCCTGCCGACGGCGATGTGGGTCGAAAAAGAAGGGGCTTATGGCAACGCCGAGCGCCGTACTCAGTTCTGGCGTCAGCAGATTAAAGCGCCGGGTGAAGCGAAATCTGACCTGTGGCAACTGGTACAGTTCGCACGTCGTTTCAAAACCGAAGAGGTCTGGCCGGAAGCGCTGCTGGCGCAGAAACCGGAACTGCGCGGTAAAACGTTGTATGACGTGCTGTTCGCTACCCCCGCGGTAAGCAAATTCCCACTGACAGAGCTGGCAGAAGATCAACTCAACGATGAATCCCGCGAGCTGGGTTTCTACCTGCAAAAAGGGTTGTTTGAAGAGTACGCCTGGTTTGGTCGCGGACACGGTCACGATCTCGCCCCGTTCGATGATTATCACAAAGCGCGCGGTATACGCTGGCCGGTGGTCGATGGGAAAGAGACGCTGTGGCGTTACAGCGAAGGCCACGATCCGTACGTGAAAGCGGGTGAAGGCTACAAGTTTTACGGCAAGCCGGATGGCAAAGCGGTGATCTTCGCGCTGCCGTTTGAACCCGCAGCGGAAGCACCGGATAAAGAGTACGACCTGTGGCTTTCTACCGGTCGTGTGCTGGAACACTGGCACACCGGCAGTATGACGCGTCGTGTGCCTGAGCTGCACCGTGCGTTCCCGGAGTCGGTGCTGTTCATTCATCCGCTGGATGCGAAAGCCCGTGATCTGCGCCGTGGCGACAAAGTGAAAGTCGTCTCCCGTCGTGGTGAGGTGATTTCGATTGTCGAAACGCGTGGACGTAACCGTCCGCCGCAGGGACTGGTGTATATGCCGTTCTTTGATGCCGCACAGTTGGTGAATAACCTGACGCTGGATGCGACGGATCCTCTCTCCAAAGAGACGGATTTCAAGAAGTGCGCAGTGAAACTGGCGAAGGTGTAATTCGGTATGTCCCGGTCAGCGAAATCGCAAAATGGCCGCCGCCGCTTTCTGCGCGATATGGTTCGCGCAGCGGGCGGGTTGGCTGCTGTTGGCGTGGTGCTGGGGTTACAGCAGCAAACCGCACGCGCAACGGGCGTGCGGTTGCGACCACCGGGCGCCATTGCTGAAAACGCGTTTGCCAGCGCCTGTGTGCGGTGCGGGCAGTGCGTTCAGGCGTGTCCGTATGACACGCTAAAACTGGCGACGCTGGCCTCCGGGCTGGCCGCCGGGACGCCGTATTTCGTCGCCCGCGATATCCCCTGCGAAATGTGTGAAGACATTCCGTGCGCCAAAGTGTGCCCGAGTGGGGCACTGGACCGGGAGATTCGCTCAATTGATGATTCCCGCATGGGGCTGGCGGTATTGCTGGACCAGGAAAACTGCCTCAACTTTCAGGGATTGCGTTGCGACGTCTGCTATCGCGAATGCCCGAAAATCGATGAGGCGATTACCCTGGAACTGGAGCGCAATATGCGCACAGGCAAGCATGCGCGTTTCCTTCCTACCGTTCACAGCGACGCCTGCACGGGCTGCGGTAAGTGCGAAAAAGTCTGTGTCCTGGAGCAACCGGCAATAAAAGTATTGCCGCTGTCGCTGGCGAAAGGGGAGTTGGGTCACCACTACCGCTTCGGCTGGCTGGAGGGGAACGATGGCAAATCGTAAACGTGATGCCGGACGTGAAGCCCGGGTGAAAAAAGGCTGGTGGCGCAGTCATCGCTGGTTGGTTTTCCGTCGCGTGAGTCAACTGCTGGTGCTGGGAATGTTTCTGAGCGGCCCGTGGTTGGGCGTGTGGATCCTCCACGGCAACTACAGCAGCAGTTTGCTGTTCGACGCCATCCCGTTGACCGACCCGCTGATAGCCTTGCAAAGCCTGGCCAGCGGACATTTGCCCGCCACGGTTGCGCTGACCGGGGCGGTGATCATTACGGTGCTGTATGCCTTTGCTGGAAAGCGATTATTTTGCAGTTGGGTCTGCCCTCTGAACCCCGTTACCGATTTAGCTAACTGGCTACGCAGAAGGTTTGACCTGAATCAGTCCGCGAGCCTTCCTCGTCATATACGGTACGTGCTTCTGGTTGTGGTGCTGGTCGGATCGGCTCTGACGGGAACGCTACTGTGGGAATGGATTAACCCGGTTTCTCTGCTGGGACGAAGCCTGGTGATGGGATTTGGTAGTGGCGCACTGCTGATTATCGCTCTGTTTTTATTTGATTTACTGGTCGTTGAACACGGCTGGTGCGGGCATCTCTGCCCTTTAGGCGCACTGTATGGCGTGCTGGGAAGCAAAGGCGCGCTGACCGTTGCGGCGAAAGACAGACAGAAATGTAACCGCTGTATGGATTGTTTTCATGTTTGCCCGGAACCGCATGTGCTACGTGCGCCGGTGCTGGATGAGCAAAGCCCGGTGCAGGTCACCAGCCGCGACTGCATGACCTGCGGTCGTTGCGTGGATGTCTGTTCTGAGGACGTTTTTACAATAACAACACGATGGAGTTCGGGAGCGAAATCATGAAAAGCCATGACCTGATTAAAGCGCTGTGTCAGTGGACGGCCGGGCTGGCCCTGGTGGTCAGTAGTGCGGTTTGGGCAGCAAACGGAGTAGATCTGAGCCAGTCGCCAGAAGTGTCTGGGACGCAGGAAGGGGCGATTCGTATGCCTAAAGAGCAGGAACGCCTGCCGCTGAACTATGTCAATCAGCCCCCTATGGTTCCACACAGCGTGGACGGATACCAGGTAACCACCAACACCAACCGCTGTCTGCAATGTCACGGTGTAGAAAGCTATCGCACCACGGGGGCGCCGCGTATCAGCCCGACGCACTTTATGGATAGCGACGGCAAAGTATCAGGTGAAGTCGCGCCGCGCCGCTATTTCTGTTTGCAGTGCCACGTACCGCAGGCAGACGCAGCGCCGATTGTTGAAAATACGTTTACGCCCTCGAAAGGTTACGGGAAATAAGAGGTCATTATGGAAAATTCTAACCGTAAACCGGGTGTCATTAAGCGCGTCTGGCAATGGTGGCGTCGACCCAGCCGTCTGGCGCTGGGCACGTTACTGTTAATCGGTTTTGTCGGCGGCATTATTTTCTGGGGCGGTTTCAACACCGGTATGGAAAAAGCCAACACCGAAGAGTTCTGCATTAGCTGCCACGAAATGCGTAATACGGTTTATCAGGAGTATATGGAAACCGTACACTACAACAACCGCAGCGGCGTGCGGGCAACGTGTCCTGATTGCCACGTCCCACACGAGTGGGGTCCGAAAATGATCCGTAAGATCAAGGCCAGTAAAGAGCTGTATGCAAAGGCATTTGGTCTCATCGACACCCCGCAGAAGTTTGAAGATCACCGACTGACCATGGCGCAAAATGAGTGGCTGCGGATGAAAGACAACAACTCGCAAGAGTGTCGCAATTGCCACAACTTCGAGTTTATGGATTTAACGGCCCAGAAAGGCGTTGCGGCTAAAATGCACGACCAGGCCGTGAAAGAAGGGCAAACCTGTATCGATTGTCACAAAGGTATAGCGCATAAACTCCCGGATATGCGCGACGTTAAACCAGGCTTTTAACAGGATGTTGATGAGTGGGAATACTTGAAGCCAGAGAACTCCTCTGCGAGCGAGACGACAGAATTTTGTTCAGCGGACTGTCGTTTCGCGTGAAGGCCGGGGAATGGGTACAAATTACCGGAGGCAACGGTGCAGGGAAAACCACGCTCCTGCGCTTGCTTACCGGGCTGGCTCGCCCTGATGCCGGGGAGGTCTACTGGCAAGAGCAACCATTACGCAACGTGCGGGACAGCTATCATCAGGATCTGCTGTGGATCGGACATCAGCCGGGGATCAAAACCCGGCTTTCGGCGTTGGAAAACCTGCGTTTTTTTCATCAGGATGGCGATGTCGCACAGTGCCTGGAAGCTCTCGCGCAGGCCGGACTGGCTGGCTACGAAGACATTCCCGTTAATCAACTTTCTGCCGGACAGCAGCGCCGCGTCGCGCTGGCGCGTCTCTGGCTCACCCGGGCCAAACTCTGGATCCTCGACGAACCTTTTACCGCCATTGATGTGAACGGCGTGGAACGCCTGACGCAGCGGATGGCGCATCATACCGGGCAGGGTGGGATTGTGATTCTGACCACCCATCAGCCGATGAATGTCGACACCGACAGGATCCGCCGTATTGCGCTGACCGGTGAGAGGGTAGGGCAATGATGTGGCGAATTTTCCGTCTCGAACTGCGGGTTGCGTTCCGTCATAGTGCGGAAATTGCCAATCCATTATGGTTCTTTCTGATCGTCATCACCCTGTTCCCGTTGAGTATTGGCCCGGAGCCGCAGCTGCTGGCGCGCATTGCGCCTGGCATTATTTGGGTGGCTGCGTTGCTCTCTTCGCTGTTGGCGCTGGAGCGCTTATTCCGCGACGACTTACAGGATGGCAGCCTTGAACAGCTGATGCTGCTGCCGTTGCCGTTACCGGCGGTGGTGCTGGCCAAAGTGATGGCGCACTGGATGGTGACGGGACTTCCGTTGCTGATCCTCTCCCCCCTGGTGGCGTTGCTGTTGGGAATGGACATCTACGGCTGGAAAATCATGGCGCTGACGTTACTGCTGGGGACGCCGACGCTGAGCTTTCTCGGCGCACCGGGGGTGGGGCTGACGGTAGGACTCAAGCGCGGCGGCGTGCTGCTGAGCGTGCTGGTGCTGCCGCTGACGATCCCATTATTAATTTTTGCAACCGCCGCGATGGATGCGGCATCCATGCATTTACCTGTTGAGGGATACATGGCGATCCTCGGCGCGCTGCTGGCAGGCAGTGCGACGTTAAGTCCTTTTGCGACGGCGGCAGCGTTACGCATCAGTATGCAGTAACGCAGTTTTTCTCTGTTTTGTTTGAGTCTGGTGACTGAATTATGTGGAAAACACTTCATCAACTTGCGATCCCGCCACGGCTCTATCAGATCTGTGGCTATTTTGTTCCGTGGCTGGCTATCGCCACCGTGGTGGCCCTGGCGACGGGATGGATCTGGGGATTCGGCTTTGCTCCGGCGGATTATCAGCAGGGACAGAGCTACCGGATTATTTATCTGCATGTGCCTGCGGCGATCTGGTCGATGGGGATCTATGCCTCAATGGCGGTTGCCGCGTTTATCGGCCTGGTCTGGCAGATGAAAATGGCCAACCTGGCGGTGGCTGCGATGGCGCCGATTGGTGCCGTGTTTACCTTTATTGCGCTGGTCACCGGTTCCGCATGGGGCAAACCGATGTGGGGAACCTGGTGGGTATGGGATGCCCGACTCACCTCAGAGCTGGTGCTGCTGTTTCTCTATGTTGGTGTTATTGCGCTGTGGCATGCGTTTGACGATCGCCGTCTGGCCGGGCGTGCGGCAGGTATTTTGGTACTGATTGGCGTGGTTAACTTACCGATTATTCATTACTCGGTGGAGTGGTGGAACACGCTGCATCAAGGTTCGACGCGCATGCAACAAAGTATTGATCCGGCGATGCGTTCCCCGCTTCGTCTGGCGATTGTGGGTTATCTGCTGCTGTTTATGACTCTGGCGTTGATGCGTATGCGCAACCTGATTCTGATGATGGAAAAACGCCGCCCGTGGGTGAGCGAACTGATATTAAAAAGAGGCCGCCAATGACCAGCGCATTTGCATCCTGGAGTGATTTCTTCGCGATGGGCGGTTACGCCTTTTATGTCTGGCTGGCGGTAGTGATGACGCTGATTTCGCTGGGGGGACTGGTGCTACATACCGTCTTACAACACCGGGCGATTTTACGCGGCGTGGCGCAACAGAACGCGCGCGAAGCCCGAATGCAGGCGGTGCGGACGCAACAGGAGGTCGCGTGAATATTCGACGTAAAAATCGGTTGTGGATAGCCGTTGCCGTACTGGGCGGTCTGGCGCTGACCATCACGCTGGTGCTGTATGCGCTGCGTTCCAACATCGACCTGTTTTACACGCCGGGCGAGATTATTTACGGCAAGCGTGAAACGCAACAGTTGCCGGAGGTTGGCCAGCGCTTGCGTGTCGGCGGAATGGTCATGCCGGGAAGTGTGAAACGCGCCCCGGATTCGCTCAAAGTTAACTTCAGCATTTATGACGCCGAAGGCGTGGTGGATGTTACATACGAAGGCATTCTGCCGGATCTGTTCCGCGAAGGGCAGGGGGTCGTGGTACAGGGAACGTTGGGGGCAAACAATCATGTTCAGGCAAAAGAGGTGCTGGCCAAACATGATGAAAACTACACGCCGCCAGAGGTTGAAAAAGCGATGCAGGAAAACCATCGCCGCCCGGAAAGCGTCTACAAGGATAAAGCATCATGATGCCTGAGATTGGCAACGCGCTGCTGTGCCTGGCGCTTGGCGTGGCGTTATTGCTCTCGATTTACCCGCTGTGGGGTGTGGCGCGCGGTGATGTGCGGATGATGGCGTCATCGCGACCTTTCGCATGGCTCCTGTTTATTTGCGTCATGGGCGCTTTCATGGTGCTGGTGAATGCGTTCGTGGTGAACGATTTTACCGTGACCTACGTGGCCAGTAATTCCAACACCCAACTGCCGGTCTGGTATCGGGTGGCGGCCACCTGGGGCGCGCATGAAGGTTCGCTGCTGCTGTGGGTGTTGTTGATGAGCGGCTGGACGTTTGCGGTGGCGCTGTTCAGCCAGCGGATGCCGCTGGATATCGTCGCTCGCGTGCTGGCGGTTATGGGCATGGTTAGCGTCGGTTTTCTGCTGTTTATTCTGTTCACCTCGAATCCTTTCGCCCGTACATTACCGGACTTCCCCATTGAAGGGCGCGATCTAAACCCGCTGTTGCAGGACCCGGGCCTCATTTTCCATCCACCGCTGTTATATATGGGCTACGTGGGTTTCTCGGTAGCGTTTGCTTTTGCTATCGCCTCGTTGATGAGCGGGCGTCTGGACAGCACTTTTGCTCGCTTCTCCCGCCCCTGGACGCTGGCCGCGTGGGTTTTCCTGACGCTCGGCATTGTGCTGGGCTCCGCGTGGGCGTATTACGAACTGGGCTGGGGCGGTTGGTGGTTCTGGGATCCGGTAGAAAACGCCTCATTTATGCCGTGGCTGGTGGGCACCGCGCTGATGCATTCGCTGGCGGTGACGGAACAGCGCGCCAGTTTTAAAGCCTGGACGCTGTTGCTCTCGATCTGCGCTTTCTCGCTTTGTCTGCTGGGGACTTTCCTGGTGCGCTCAGGCGTACTGGTCTCTGTTCACGCGTTTGCCTCCGATCCTTCCCGCGGGATGTTCATCCTCGCCTTTATGGTGCTGGTGATTGGCGGCTCGCTGCTGCTGTTCGCCACGCGCGGACACAAGGTGCGCTCGCGGGTAAATAACGCCCTGTGGTCGCGCGAGTCACTGCTGCTGGGCAACAACGTGCTGCTTATTGCCGCCATGCTGGTGGTGTTATTGGGTACGCTGCTGCCGCTGGTGCATAAACAGTTAGGGCTGGGCAGCATTTCCATCGGAGAACCGTTCTTCAATACCATGTTTACCTGGCTGATGGCGCCATTCGCGCTGCTGCTGGGGATCGGGCCGCTGGTTCGCTGGGGCCGTGACAGACCGCGTAAAATCAAGATGTTACTTATTATCGCCTTTGTCACCACCCTGGTGCTGTCACTACTGCTACCGTGGCTGTTTGAGAACAAAATTGTCGCGATGACGGTCGTCGGACTGGCAATGGCAAGCTGGGTTTTTGTGCTGGCAATGGCGGAAGTGGCGCTGCGTATCTCGCGCGGCACAAAAATGAGCTTCAGCCATTGGGGAATGGTGGCCGGTCATGTCGGACTGGCGGTCACGCTGGTGGGGATTGCCTTTAGCCAGAACTACAGCGTTGAACGTGATGTGCGCATGAAGGCGGGTGATAGCGTGGATATTCACGAATATCGCTTTACGTTCCGTGAAGTGAAAGAGGTAACCGGGCCAAATTATCGCGGTGGTGTAGCCCTCATTGATGTGACGCGAGAGGGCAAAGCGGAAGCGACGCTCCATGCAGAGAAACGTTTTTACAACAGCAGCCGCTCGATGATGACGGAAGCGGCGATTGATGGCGGGATCACCCGTGATTTGTACGCCGCGCTGGGTGAAGAGCTGGAAAATGGCGCATGGGCTGTGCGGCTGTATTACAAACCGTTTATTCGTTGGATATGGGCGGGTGGGTTGCTGATGGCGCTGGGCGGGCTTTTCTGTCTGTTTGACCCGCGTTATCGTAAGCGCGCTTGCTCGCGTAACACCGCGCCGGAGGCTGTATGAAGCGCAACGTACTGTTGATACCTTTTGTTATTTTCCTCGTCATCGCCGCGGCGCTGTTATGGCAACTGGCGCGTAATGCGGAGGGTGACGATCCGACCAATCTGGAGTCGGCGCTGATTGGCAAACCGGTACCGACTTTCCGGCTGGAATCGCTGGAGAATCCCGGTCAGCATTATCAGGCGGACGTATTAACGCAGGGTAAACCGGTATTGCTTAACGTCTGGGCGACCTGGTGCCCGACCTGTCGTGCGGAACATCAGTATCTGAATCAGCTTTCGGCGCAGGGCATCCGGGTGGTGGGGCTGAACTATAAAGATGACCGCCAGAAAGCGATCGTCTGGTTGAAAGAACTGGGCAACCCTTACGCGCTAAGTCTGTTTGATGGTGACGGTATGCTTGGCCTCGATCTGGGGGTGTATGGTGCGCCAGAAACATTCCTGATCGACGGTAAGGGGATCATTCGCTACCGTCATGCGGGCGATCTTAACGCGCGGGTGTGGGAAAGCGAAATCAAGCCGCTGTGGGAAAAATACAGCAAGGAGGCCGCGCAATGAGATTTTTATTGGGGGTGCTGATGCTGGTGATCTCCGGTTCGGCGCTGGCCACCATTGATGTGATGCAGTTTAAGGATGAGGCGCAGGAGCAGCAATTCCGTCAGCTCACCGAACAATTGCGTTGCCCGAAATGCCAGAACAACAGCATTGCCGATTCCAACTCGATGATTGCCACCGACCTGCGGCAAAAAGTGTACGAGCTTATGCAGGAAGGTAAAAGCCAGAAAGAGATCGTCGATTATATGGTGGCGCGTTACGGTAATTTCGTCACCTACGATCCACCGTTAACCCCGCTGACCCTGCTGCTGTGGGTACTGCCGGCAGTGGCTATCGGTGCGGGTGGCTGGATTATTTTTGCCCGTTCGCGTCGCCGTGTACGATTGAAACGGGAAGCATTTCCTGACGAACTCCCCACTGGAGAGAAGCGTGCCGGGTTTGGTATCTACATTCCTGGGATTGTGATTGCCATTGTCGTAGGGGCGGTCAGTTATTATCAGACCGGCAATTATGCACAGGTGAAAATCTGGCAACAGGCCACCGCACAAACGCCAGCTCTGCTAGAACGTGCGCTGGATCCGAAAGCTCAGCCGCTCAATGAAGAAGAGATGACGCGTCTGGCGCTGGGCTTACGTACTCGCCTGCAAAGCGATGAGGGTAATACCGAAGGCTGGATTATGCTTGGGCGCATCGGCATGGTGTTGGGAAACGCCAGCACGGCGACGCAAGCCTATGCCAACGCCTACCGGCTGGATCCTAAAAACAGTGACGCGGCGCTGGGTTATGCAGAAGCGTTAACGCGCTCTTCCGATCCTGATGATAATCGTCAGGGGGGCGAGTTGCTGCGCCAGTTGGTGAGAAGCGACCATGCTAACGTCCGCGTGCTGAGCATGTATGCGTTTAATGCTTTTGAGCAGCAGCGGTATGGTGAGGCGGTGGCGGCCTGGGAGATGATGCTGAAATTACTGCCTGCCAACGATACGCGCAGGGCGGTGCTTGAACGCAGTATTAAACAGGCGATGCAGCAACTGTCGCCCCAGGCAGAGTAATCGGCGGATTGCCGGATAAGCAGCGTTATCCGGCATGCTGCTCTTTAATGCAGGCCGCGTGTTTGCAGAAACAGAATCGTTGCCGCGACGCGTGAACGCACGTTGAGCTTACGCAACAGATTGCGAATATGCACCTTTACGGTCTGTTCTGAGATGTTCAGCACAGCGGCAATTTGCTTATTAGACAGCCCCTGAGCAAGTTCATGCAGAACATCCAGTTCACGCTCAGTCAGCATACTGAAGGGATCTTCTTCAGCGCCAAACATTTCCCGTTCACGCAGGTACTCACTGACGCGATCGCTGAAGACGTTGCCGCCGTTCGCACCCTTGCGAATAGCATCCAGCAGAACTTCAGGGTCGCTGTCTTTCAGCAAATAACCATCAGCACCTGCGTCAATCAACGCGTAAACGTCGCTGGCAGAGTCAGATACAGTGAGAATGATGATTTGCGCGGTGACGCCATCGCGACGCAACGCGTTCAGGGTATCCAGCCCACTCATGCCTTTCATATTCAGATCAAGCAGGATCAAATCGACGTCAAGACGGTTCGCCAGATCGATAGCGCTCGCGCCATCGCCCGCTTCAGCAACGACGTTAAATGCGCTATCCAGCTCCAGTAATTGACGAATGCCCCGCCGCATAAGCGGATGATCATCCACAATGAGCACCTGAAAAGGGGTTGCTTCAGGCATGCTGTTCTCCTGAGATTATTAGAATCATTATTGTTTTCAGCGTGTCAGTTTTCCAGATTCGTCGCGCTGATGAGAGCGTAAATTTTACCCTAATTTGTGCATGGGTACGTAGTAAAACCTGCGTGACTGAAAGGGCTTTGCGGGAAGAGATAAACGTCAGACATAAAAAAACCAGCCGTAAAAGGCTGGTTTTCTTGGGGAATTTTGGTCGGCACGAGAGGATTTGAACCTCCGACCCCTGACACCCCATGACAGTGCGCTACCAGGCTGCGCTACGTGCCGACTCGTGGGTGCTAATACTACCGCTTTCCACCACGAATGCAAGGGGATGTCTTGCTAACTGATTTATAATTAATCAGTTAGCAATGAATCGTTTCTCATCCGTCAGCACCTGCAACAACAGACTCAGCTGCGGTTTCTGGTCTTTTATCTTTTCACCACGCAGATCGTACGTTTGATAGTTGCCGTTATTTTTCAGCACCAGCGTCATTCCCGGCGTGGTCACCGCCAACGTGCTTCCGTCGGCAGCCGTTACCCAGTAATGGCGGCGTGTCGCATTGAAAAGATCCTGCCCCTGAGAGTACTCGTTAGCTGGCGTGCTCACGTGCAGTAACCGTTGCATCAATGTCGTCATGAGGTCGGTATGGTCAGTCAGGCTATTAATACGCTGCGCTGGCGTTCCTGGCCAGTGGATGACAAGCGGTACCTGCAGATGTCCGCGGGACCAGTCAAAATTGTTCTCTTCCTGAGTCAGAGGCACACCACGACCCGCAGTAATGATCACCACCGTGTTGTTCAGTTTACCGGCGTCTTGTAGCGCGGTAAGCACACGGTTAATTTGTGCATCGACATTTTCCGCGGCACGGGCATACCGTTTCGCAAAATTCTTCTGGTTACTGTCATCAATATTGGTGCCATTGAAGGAGACCCACGAGAACCAGCGGTTATCTTCCTGGGCGTAGCGACTCAGCCAGCTAATCCACTGACTCGCCGTTTGTGCATCAGACTGCGTCTGAACCGTCGGCATAGAGAAATCTGACAGCAGCGCCTGGCGATAGAGCGGGCTGGTAAATCCGTCGGACGAGAATAAGCCTAACTGATAGCCTTGCTGATTCAGTGCTGAAATCAGGGCTGCTGGCGTTCTGGTCGACAAAATACCGTCCATATAGCTGGGGGATACGCCATAGAACAGACCAAAAATACCGTTATCCGAGGTGTTGCCCGAACTCATATGACGGGTGAACGAAATACTCTGTTCTGCAAAACGGGCAAGCGCAGGCATCTGTTTTTCATAACGGGAATAGTTCAGACCATCCACGGTAATCAACAAAACGTTTTGCCCAGTCCCCATGTCACGGTATTGCAGATCGCTCAATGGATATTGTACGGATACCGCTTCCGGATTTCCCTGTTCTACCAGGCGACGCTGATACTCTTGCGCATCCAACAAACCGTGTTTCTCAAGAAAGCGGCGCGCCGTCATCGGATAAGAGAGCGGTAGGTTTGCGCGCTGCATGGTGATCGGGCGATAAAAGTTGGCATCGGCCCAGATGTACACCATGTGCGAAGCAATAAACGAGACAAAAAGGAAGGCGGCAAGCGGCCTGGCAAAATGGCGACGACGCGTCAGGCTGCGCAGTTTCTGCCAGCTCCAGGTCGCGAACAGCATTTCGATTAGCAGAATAATGGGCACGCTGATAAACATCAACTGCCAGTCACGCGCCATCTCGTTCTGGTCTGGGTTAATGACCAGTTCCCAGACAATGGGATTAAGATGCAGGTGGAAACGGGTGAAGACTTCGCTGTCGATCAACAGCAGCGTCATGCCCGCTGTCGCCAGTATGGCTGATAAGAAGCGCATCAGCCGCTGGGACATGACGATAAACGTCAGGGGAAACAGAATCAGCAGATAGGTGGCAAACACCAGAAAACTGAAATGCCCGACAATACTCAGGTAGGAGTAGATACGACCCGCAAGCGTTGTCGGCCAGTCTGCGACAAACAGGTAACGACTGCCAAGCACCATGGCCAACAGAATGTTGAACAGAGCAAACCAGTGCCCCCAGCTAACCATCTGAGAGACTTTTTCACGGTAGCGCTGACGATGAGTTACCATAACCTGTCGTTATTTTCCCCGGAGCCGGTTCTTAGTGCGCTTTGTCTTCGTTAACCGAGGACTTCAGGGCACGGGCAAAAGAGTCTGCAATCGCCTGGCGTTGGGCCGGGGCAATGCTGGTGTTAATCAGGTTCGTCACCATGTTTCCCAATACCATCAGGGAAAGGTCGGTCGGCGCCTTATGTTTTTCCAGTACGTTGAGCAGTTCACTCAGTAATTGTTCAACGTGTTCGTCACTGTAGCGGGAATGTTGTGGCATAAATCGACATCAGTTTGTTCATGAAAGGGCAACATATTACCGTAGCAACAGTTTTTTTTCTGCTTTTTTATCTTCTATTGCGTCACTGACCGGCAGGTGGTTGAATACCGCCCGGTCTTAAAGGAGAGTTTATCATGAGTCTGGATATCAACCAGATTGCCCTGCACCAGCTTATCAAGCGTGATGAGCAAAACCTTGAGCTGGTCCTGCGCGATTCATTACTGGAACCGACAACCACCGTTGTCGAGATGGTGGCTGAACTGCACCGGGTCTATAGCGCGAAAAACAAAGCGTATGGCCTGTTCAGCGAAGAGAGCGAACTGGCGCAAACGCTGCGGTTACAGCGTCAGGGCGAGGAAGATTTTCTTGCCTTCAGCCGTGCGGCAACCGGTCGTTTACGTGATGAGCTGGCGAAGTATCCATTTGCTGACGGCGGTATTGTGCTTTTCTGCCACTATCGTTATCTGGCGGTGGAGTATCTGCTGGTCGCGGTGCTGAACAACTTAAGCAGCATGCGTGTGAATGAAAACCTGGACATTAACCCGACGCACTACCTGGACATCAATCATGCGGATATCGTGGCGCGTATTGATTTAACCGAATGGGAAACCAATCCGGAATCTACACGATATCTGACCTTCCTGAAAGGGCGGGTAGGGCGCAAGGTTGCTGATTTCTTTATGGATTTTCTCGGTGCGAGCGAAGGGCTGAACGCGAAAGCGCAGAACCGGGGTTTGCTGCAGGCGGTGGATGACTTCACGGCAGAAGCGCAGCTGGATAAATCAGAGCGCCAGAACGTGCGTCAGCAGGTGTACAGCTACTGCAACGAGCAGCTACAGGCGGGCGAAGAAATTGAGCTTGAGTCGCTGTCGAAAGAACTTGCTGGTGTTAGTGAAGTAAGCTTCAGCGAGTTTACGGCGGATAAAGGCTATGAGCTGGAAGAGAGTTTCCCGGCCGATCGCAGTACATTACGCCAGTTGACCAAATACGCCGGTAGCGGCGGTGGGTTAACCATTAACTTTGACGCCATGCTGTTAGGCGAACGCATTTTCTGGGATCCGGCGACCGACACCTTAACCATCAAAGGCACGCCGCCGAATCTGCGTGATCAGCTGCAACGCCGGACGTCAGGCGGAAATTGATCGAATATGCCTGCTGGCGCTGCGCTCTTCAGGCATACGGTTCAATAAATGACAGAAACAAAAAACCCCGCCGAGGCGGGGTTTTTTTTCAACTTGTTGGCGATTACGCGCGAACGAAGTCGATGTGAGACAGCTTCGGCTTGTAAGCGTGACGCTGTACAGCTTGAGCTTTAACTTTAACTTCTTTACCGTCAACAACGATGGTCAGAACTTCGCTGTAAAATTCAGCTTTAGCTTGCATGTTCATGATTGAATCGTGATCCAGTTCGATAGCAATCGGGGCTTCTGCGCCACCGTAGATGATTGCCGGGAACTTGTTAGCGGCACGCAGGCGGCGGCTCGCACCCTTACCCTGCTCTTTACGTACTTCAGCATTGATAGTAAACATTTAAATCTCTCTTAAATAATTCCTGCTACAGGCGACCCAGCAACAGGTAAGTGATCTGCTTTGCGTATGCAAAAGCGGGCGGAATTCTATACTCAAATGCCCGTTACATCAATCAAAAGTACGATTATCCGCGTAATTCATGTGCCCGGCGAAAGCGTCCTTCGTAGTCAAAGACCTTTTCACGTACCTGCCAGTACTGGCCCTTCATGCGTGCGACGACAAAGTCGGGATACCGCAACAGCGGTTGTTGCGCGAGAATATCTGCGGCGGTGATCCAGCGTAACGGAACGCCTGGTGTGCGGGTGTGAGGGCGAATGAAGAGCTGCTCAAACGCGGTGCGCTGAGCGGGCGTCTGCAAGCGAAAGCGCTCGCTGACGTCGGCACCGTCCTCATCGTAATAGGTGATTTTCAGCCATTCGCCTTTTTCATCCTGTCCGTGTTGCATCGCCATGCCGCTACAGCGTAGCACCAGCGCATCTTTGAGTTTTAGCGCGGCCTTTAGCATATCGTCCGGGTCGACAAGGACGGTATCGCACTCGCGGCAGCGACGTGCCGCAATGTCGTTTTCCGCGTTGCATTGCGGGCAGTTTTTAAAGCGGAAGCGAAAATCGCACTGTTCACGATGACCCTCATCGTCTTCAAGCCACCCCTGGCAGCGACGACCAAAGTGCTCAATCAGCGTGCCGTCGGCGGTGGTTTTGCCCCAGAATGTATTGGCGAAACCACAGGCAGGGCAGAAGACCTGGACGGGCACGTTGTCGCTTTTCCCTTTCGGCGCGCCAACTTCCGGCGCGTATAAGTCATGAGGATTACCGGCATAATCGAGGATCAGACAGTCGGCCTTCCCCGGTGACAGGCGCAGGCCGCGTCCTACGATTTGCTGATAAAGGCTGACGGACTCCGTCGGGCGCAAAATGGCGATGAGATCGACATGCGGGGCGTCAAAACCGGTCGTCAGCACCGCAACGTTAACCAGAAACCGAAAGCGCTGCGCTTTGAAGTCTTCAATCAACACGTCGCGTTCAGCGCCCGGTGTGTCGCCAACGATCAGTGCGGCGTCATCGCGGGGCAGCAAGCCAACAATCTCTTTCGCATGTTCAACGGTGGCGGCGAAAATCATCACCCCTTTGCGTGTCTGGGCGAACTCAACTATCTGACTGATGATATGCGGCGTTATTCGTTGCTGTTTTTTTAGCTCGTGATTGAGGTCGGCTTCGCTAAAGAGGCCATTACTCTGTGCCTGCAAACGGCTGAAATCATACTGCACGACCGGCATGTCCAGGCGCTCCGGCGGTGTCAGATAGCCGTGTTTGATCATGTAGCGCAGCGGCAGTTCGTAAATACAGTCGCGAAAAATCGCGTTTTCGTTGCCGCGTACCATGCCATGGTAATGGAAACGGTAAATCCAGCCTTTGCCCAGGCGAAATGGCGTGGCCGTCAAACCGAGCAGACGAAGCTGGGGATTGACCTGACTCAGGTGGGCGAGGATTTGCTGATACTGGCTCTCTTCATCGTCGCCAATACGATGGCATTCATCGACGATCAGCAGGGAAAATTCACCCTGAAAATGGCCCAGATTGCGGGCGACTGACTGTACGCTGCCGAAGACCACTTTGCCGTGGCTTTCTTTACGTTTTAATCCGGCGGCGAAGATATCGGCCTCCAGACCCAACGCACAATATTTTGCGTGGTTTTGTGCGACCAGTTCTTTTACATGCGCCAGCACCAGAACGCGTCCACGCGCTACGCGCGCCAGCTCAGCGATTACCAGGCTTTTACCTGCGCCGGTTGGCAAGACAATTACCGCAGGGGAGCGATGGTGGCGAAAATGGTTGAGCGTGGCATCCACGGCTTCTTTCTGATAAGGACGAAGTGTAAAAATCATGGTCTCGCTGCGATAATGAATCCCGCGTTTAGTATGCCATGAATCATTTCCTTTGAGCGAAGTATAGACCCCGTTATACTGAGCGGATAACGGCTTCAATTCTCGGGCGAAACGCTCGATTTCCGTATTATTACAGGCAAAATCACTCTCATGCGACTTGATAAATTTATCGCTCAGCAACTCGGCGTCAGCCGTGCTATTGCCGGGCGCGAAATCCGTGCTCACCGCGTTACCGTGGATGGCGAAATCATCAGAAATACCGCGTTTAAACTGCTGCCAGAACATGCCGTAGAATATGACGGCAATTCGCTGGTTCAGCAAAATGGACCGCGCTACTTCATGCTGAATAAACCTCAGGGATATGTCTGCTCGACGGAAGATCCGGATCATCCGACCGTGCTCTATTTTCTTGATGAACCGGTTGCGCATAAATTGCATGCGGCGGGGCGTCTGGACATTGATACCACCGGACTGGTGCTGATGACGGATGATGGACAGTGGTCGCATCGGATCACATCCCCACGTCATCATTGCGAAAAAACCTACCTGGTGACGCTGGAATCACCGGTGGCAGAGGAGACTGCCGCACAATTTGCACAAGGCGTTCAGCTACATAATGAGAAAGATCTCACTAAACCTGCGATGCTTGAGGTGATCACGCCAACGCAGGTGCGTTTGACGATCAGTGAGGGGCGCTATCACCAGGTAAAACGTATGTTTGCCGCTGTCGGAAATCACGTTGTGGAACTGCACCGTGAACGTATCGGCGCGATCGTACTGGATGCTGATCTGGAGCCGGGTGAATACCGCCCTCTGACAGAAGCAGAAATTGCCAGCGTTGGCTAAACCTTGTGGCCAGGTTTTAACCTCCAGCTAACTAAATTCAGGAGTCTCTTTGTGACCACCCGACAGCACTCATCATTTGCCATTGTCTTTATCCTTGGCCTGCTGGCCATGCTGATGCCATTGTCGATTGATATGTATCTCCCTGCGCTGCCGGTTATCTCCGAACAGTTTGGCGTGCCGGCAGGTAGCGCGCAGATGACGCTCAGTACCTATATTCTGGGGTTCGCGGTGGGGCAGTTGATCTACGGCCCAATGGCGGACAGCCTTGGGCGTAAACCGGTGATCCTCGGAGGGACGCTGATCTTTGCAGCGGCGGCGGTGGCCTGCGCGCTGGCGCAAACCATTGATCAACTGATTGTCATGCGTTTCTTCCACGGTCTGGCGGCGGCAGCGGCGAGCGTGGTGATCAATGCTCTGATGCGCGACATCTACCCGAAAGAAGAGTTCTCGCGCATGATGTCGTTTGTCATGCTGGTCACCACCATTGCGCCGTTGATGGCGCCGATTGTCGGCGGGTGGGTGCTGGTGTGGTTGAGCTGGCACTACATCTTTTGGATCCTGGCGGTGGCGGCGATTCTGGCGTCCGTCATGATCTTCACGCTGATTAAAGAGACGCTTCCCGTTGAGCGCCGTCAGCCTTTCCGTCTGCGCACGACCATGGGGAACTTTGCCTCGCTATTTCGTCATAAACGCGTGCTGAGTTACATGCTGGCCAGCGGCTTTAGTTTTGCAGGGATGTTCTCCTTCCTCAGCGCCGGGCCGTTTGTCTACATCGAGGTAAATCACGTCTCTCCACAACATTTTGGCTATTACTTCGCGCTGAACATCGTGTTCTTGTTTGTGATGACGATTATTAATAGCCGATTCGTGCGCCGGGTCGGGGCATTAAACATGTTCCGTACCGGGTTATGGATCCAGTTTGTGATGGCGGGTTGGCTGGTTTTGAGCGCGCTGTTTGGGTTCGGTTTCTGGGCGCTGGTCGTGGGGGTCGCAGCGTTTGTGGGATGTGTTTCGATGGTGTCATCCAACGCGATGGCCGTCATTCTGGATGAATTCCCCCACATGGCGGGAACCGCCTCTTCACTGGCGGGGACTTTCCGTTTCGGCATCGGCGCTATTGTTGGCGCACTGCTGTCGCTGGCGACATTTAACTCGGCCTGGCCGATGATTTGGTCAATTGCATTTTGTGCAACCGGCTCGATCCTCTTCTACCTCTACGCGAGTCGCCCGAAAAAAAGGTGATAAAATGCACAACATGGGAGCTGTAAGGCTCCCTTTGTTGATGTACATCAACCTCAAATCGCTCATTCAACCCAAAGATGTTTATTTTATGTAAAATCAATTTATGTAAAAAGTCACATCATTGTAGTTAAAAAGGTTGAGTTAGATCGCAGAAACGGGTAAATATAGCCCGCAAATCTGTCCGCACCGGTCAATAATATTTTAACAATCGGCAGTATAAGCCGCACGAGTCGTGGATACCGGCGTTTTCGATCCGTTTAAGGACGGGTTGTCAATGATGTGTTAAAATGGATGTAAACAAATTGTGAAGTTATTGTGCTTCCGGGGAATAAAAGTGAATACATTACAGCTCTCAATCGTTCATCGCTTGCCACAGAACTATCGTTGGTCAGCGGGTTTTGCAGGTTCGAAAGTTGAACCGATTCCGCAGAATGGCCAGAGCACCGAAAACAGCCTGGTGGCGCTTAAATTGCTGAGCCCGGATGGCGACAGCGCGTGGCCGGTGATGCATAAACTCAGTCAGGCGCTGAGCGATATTGAAGTCCCTTGTTCTGTACTGGAATGCGAAGGCGAACCGTGCCTGTTCGTTAACCGTCAGGATGAGTTCGCCGCGACCTGTCGCCTGAAAAATTTTGGTGTTGCCATTGCCGAGCCTTTTTCAAACAACAATCCATTTTGAGCGTCAGCTTAGCGCGAGCAACTGACGCGTATACGCTTGCTGCGGTGCGGTAAACACCTGCTCGCATGGCCCTTGCTCTACAACTTCTCCTTGTCGCAGCACAATAACCTGATGGCACAATGCGCGCACAACGTGCAAGTCGTGGCTAATGAAAATATAGGCCAGGCGATGCTTTTGCTGCAGCGACTTCAATAGCGCCAGGATTTGCGCCTGGACAGTCTTATCCAGTGAAGAAGTGGGTTCGTCGAGAATGATCAGCGAGGGTTTTAAAATTAACGCCCTGGCGATAGCAATTCGCTGACGTTGGCCGCCGGAAAACTCTGCGGGGTAGCGATGACGGGTTTCGCCGTCCAGACCGACCTCCGCCATCACCGATATGACCTGCTGTTCGCGTTGTTGCGCTGAAAGCGCTGGCTGGTGGACGCGTAACCCTTCTTCGATAATTTGCAACACGCTTAGCCGTGGATTCAGGGATGAGTTCGGATCCTGAAAAACCACCTGAATGCGGTGACGCACCGGTAAAAGCTGACGGCGGCTTAAGCTATGCAACGGCTGACCATCAAACACAATGCGACCCTGCGAGGCGATTAGCCGCAACAGCGCCAGACCGGTGGTACTTTTGCCAGAGCCGGATTCACCCACCAGTCCCAGCGTTTCGCCGGGTTGCAGACTGAAACTGACGTTTTTCACCACTTCGTTTTGGTCGATAACGCGTTTTAGAATTCCTTTACGAATCGGGAAGGCGACGCGGAGTTGACTGACTTCGAGCAGCGGTGTCTGTTGGGCGGATAACGGCACCGGATCGCCAGACGGCTCGCTGTTTAATAATTTTTGCGTGTACGGATGGGTCGGGGCATTGAGCAACGGTTGTGCGCGGTTTTGCTCCACGCATTGACCGTTTTGCATAACGGCGATGGTGTCGGCCAGCTTCTTCACAATGCTCAGATTATGGGTAATAAACAGCATTCCCATATTCAACTCGCGCTGCAATTCACGTAACAGCTGCAGGATTTGCGCCTGTACCGAGACGTCCAGCGCCGTAGTCGGTTCATCGGCAATCAGCAGCTCCGGTCGGGTTAATAGCGCCATGGCGATCATCACGCGCTGACGCTCGCCGCCGGAGAGCTGGTGGGGATAATCTCCGAGCCGCCGTGCGGCGTGACGAATGCCGACGCGATCCAGACAGCTCAGGATTTCGCCTCTGGCGGCTTCCCGACGCATCCCCCGGTGTAAAGAGAGCACCTCATAGAGCTGCTTTTCCAGGGAGTGCAGGGGATTGAGTGACACCATCGGCTCCTGAAAAATCATGGCAATCTTATTCCCGCGCACACCGCGCAGGGTGTGCTCGCTGGCAGTCAGCAGCGACTCGCCATGAAAACGAATATCGCCAGCAAGGTACACGGCGGGTGGGGAAGGCAGCAGGCGTAAAATAGACAGCGCGGTGACGCTTTTCCCCGAGCCTGACTCGCCAACCAGCACCAGCGTTTCGCCTGCCTCAACGCACAGAGAGACATCGTTGACCACCGTGCGTATGATCCCTTGCTTGCTAAAACCGACCGATAAACGATCTATCGCTAACAGAGGTTGCGTCATGCTATACCGCCTTGTTGGGATCAAACGCGTCGCGCACGGCTTCGCCAATAAAAATCAGCAGCGACAGCAGCACCGCCACCGACAAGAATGCGGTGATCCCGAGCCACGGCGCCTGCAGGTTATTTTTGCCTTGCAGGAGTAATTCACCGAGAGAGGGCGATCCCAGCGGTAAACCGAACCCCAGAAAATCGAGCGATGTCAGTGTCGTAATCGAACTGCACAAAATGAAGGGGATAAAGGTCAGCGTGGCGACCATCGCGTTGGGCAGCATATGACGCAGAATGATACTGCGATCGCTGACGCCTAACGCCTGTGCAGCGCGAATGTAGTCGAAATTGCGGGTGCGTAAAAACTCCGCGCGCACCACCCCGACAAGACTCATCCAGCCAAAGATCACCGTAATCGCCAGCAGCCACCAAAAATTGGGTTGCACGACGCTTGAGAGGAGAATAATCAGAAACAGCGTTGGCATTCCAGACCAGACTTCGATTAAACGTTGCCCCCACAGATCGACTTTTCCCCCGTAGTATCCCTGCAAGGCACCGGCCAGAACCCCCATGATGCTGGAGCAAAGGGTGAGCATCAGCCCGAATAAGATGGAGATGCGCGTGCCATACAGGATCCGCGCCAGCACATCGCCGCCGTTGGCATCGGTTCCCAGCCAGTTTTGCGTAGACGGTGGCGACGGGAAGGGCTGTTGGGTCGCAAAGTTAATGCTGGTGGCGCCGAATCTGACAGGTGCCCACAGAACCCAACCCCGCTGCTCAAGCTGCTGTTGCAGCCAGGGGTCCTGATAGTCCGCCTGAGTCGCAAACGGGCCGCCAAAATCGCTTTCACTGTAATTTTTTACCAGCGGGAAATACCAGCTCTGGTCATAGCGAATCAACAGCGGTTTATCATTGGCAATGAGCTCAGAGCATAAACTCAGGCTGAAGAGCACAAGGAAAATCCACAGTGACCAGTAGCCCCGACGATTGTGGCGAAAACGCGCCCAGCGGGCCTGGTTTACAGGGCTTAATCGCGGCATTAGCGTCCCTCAAAATCAATACGTGGATCAACCAGCGTATAGCTGATATCGCTGAGGATGTTCAGCAGCAAGCCGATCAGGGTGAAAATATACAACGTGCCAAACATCACCGGGTAGTCACGGGACACGGTCGCTTCATAGCCCAGTAATCCCAGCCCGTTTAATGAGAACATCACCTCAATCAGCAGTGAGCCGGTGAAAAACATGCTGATAAATGTGGCCGGAAAACCGGCAATGACCAGCAGCATGGCGTTACGGAAAACGTGCTTCCACAAAATGTTGTTTTCGCTGACGCCTTTGGCGCGCGCCGTGACAACATACTGTTTGCGAACCTCATCGAGAAACGAGTTCTTTGTTAGCATGGTCAGGGCGGCAAAACCGCCAATCACTGTTGCCAGCACCGGCAACGCGATATGCCAGAGATAATCGGTGATTTTCTGATACCAGGGCAGCGAGTCAAAATTGGCAGAGACCAGGCCCCGCAGCGGGAAGAGGTCGTAGTAGCTGCCGCCGGCAAAGAAAACAATCAAGAGAATGGCGAACAGGAACGCGGGGATGGCGTAGCCGATGATGATAAAGGCGCTGCTCCACACGTCAAACCGGCTGCCGTTATGGACCGCTTTACGGATGCCCAGCGGTATCGACACCAGATAGATGATGAGCGTACTCCATAAGCCCAACGTGATGGAGACGGGCAGGCTGTCTTTAATGAGCGTCAACACGGAAGCGCTGCGAAACAGGCTGTCGCCAAAATCAAAGCGGACGTAGTTCCACAACATGGTGAAGTAACGTTCGTGAAGCGGTTTATCAAAGCCGTAACGCCGTGTAATTTCGGCAATCACCTCAGGGTCAAGCCCGCGACCCCCACGGTATTGGCTGTCGCTGATATTGCCAACCCCGGTCTGTGCGTGGCTGGCGCGTAAACCTTCGCCTCCGGTGCCGGGCAATGCGCCTGATTGACCGAATTCAATCGCGGCAATGGCCTGGTCAACCGGCCCTCCTGGCGCAATCTGCACGATAAAAAAGTTGATGGTAATAATGGCCCAGAGCGTGGGGATCACCAGCAACAAGCGTCGAATCAGATAGGCGCCCATTTATTCTCCTTGTCGTCTGGCCGCCGGAAGTTTCGCGGCTTTATTGACGTCATACCACCAGGTCTCCAGCCCAATGGTATAAATGGGACGGATAGCCGGATGGGAGAATTTGTCCCACCAGGCCAGTCTGTCTTCTGCCATATACCACATGGGCAGCATGTAGTAATTCCACGTCAATACCCGATCCAGCGCCCGCCCCAGCGGAACCAGTTTGGCTTTATTGCCTTGCGCGGCAATGATCTGCGCAATCAGTTTATCAATCACCGGGCTCTGCACGCCGGGAGAGTTATAGCTGGAATCAATATACTCAGAGGCCCAGGAGATTTGCAGATCGGAACTGGGCCACGGCATGGCGCGCCACAACCGCGGCATCATGTCATAGTCGCGGCTGCGCATGCGATTGGTGATTTGCGAATTGTCGACCTGGCGGATCTCCATCGTAATGCCCAGGCGTTGCAGATTGTGCTGGAAGGGCAGAACCCACTGGCTGTTTCCCCCCGCCGGAAGCAGCAGTTCAAACGCCAGCGGTTTACCGGTGGTACTGCTGATTCGCTGTTGTCCTTTTAGGATCCATCCCGCCTGAGTGAGCAGCTCTCCGGCTTTCAGCAGATTTTCACGGTTGTAGCCATCTCCACGTGACACAGGAGGATGGTAAATCTGGCTGAAGACTTCTGGCGGCAGATCGTTTTTCATCGGGGCGAGCAGGACTAACTCATCCGCATCGGGATACTGGCTGGCGGCATATTCGGTATTCTGGAAATAGCTGCTTGTGCGGCTCCAGGCATTATAAAACAATGCCTTATTCATCCATTCAAAATCAAAGGCGAGGGTGATGGCTTCACGCACACGCCTTTCCTGAAACACCGGGCGCTGAATGTTAAACGCCAGCCAGCGGGTGTCCTGCGCGGACTCATTCTTCTGTTCTTCTTTGACGATGTAATGATTGGCGAAATTTTTACCGGTGTAACGGGTTGCCCAGTTTTTAGCATCGTTTTCCAGTCGCAGGTCAAACGCTCCGGCTTTAAACGCTTCGAACGCCACATTGTCATCCAGGTAGTAGTCATAGCGAATGGTATCGAGATTCCAGCGCCCGCGGTTTACCGGCAGACTGGCCGCCCAGTAATCTTTAACGCGTGAATAGATAATATACTGGCCCATTTTCCACTGGGTGATGCGATACGGGCCGCTGGCGAGTGGAGGGGAAGAGAGCGGGTCGCTGAGTTTGTGATTTTTCCAGAATTTTTCCGGCATGATGGGTAAAGAAAACAGACTGAGCATATCTTCTTTGCCGGGTTTGGCGAGCTCAATGCGCACGGTGAGGGGCGCTATGGCTTTGACGGTCGTTCCTTTGTACACCAGACGGAACTGTGGTACCCCTTCGGTCATAAATTTGTGAAAGGTGAATGCAACGTCGCTGGCGGTGATCGGAGAGCCATCATGATAACGTGCGCGCGGATTGATGGCGATTTCCACCCATGAATAATCGTCCGCGTAACGGGCTTTTTCAGCAACCAGCGGGTAGTAGCTTCCGGGCTCGTCATCCGAGGTGGTAAACAGCGTGTCATAGAGAGAGTCGGTGCGAACGCCCGGGTTTCCACGCATCGAGTAACGATTGAAGTTATCAAATGTGCCAACGGCAGACAGCGTCATTTGGCCGCCTTTCGGTGCGGCGGGATTCACATAATCAAAGTGTTCAAAGTTGAAGGCGTATTTCGGCTCACCCAATACGGCAAAGGCGTAACTTTCTTTAATGGTCTGAGCCTGAACGCCGAAACTCAACAGGGCGACAAACAACACGATTACGCGAGTCATCATTTAGGCGTGATTTCCTCTTTTCAGCACCTGCCACTGTCCGGCAAGCGTCATGACTGAATAATAAGTGACGTAGCGCGCATTGTGAATCCATTCGACGCAGCAGGCTGTCGTTACCACCTGGGTGTAGGGGAAACGGCAAGCCAGAGTAAGAAATCGTCCAGCGGTAAAGGTCGGCTTATCCAGTATCCCTGGAGGAAATTAACACCGTGGTCGCGTAGCCATTTTGCCTGCTCAGGGGTTTCAACGCCTTCTGCAACAGTAAGCATATTCAGGCGCTTAGATAGCGTCAGGACGGCATCCAGCACCGGAGATGTGACGGTTTCCGTACCAATGGCATTGACGAAGCCCCGATCGATTTTCAGGTAGTCCAGCGTGAAACGTTCCAGATAAATAAGCGCGCTATGGCCTGTCCCGAAATCATCAATGGCAATTTCGAATCCTGCAGCATGCAGCCAATCAAACAGTTTCGTGGCTTCCTGGTGTTTGAGCATGTCGCGTTCGGTCATTTCCAGTACTACCTGAAAATGATGCCGAGGTAAGGACGCACCCAGGCGGCGAATATCTTCTTTAAAGCTCTCGCTGTGCAGATGGTCCGGGGCAATATTGATGCCAAACTTCGCGCCGACGGGGAGTACTTTTTGCAATGTAGGCGCGTCGCGGGCAATCAACTCGAACAGGTGTTGCGTCAGCGGCACAATCAATTGCTGCGCTTCTGCATAATGGATGAAGACATCAGGCGGAATTTCACCGACCGTCGGATGTCGCCAGCGTAAGAGCACTTCCAGACCGGTAACCTTCAGGGTTTTCGTCTCTACGACGGGTTGGTAAACCACATAAAACTGATTGCGCTTGATGGCCGTCAGAATCTCTTTTCCGGGGCGCATCCGGATAGAGTTGATGTAGTAGCAGAGCAAGCCTGCAACGATCCCCCCCATACACCCAAGCATCAGGGCATACCACAAGTCGGTATAGGTCCAGCTGTTGCCGTACAGGCGAATCTTCAGGGGGACGCCTTTCACCGCGGCCTCACGTGTTGGCGTGTCTGTCAGCTCGTTTAATGTCATTAAATGACTAGAAAACGTTGAGAGGGCGGTATTGCCCACAATCAGTGCGATTCCGTCAAAATCTTCCTGTCGGGAGGTGTACAGCAGGTACGGCGTCAGATTGATATTGAGTGAGGTGAATACCCCGCTTTCCGGTAACAACGGATTCTGGTACCAAATCGCCATTGCGGGTTTGTCCGGCATCATTGGGGTGCCAGGCAATAGGGCCATATCGATTTTTTTACGTGTGTCGAGGGCTGGCACCAGTGCTTTAAGCGCTGTGTTCATCGGCCCGGTGGCTGAGGAGCAGAATGCTTTATTCTCTTTGATGAGCAAAAAGGCGCGCACGTTAAGGCTAAATGCCGCGCGGGAGGTCAGATCAGCGGCGACGTGCTGACAGGAATTTAAGGTCAGCGGCTGGAGCTGGTCGGTGGTGGCTTTGAGGTCGGCAAAATAGCTCACCAGGTAGTGTTGTACATCTGAAATCAGCGTGTCGTATTTGACTTCGCGTTTGTGCCATGACATTAAAAACTGCAGGCTACTGATGAGCAAGGCGACCACAACCCCCGTCGCTACACAGGTGAACAGGATTTTTCTACCGGACGAGGAGGCGCTTGTGAACATAGTTCCTGGTTTACCTGATAGGGCCGCTTAATATTAAACTAATTGATTTACAAGACTATAGCCTGGAACACCGGTGATAGTCATACTTTTCTGCGGGGCATTACTACAGCGCAAAAAAAAAGCACTGCGTCTGCAGTGCTTTTTTTGTGTCTCGTCAGGATAGCCAAGGGATAGCTTTCAAACGAACGGTTAACTGCGGCTCAGAACCCGGCGCGCTTCGTTGTAACGTTTTTTCCAGTAAGGCTCGTTCATACTGGAGATAATCACGCCACTGCTGGTTGAAGCATGAACAAACTGGTTGTTGCCGATGTAAATACCGACATGACGACCTGTTGAACCTGCCCGGAACAGCACCAGATCGCCGGTGCGCAGATTACTGCGCGAAACGGATTTACCCGTCTCCTGTTGCTCGTAGGTTGAGCGTGGAAGCTCTAAACCAAATTGTTCGCGGAATGTACGCTGTACAAAGCTGGAACAATCAATACCTTTTTTGGTGCTGCCGCCAAGGCGGTAACGCACACCTTTCCAGTCAGCATACTGATCCATAATCCGCGATTTTACATCGAGGTTACGAACCATATTTTCAAATTCATCCTGAGAGGCTTGCAGTGAAGAGTTATCTCCATTACCCACAGCATGCGTCTCAGAATGCATATTTTTCGCGGTGTTCGTTGTCGTACATGCAGAGAGCAGAATCGCCACTGCTATCGCGGGAATTCCCCGCAAGATATATCTCAAAATCGGTTGAGATCTGACCATTTTGTTTGTTTTCCCTTGAAGTCCTTAACGATAAATATCGTTATAAAAAATGCCAAACGTGACGAGACTAATTACCTACGCATGATGAAACAATTCCTTAAGGTCAAAACTGTGGCAGAACGCACAATTTTATTCATAACGAGAATAATGACCAGGCGAGGCAAAACGAGTTCGAGATTACCCGATCACTCCTGCTATTGCGAGCGAATTTACGTGATTTTTTATAAGAAAAAGTGATACGGAAAGTGAAAAAACGGGATTGAACAAATTAAGTACAGTTGGGGTAAAAAATAGGCAATTAACTAATTTATAACGGGAATGTGATGACCCTTTGGATGATAGTTTCAGTGATGAATTATCCAGATTCACTCTCAGGAGATAAGAATATTCCCTGATGATAATGTTAATTACTGTGAGTTATTTGTTTAAAATTTGTTTGTTTTCGCCGGGGAGGTAGTGATCAAATAAGAAAATAACGCGATCGCTTAATGGCGTCATTAACCACCACGGTAATCCAATCAGTACCACCGTCAGCGAACCCACGACGATATCTGTCAGCCAGTGGGCGCCAATCATCACACGAGGAAATGCAAAAACCACAAATATAATAAGGGCGGTAATGTCTGCGGTTTTTCCGAAATATCGCAGCATGAATGCAGAAAAAATAAGCAGCATCATTCCATGATCGCCGGGAAAACTGTCTCTGGAGGCATCCTTGGTGGGAATATGCAACAGTTCACTCACGCGATAGATATTATCAAATGTGAGCGTCGGACTGGCGCGTTTAACCGGAATAAGCGTCTGACCAAGCTGATTTAGCACGACGGCAGTTAACAGCATCACCAGGCCCATAATGACGATCTGCCGACGGCCCGCTGGCGTCTCTTTCAGCCAAAAGCGCAACATCAGACACCCCATCGCCAGCAGTGAACAGCCGTCGAACGCCCGATTGTTGGTAATGGCGACCCCCCACAGGAATAGGCGATTTTCACCCAGCTTGTGGTTGAAAAAACGAAAGACCTCGACGTCGAGGGAGGCCCAGACCCAGTGATTTTCAGGCAGATACCATGATAAAAACAACGCCAGTCCAGCGAGATTCAGCAGGAATATGAGGGGATACCGGGTTTTCATCATCGTTTCGCCGTTCAAAAAATCGGGAGCAACCTTACGTGTTTTCGGCTAAACGAAGCTTCAACAATGCCGTCTGTAGCGCATTCCAGTCGGTATCCACGCTGGTAATAAGCTCAATTCGACTGTCTGGCGGCGCGACATTTTGCGTCTCAATATGCAGGTCATCCCCCTGGCGGTTAATGCGTACCAATCCTTCTTTTATACGCATCACGCCTTTGACGCGTGCAACAGGCGCAAGGCGAGCCCATTCCAGCAGACCGATGGTGTCAAATACGGTATCCGCATCGAAAATCCATCCGCAGGCCTGGTGGCCCTGACCACTGTTCAGGCTACGACGCCAGCGTTGTTGCGCCGGTAAACTCAGCGCCGCAAGCCCCTTTTTGTCAGCATGCTGGTGGGCGTGCGCGGCACTGGAGGGGAGTTCTGCCAGGTTTAGCCGGGGTAAGTCCAGCCAATGGCCCTCTATTTTCCCCTGTTCGGTATGAATCAACTGACGATGGCCGCCGTTCTGTTGCCACCAGGTGTGCAGCGCCGCCTGGCTTTCGGGCGTGGTGCGATCGGACTTGTTCGCCACAATGATATCCGCTGCCGCCAACTGATCGCGAAAGTTCTCGTTGGTCACGCTTTTTTCATCCAGTAAAAGGCGTGGATCAAGCACGCAAAGCGTGGCGCGAAGATCAATCCACGGTTCATAGACGGGGGCGGTGAGCAAATCCAGAATCTGTTTGGGATGTCCAAGCCCTGTGGGTTCAATCAGCAATCGATCGGGTTTGCCCTGACGCAGAAGGGTATTCAGCCCGACCTGCATTGGCAGACCGTTAACGCAACACATACAACCCCCCGGGATCTCTTTCAACAGCGCTCCGCTGTCGGCGAGCAGGGCGCCATCAATGCCGACTTCGCCAAACTCATTGACTAGCACTGCCCATTTTTCCGCCGGGCCTTTATTCGCTAATAGATGAAGAATGGAAGTGGTTTTTCCGCTACCGAGAAAACCGGTAATGAGGTTGGTTTTGGTCACATCTGCTCCAGAATGATTCGATACCTTAACGGTTTCCCGTCATCCTGGCGAAAAAAAGAGAAAAAGAGAAGAGGAGAGCGGGTGAAGAAACTCATCACCCGCGTTAATGGCAGAAATTGTTAATTTTTTAACGTATCGATGATGGCCTGATGTGCCCCTTGTTGCGCGATACGTTGCCAGGCGTGTTCAATCGCCTGCACAAATTGCGGATTCTGCACGAGGTCGGCCGCAAAAATTTCCTGTAATGAAAGTAACGCGGCCACTCTTTGCGTCTCGTCACTGTTTTCAACGATGGCGCGGATCTTTTCGCTCATCGGGTCGCGAACATCAATTGGCGCGCCTGCATCGTCCACCCCGCTGACATAACGCATCCAGCCAGCGATGCCCAGCGCCAGTAACGGCCAGTCAGTTTGACGTGCCAAATGCACGCGAATACCTTCCAGCATGCGTTGAGGTAGCTTTTGGCTGCCGTCCATCGCGATCTGCCAGGTTTTGTGTTTCAGCGCCGGGTTAGCAAAGCGTTCGAGCAGGCTGTCGGCATACTGCGCAAGAGAAACATTCGTGATGCGCAATGTCGGCGCCTGCTCCTGCATCATCAAACGGTATGCCGCCTCGCGAAATGCGCTGTCCTGCATGCAGTCGCTGATGTGCCGGAACCCCGCCAGATAACCGAGATAGGCCAGAAACGAGTGGCTGCCATTCAGCATGCGTAATTTCATCTGTTCCCACGGCAGAACATCCGCCACCATCTGCACGCCAGCGGCTTCCCACTGCGGGCGACCGGCGACAAAGTTGTCTTCGATTACCCACTGGATGAAAGGCTCACAGCTGATTGCGCAGGGATCCGGTACGCCCAGTTCGCGGGTAATTTCTTCCAGAGATTCGGGGGTGGCGGCAGGCACAATTCTGTCCACCATCGTGCCAGGAAAACTGACCTGTTCCGCAATCCATTTTGCCAGTTCTGTAGAACGTTTTGCCGCCATGCCCAGCACGGCGTTTTTCACTACATGGCCGTTGTCCGGGATGTTATCGCACGAAAGCACGGTAAAGGGCTTCAGCCCGCGCTCACGTCTGCGATGCAGGGCTTCAACGAGAATACCCGGTGCCGAGTGGGGTTCCGACGGGTTCTGCATATCGTGGAGAATGCGGGCGTTTGTCTCGTCCAGTGAACCGGTCGCCGGATCGATGCAGTAGCCTTTTTCGGTGATTGTCAGTGAAACGATCGCCACCTGCGGTTCACAAAATTTTTCGATAATCGCGGCGAGTGAATCCAGTTTTGCGTTCAGACACTCATTAACGGCGCCAATAATAATCGCCTGGTTGCCGTGTGCGCCTTTCTCCAGCACGGTATAGAGGTGATCTTGCGCGCGCAGATCGCTCATCAATTGATCACCGCTAAACAGGCTTACCTCACAGATTCCCCAGTCTCCGCCGTGTGAATTAAGGACCCTGTCCGTCAATAACGCCTGATGGGCACGGTGAAAAGCACCAAAACCAAAATGGACGATCCGCGTTTGCAACTGCTGGCGATCGTATTGTGGCAATAGCACATTTTCCGGAAGTCGAACGGAAGCAATAGTAGTCATTAAGCGCACACCTGATTAACCATAAATTAACAATGTCAGTGTAAAGTTATATGACAACAAATTAAATTGGTATGCCGTATTTATCCGGGTAGTGTGAGCTGGATCAATCAATCATGGGTGCTGTATTGATCATTAGCGAGATGCATGTATGGTAGTCGTCATGCAGATAAATTAATTTGGTATAACAACTTGTGAGGTGAAGCAATGGAACAAACCTGGCGTTGGTACGGACCTAACGATCCGGTATCACTTGATGATGTGCGTCAGGCTGGCGCAACGGGCGTTGTGACCGCATTGCACCACATTCCGAATGGTGAAGTGTGGCCAGTCGAAGAAATTCAAAAGCGTCAGGCGATTCTGGCGGAGAAAGGGTTGACCTGGTCGGTGGTGGAAAGTATTCCGGTACACGAAGACATCAAAACCCGCTCCGGGCAGTACCAGACGTGGATTGCAAACTATCAGCAGAGTATCCGTAACCTGGCGACGTGCGGGATTGATACTGTGTGTTACAACTTCATGCCGATCCTCGACTGGACGCGTACCGACCTTGAGTATCAGTTGCCGGACGGGTCTAAAGCGTTGCGCTTCGACCAGATTGCCTTTGCCGCGTTTGAACTGCACATTCTGAAACGTGAAGGCGCGCAGGCCGACTACACAGAAGAAGAGCAGTGCCAGGCGCTGGCGTACTTCAATGCCATGACCGCAGCGGATATTGAGAAGCTGACGCGCAATATTATCGCCGGTTTACCGGGTGCTGAGGAAGGCTACACGCTGGACCAGTTCCGCGCGCGTTTGGCGGAATATGATGGCATCAGCAAAGACGATCTGCGTGACAATATGGCGGTATTCCTGCGCGCAATCGTACCGGTTGCGGAAGAGGCGGGTGTGCGCCTGGCGGTGCATCCGGACGATCCGCCGCGCCCGATCCTGGGTCTGCCGCGTATCGTCTCTACCATTGAGGACATGCAGTGGTTGAAAGAGACGGTCGACAGCATTCACAACGGCTTTACGATGTGTACCGGTTCTTACGGTGTGCGTGCTGACAACGATCTGGTGAAAATGATTGAAACCTTCGGCGATCGTATTCATTTTACCCACCTGCGTTCCACGTGCCGCGAAGATAATCCGAAAACCTTCCATGAAGGCGCGCATCTGCAGGGCGACGTCGATATGGTTGCCGTGGTTACGGCGATTCTGACGGAAGAACAGCGTCGTAAGAAGGCGGGCGATCTGCGTCCCATTCCGATGCGCCCGGATCATGGCCATCAGATGCTTGACGATCTGCACAAGAAAACCAACCCGGGTTACTCCGCGATTGGCCGTCTGAAAGGGCTGGCTGAGGTTCGTGGGGTTGAGCTGGCGTTGAAACAAACGCAGTTCCGCGATCTGCTGTAAATCAACAATAAAAAAGGGACGGTGCTGAATGCGCCGTCCCTTTTTTGCATTTATGGTGCTGCTGACTCAGTCAGCACGGCCCATATAGCGACGTTCTTCAATATGGATGCGGATTTTTTCTCCGGCGCTCAGGTATTCAGGAACCTGAATCACCAGACCCGTGCTCAGCGTCGCGGGCTTGTTGCGGGCACTTGCTGAAGCGCCTTTAATGCCAGGTGCTGTTTCAACAATTTCCAGATCAACCGTCTGCGGCAGTTCAAGCGCCAGCAGTTGTCCATCCCAGGTCAGAACCTGCATATCAGGCATGCCGCCTTCCGGGACGAACAGCAGCTCTTCTTCAATCTGATCTTTGGTGAAGGTATACGGGGTATAGTCTTCTTTATCCATGAACACGTATTCGTTGCCATCGACGTAAGAGAAATCAACGCCGCGACGGCTCAGGGTCACGGTATCCACGATGTCGTCGCCCTTGAAACGTTCTTCGACTTTCAAGCCAGTACGCACATCGGAAAAACGCATCTTGTACAGTGTTGCAGCACCGCGGGCGGAAGGGGACTGAATATCAATATCTTTTACAATCAGCAGCTTGCCATTGTAATTCAGTACCATACCTTTTTTAATTTCGTTCGCTCTTGGCATTGAAAAAATCCTGTTGTAAAGAATGTCAAAAATATCGCGTCAAACTACTCGCGCCCGGTCATTCAGGCAAGCGGAATTCACACTTTTGCTGGTGCAAAAAAGGTGATACTGTTCGCTGCCTTCGATCCGGTGGTTAATAAAAGAGAAAACAGTATGGAATGCCGTCCGGATTGTGGAGCGTGTTGCACGGCCCCTTCGATTTCCAGCCCCATCCCAGGCATGCCTGACGGCAAGCCAGCGAATACGCCCTGTATTCAGCTTGACGACCGTCTGCGCTGTAAGATTTTTGCTTCTCCGCTGCGCCCCAAAGTCTGCGCGGGATTACAACCCAGTGCAGAAATGTGCGGGCAGTCAGCGCAGCAGGCGATGACGTTTCTGATCACGCTGGAAGCGCTTACGGCGCCTTAAACATCTTTAATACGCAGCAGACAGCCCATTGTGACGACGATCATTACCAGGGCGAACCAAAATACGGAATGAAAACTCCAGAGTTCTGCCGCAATGCCCGCCAGAGAACCGGCAATAATCCAGCCGACACGAATCGTATTGGTGTAGAGCGTGGTGGCTGATCCTGCCTGTCCCGGCATTAAATCCTGAAAATAGAGCATGCCGATCCCACCTAGTATCCCGATGTAAATGGCGTTCAGCAATTGCAAGCCGAGCAACACCGCAGGGGAGTGCGCCAGCAACATCCCCGCGTAAAAGCAGAATCCGGCAACGATAGCAATACGCATCAGCAGACGTTTGCCCAGTCGTTTAGCGAAATATCCTGCAATCAGCATTGTCGGGATCTCTAACCCCGCCGCTGTGCCCATCATGATGCCTGCCAGCTTCTCAGGCAGATGCAATTCGTTGATGATAAACAGCGGCATATTAATGATATAGAGACTGTTGGTGCCCCACATTAATGTACAAATAATAAAGAGCAGCAATGTATCGCGACGATTACGGCGGGGGGCTTCCAGGGCACCGGTCCCAAGGGGCGCTTCTTTGCGCATGGAAGGTAAAAACAGCCATACCATCACGCCACAGACAATAAACGCCACCGCCGCGCTCAGGTACATGACTGTGAAGCTGAATCCCATCGCCAGCGCATAGGCCAGCGGCGGACCTATCACCCATGCCAGCGAAACCTGCGCACGGAGTATGGAGCTGAACATCACGGCTTCACGGCCGGTCCTGTCGGCATGTTCGCGGGCAAGAGCGAACATTTGCGGGTTGGCGGTCGAGCCAAAACTACTGAGGAAAACGCCGACAAACAGCAGAATAAAGTAGTTGCGGTTCCAGGCGAACAACACACAGGCCAGCATCCCCAGCGCGCAGCAAAACACGATCAGACTTTTACGATCGCCTTTCTTATCCGAACGCCCCGCCAGAAACTGACTGACCAGAATGCCGATCACCGCGCTCCCGGTAAAAAAGAAACCAACCATTGCCGGACGGGCATGAACTTCTTCAGTCAGAAAGAGGCTGAGCGTCGGCGTCTGTAACGCACCGGCAATGCCGGTGAGAAAAGCGACGAGCAGAAACGCCCACGACGTCAGATCAAACGTTTTCGGGGTGGCGGCAACGGGGGTGTTATGCATGTTTTTATATCAATAATGTGAAGAGACGCGGAGTTTACGCTGCTCGTTAAAAAATAAACAGATACCTAAATCAAAATCGCCACGAAAAATCAAAATGGCATTTCACTCTTTTTATGCCTGGTGCTGACGTTGCTGAAATGGGGGGGTCGCTGTGGGGTTTTGCGTCAGCAATGCGTGCAACAAGGATATGGAAATGTGGTTTATATCTAACTTTTATCATCAA
Organism: Citrobacter sp. GW821-FHT07H02; assembly: GCF_059418505.1. Lineage (NCBI taxonomy): Bacteria > Pseudomonadati > Pseudomonadota > Gammaproteobacteria > Enterobacterales > Enterobacteriaceae > Citrobacter > Citrobacter sp. GW821-FHT07H02. The sequence continues at coordinate 66,150 of NZ_JBWKPZ010000020.1, read as the reverse complement.
ATGTGTAACTTTACTTGCGTGCTGACGCAGAAAGAGCAAGACTAATTGAAACGTTTCAGCGCTGTCTTGTTGTTCATGATAAACCAGATCAGCGTCTTTTTTCTCATAATGGCTGAATCGTTTCAATTCAGCAGGAGAGGAGAATCATGTTCCAGTTATCTGTTCAGGATATTCATCCGGGCAAGCAGGCCGGAAACAAAGAAGAGGCCATTCGCCAGGTTGCCGCCGCATTAGTGCAGGCGGGCAATGTGGCGGAGGGTTACGTTGCCGGCATGCTGGCGCGTGAGCAACAGACATCCACCTTCCTCGGTAATGGTATCGCCATTCCGCACGGCACCACGGATACACGCGATCAGGTGTTGAAAACCGGTGTTCAGGTGTTTCAGTTTCCGCAGGGCGTGACCTGGGGAGAAGGGCAGGTCGCTTATGTGGCGATTGGTATTGCCGCCAGCTCCGATGAACATCTCGGGTTACTGCGGCAACTGACGCACGTGCTAAGTGATGATTCCGTGGCTGAACAGCTGAAATCAGCCACGACGGCTGACGAGCTGCGCGCATTGCTGATGGGAGAAAAGCAGAGTGAACAGCTGAAGCTTGATAACGAAACCCTGATGCTGGACGTCGAGGCTCGTGATCTGCTGACGCTGCAGGCGCTCAATGCGGCGCGTCTGAAAGAAGCAGGGGCAGTGGACGCGGCATTTGTCGCGAACACGATCAACGAGCACCCCATGAACCTGGGACAGGGGATCTGGCTGAATGACAGCGCGACAGGCAATGTGCGTAGCGCTATCGCCGTCAGCCGTGCAGCCCGTGAATTTGACGTGCAGGGCGAGTCGGCGGCCATGCTGGTGACTGTCGCGATGAACGACGATCAGCCTGTCGCGGTCCTTAAGCGTCTTGGCGATCTGCTGTTGGACAACAAAGCTGACCGATTGCTGAAAGCGGACGCCGCAACAATGCTGGCGCTGCTGACCAGCGATGAAGCATTGACTGATGATGTGCTGAACGCGGAGTTTGTCGTGCGCAATGAGCACGGCTTACATGCCCGCCCTGGCACCCTGTTAGTCAATACCATTAGACAATTTAATAGTGAAATTACCGTGACAAATCTTGATGGAACCGGAAAACCGGCGAATGGACGCAGTTTGATGAAAGTGGTTGCGTTAGGTGTGAAAAAAGGCCACCGCCTGCGTTTTACCGCCCAGGGGGCAGATGCTGAACAGGCGCTGAAAGCGATTGGCGATGCCATCGCGGCAGGTCTTGGGGAGGGCGCATAATGAGCAGACGTGTTGCTACCATCACCCTGAATCCGGCATATGACCTGGTGGGTTTTTGCCCGGAAATTGAACGAGGCGAAGTGAACCTTGTCAAGACCACGGGCCTGCATGCGGCGGGTAAAGGCATCAATGTCGCCAAGGTATTGAAGGATTTAGGTATCGATGTCACGGTCGGCGGTTTCCTGGGCAAAGATAACCAGGACGGCTTTCAGCAATTGTTCAGCGAACTGGGCATTGCCAACCGTTTTCAGGTAGTACAGGGCCGTACCCGCATTAACGTCAAATTGACCGAAAAAGACGGTGAAGTGACCGATTTCAACTTCTCCGGTTTTGAAGTGACGCCAACCGACTGGGAACGTTTCGTTAATGATTCGCTAAGCTGGTTGGGTCAGTTTGACATGGTTTGCGTCAGCGGCAGCCTGCCATCCGGCGTCAGCCCTGAGGCATTCACTGACTGGATGACTCGCCTGCGTAGTCAGTGTCCATGCATTATCTTTGATAGTAGTCGTGAAGCATTAGTCGCCGGGCTGAAAGCGGCACCCTGGTTGGTAAAACCCAACCGCCGTGAGCTGGAGATTTGGGCTGGCCGTAAGCTGCCAGAAATGAAAGATGTCATCGACGCCGCACATGCCCTGCGTGAACAAGGGATCGCTCACGTAGTGATTTCGCTGGGGGCGGAAGGGGCGTTGTGGGTAAATGCGTCAGGTGAGTGGATCGCCAAACCACCATCTGTCGAGGTGGTGAGTACCGTTGGCGCGGGGGATTCGATGGTTGGCGGTCTGATTTATGGCCTGCTGATGCGCGAGTCCAGTGAACATACGTTACGTCTGGCGACAGCGGTTGCTGCCCTGGCCGTAAGCCAAAGCAATGTGGGCATCACCGATCGTCCTCAGTTGGCCGCAATGATGGCGAGGGTCGACTTACAACCGTTTAATTGACAGCAGGAGAAGCAGAATGAAAACGCTGCTGATTATTGACGCTAATCTTGGCCAGGCTCGCGCTTATATGGCGAAAACCCTGCTCGGAGCGGCGGCACGTAAAGCAAAACTGGAAATTATCGACAATCCGAATGATGCCGAACTGGCCATCGTCTTAGGCGAAACCGTGCCAAATGACAGTGCGCTGAACGGTAAAAAAGTCTGGCTGGGTGATATCGCACGCGCTGTCGCCCATCCGGAACTGTTTTTGAGCGAAGCGAAAGGTCATGCTAAACCGTACAGCGCGCCGGTAGCGGCGGCTCCTGCGGTTGCCGCCTGCGGTCCGAAACGGGTTGTGGCGGTGACCGCGTGTCCGACAGGCGTCGCCCATACGTTTATGGCGGCAGAAGCCATTGAAACCGAAGCGAAAAAACGTGGATGGTGGGTGAAAGTTGAAACCCGTGGTTCTGTTGGTGCGGGCAATGCGATCACCCCGGAAGAGGTGGCGCAGGCGGATCTGGTGATCGTGGCGGCGGATATTGAAGTTGATCTTGCCAAGTTTGCCGGAAAACCGATGTACCGTACGTCGACCGGTCTGGCGCTGAAAAAAACAGCGCAGGAACTGGATAAAGCGGTTGCTGAGGCCGTGCCGTATCAGCCCGCAGGCAATACTCAGGCGGCAGGAACGGAAGGCAAGAAAGAAGGGGCGGGGGCGTATCGTCACCTGCTGACTGGCGTGTCTTATATGTTGCCGATGGTTGTTGCGGGGGGATTGTGTATTGCGTTGTCCTTCGCATTTGGTATCGAGGCATTTAAAGAACAAGGGACGCTGGCGGCGGCGCTGATGCAGATTGGCGGCGGTTCGGCTTTCGCACTGATGGTGCCGGTTCTCGCTGGGTACATCGCCTTCTCAATTGCGGATCGCCCGGGTCTGACGCCAGGCCTTATCGGCGGTATGCTGGCCGTGAGCACCGGTTCCGGCTTTATTGGCGGGATCATTGCTGGTTTCCTGGCAGGTTACATTGCGAAGTTGATTAGCACCCGGCTGAAGCTTCCGCAGAGCATGGAAGCGCTGAAACCTATCCTGATCATTCCGTTAATTTCCAGTCTGGTGGTTGGTCTGGCGATGATCTACCTCATCGGTAAACCCGTTGCCGGTATTCTGGAAGGGCTGACGCACTGGTTACAAACGATGGGGACGGCGAACGCGGTGCTGCTGGGCGCTATCCTGGGTGGCATGATGTGTACTGATATGGGCGGTCCGGTTAACAAGGCGGCCTATGCGTTTGGCGTTGGCCTGCTCAGTACGCAAACCTATGCGCCGATGGCGGCGATTATGGCGGCAGGGATGGTTCCACCGCTGGCGCTGGGACTGGCGACGCTGGTTGCGCGGAGTAAGTTCGATATGGCCCAGCGTGAAGGGGGAAAAGCCGCGTTAGTGTTGGGGCTGTGCTTCATCACTGAAGGTGCGATTCCCTTCGCCGCCCGCGATCCGATGCGTGTTCTGCCATGCTGTATCGTCGGCGGTGCATTGACTGGTGCTATCTCTATGGCGGTAGGCGCGAAACTGATGGCGCCGCACGGCGGCCTGTTTGTTCTGCTGATTCCTGGGGCGATTACGCCGGTACTGGGATATCTGATGGCTATCGTTGCAGGTACGCTGGTGGCGGGTCTGGGATATGCTTTCCTGAAGCGCCCGGAAACAGAGGCTGTCGCAAAAGCCGCCTGATTTCCTTCGCGTAACACTCGCATAAAAAGGGCAGAGATTTCTCTGCCCTTTTTGTTATGTATTGCGTGATGGTAACTAGGCTACCGCCTTTTCAGTCTGTTGTGCTTTCAGCCAGGCAATCTCTTGTACCCAAATGTCGGGATTGATGGTTTCGAGAACCAGTGGAATACCATCAAAACGGTTGTCCTGCATGATCCAACGGAACGCATCGTGCCCAATGTTGCCTTCGCCTAAACTGTGGTGGCGGTCGACGCGGCTGCCGAAGGTGCTTTTGGCGTCATTCAGATGCATGCCGCGCAGGTATTTAAACCCGACAATGCGTTCAAACTCGGCAAACGTCTTTTCGCACTCGGCGGCGCTGCGCAGATCGTAGCCTGCGGCGAAAGCGTGGCAGGTATCAATACAAACGCCAACGCGCGACTTGTCTTCCACGCCATCGATGATGGCGGCAAGATGTTCAAACTTAAAGCCAAGATTACTGCCCTGGCCTGCCGTATTCTCAATCACCGCGGTGACGCCCTCGGTTTGCGAAAGGGCGATATTGATAGATTCCGCAATGCGCGCCAGACACTCGTCTTCCGGGATCTGCATCAGGTGGCTGCCCGGGTGGAAGTTCAGCAGCGAGAGTCCGAGCAGTTCGCAACGTTGCATTTCATCAAGAAAAGCATCGCGTGATTTTTCCAGCGCTTCGCTGACCGGGTGGCCGAGGTTGATCAGATAACTGTCGTGCGGGAGGATTTGCGCCGAGGAAAAGTGGTATTTCTCGCAGGCAGCTTTAAAGTCATCAATGGTTTCAGTCGTGAGCGGTGCTGCGCGCCATTGACGCTGATTTTTTGTGAAAAGCGCAAATGCCGTCGCCTCGATTTCAGCGGCGCGAATCGCGGCATTTGCCAGACCGCCAGCAGCGCTGACGTGCGCTCCAATATATTTCATGAAAGACTCCTGTTAACCCCACAGGGGAGAAAAAGCATTTCCCAATGATAGCGGGTTAACAGGAGGAGGATGTAGTGGTTTATGCCATCAGGCTATGGATCGCAACGTTAATCATGCCACCGCCGACGATTAACCAGATGAAAAGCACCAGCGCCATCAGTAACGGTTTGGCACCCGCTTTCTTCAACGCGCTGACGTGGGTGGTCAGACCCAGAGCCGCCATCGCCATCGCCAGCAGTATGGTATCCAGCGTCACCAGCATGCTCACGACCGCCTGCGGTAACAGGTGGAATGAGTTAAAGATGGCAACCACAATGAACAACACGGCAAACCACGGAATGGTGATTTTGCTTTTTTCTGAACCGCTGGCCAGTGACAACTGTTTCACACGGGCAGCCAGCAGAATAAGGAATGGGGCCAGCATCATCACACGGAGCATTTTCGCAATGACCGCTGCGTTTTCCGCATCCGGGTTAATTGCGTGTCCTGCCGCGACCACCTGTGCAACTTCATGCATGGTCGACCCAATATAGATACCGTACGTCTCCGGGCTGAACCAGTGCGCCAGCAGCGGATACATTGCCGGATAGAGAAAAATAGCCAACGTGCCGAAGATAACGACGGTTGCAACAGCGACGGTCACTTTACTGGCTTCGGCTTTCACGACCGGTTCGGTCGCCAGTACGGCGGCAGCGCCGCAAATGCTGCTCCCGGCGCCAATCAGCCAACTGGTGTGGCGATCCAGTCCAAAGACTTTCTGCCCCAGAAAACATGCCAGCATAAAGGTGCTGGAGAGCGTTAATACGTCAATCACAATGCCGCTGATGCCGACATCCGCAATCTGCGAAAAGGTCAGGCGAAAGCCGTAGAGAATGATCCCCAGACGCAATAAATGTTGTTTGGCAAACAGTACGCCGCCGTCGCATTGTTTCCAGATCTGCGGGTAGACCGTATTACCGATCACCATTCCCAGCAAAATGGCCAGCGTAAGGGCGCTGAATCCGGCCCCCCCGATGGCGGGAATGGAACCACCCCACAGGGCAGCCCCAGTGATTACTGCGCTCAGGGCAAGCCCTGGAAGAAAATGCCACACTGTACGACGATGATTCTGTAAGGTGAGTTCTGTCATAACCTTCTCCTTTAGTTGGAGAAAAGAGTACGGCGAACTGGTTTAAAAATAAAATTGATTATATATTTATAATTAATCTTTATAAGTGGTAAGCAGGCGCTGCCCGGGTGGAAAACGACGATGCACATCACGCTGCGACAACTCGAAGTCTTTACCGAAGTACTGAAAAGCGGCTCGACAACCCAGGCATCCGTGATGTTGTCGTTGTCGCAGTCTGCCGTGAGCGCAGCGCTGACCGATCTGGAAGGCCAGCTTGGCGTTCAGCTCTTTGACCGGGTAGGAAAGCGGCTGGTGGTTAACGAGCACGGGCGTCTGTTATATCCCCGTGCGTTGGCGTTGCTTGAGCAGACCGTCGAAATTGAGCAGCTGTTTCGCGAAGATAATGGCGCCATTCGCGTGTATGCCAGCAGCACCATTGGTAACTACATTTTACCGGCAGTCATTGCCCGCTATCGGCAGGATTTTCCCGACTTGCCGCTGGAGCTGAGTGTTGGCAACAGTCAGGACGTTATCAATGCGGTACTGGATTTTCGTGTGGACATTGGCCTTATTGAGGGCCCCTGCCACAGTACGGAAATTATCTCTGAGCCGTGGCTGGAAGATGAACTGGTGGTATTTGCCGCGCCAACGTCTCCGTTGGTTCAGGGACCGGTGACGCTGGCTCAACTGGCGGCAGCGCCCTGGATCCTGCGTGAGCGCGGCTCGGGTACGCGGGAAATTGTTGATTACCTGCTGTTATCGCATTTGCCGAGATTCCAGATGGCGATGGAATTGGGCAATTCCGAGGCGATCAAACATGCCGTACGCCACGGTCTGGGAATAAGTTGCCTGTCACGTCGGGTGATTGAAGAGCAACTGGAAAGCGGAAAACTGGTCGAAGTGCCGGTGCCATTACCGGGTTTGAACCGCATCTTGTGGCGGATTCATCATCGACAGAAACATTTGTCCAATGCGCTGCAGCGTTTTTTACGGTATTGCGTCATTCAACCGGAAAGCTAAGAAACCGGATGGGGGCGAGCCCATGCTGCATGCAGATATCGGCAGTTTTCGCGTAGTACCAGGTGGCGAACGGCATGGGTTCCCAGCAGCGCACGTAATTTTGCGGGCTGAAGAGGGTAAAGTGCAGGGTGAAAATCAGCGTGTTGGCGACGAGCAGCAGCGCCAGCGTAAGACCAAGAATAATGCGTAATACCGTTTTTTCAGCCAGTGTTGCAGTGTGCGTGAAAAAGAGTTGTTGATTAAATAACCAGCATGTAGCCATCAGTACGGGAATTGAGCAGACGAAGTTAGCCTTCAACAGCGAAACTGAAATGAAGTCTGGCGCCTGTGTTAAGAACAGTAGCGGGAAATAATCCGGCAACAGATACAACGCAAATAGCGTCAGACAGGGCATCACAACAATGGCTGTCACATACTCCATAACGTTATGTTCCTTGTCGGGAGCGATGCGTTTTTCCCTGGGTTTCATGGTGCTTTCTCCGGCGAAGGCCGTTTGACTTCATAGCCATTCACGCGACACCAGTTTGTATCCGGTACATAGATATCAATCTTATGGCCGCGAGCGCTTTTCATCTCGCAAACACCCAGTTGTGGGTTATCGTCGTAACGGGAAGTCGTGCTGAAGCGCAAACCGGTGATGACTACACTCCATATTGGGAAAAGCAGTACACACACAATGGAAAGATAAAAAATGCAGTTATGGATCCGACTGTTTTTTTTCGTACGCCAGTCGGTGAAGGTTCCCAGCAGTAAGCAAGCCGCGAAAAACAGGACACCGCTGAAAGCAGAACAGGAGGTATCGGTTAGGTGATCGGGTGTCAAACGCCAGTCTTCAATAATCTGGACACTGATATAGAGGCCAGACACAAAGAGATAGAGACAGAAAATCGACATCCCGGTAGACAGCAAGAACAACTCTTTTCGCTTTTTAGCCATTTCCTATAGCCCACTTTCCCTGTGTTACCGCCTATTTTGCGTCCAGGTGCGGCCTCTCAGCGTGCGCTTTTGTGCTACTGCGACATTACTGCTTTACTTATAACTGACCGCTCATCATGAAGGTCTCTTATAACAGCGCATTTGTGCCGGAAGGAATGTCATTCGTCTGCTACAATCGCGCCTCATTTTTTGGATGGATAGCATTTTCACATGGTTTCCGAAATTAAAACCACAGAAGCGCCCGCGTTACGTCGCGAACTTAAGGCGCGCCACCTGACGATGATCGCCATTGGTGGTTCCATCGGTACAGGTTTGTTCGTTGCATCCGGTGCAACGATTTCTCAGGCGGGCCCAGGCGGCGCGCTGTTTTCCTACATTTTGATTGGCCTGATGGTGTATTTCCTGATGACCAGTCTTGGTGAACTGGCCGCGTATATGCCGGTTTCCGGTTCGTTTTCGACTTACGGTCAGAACTACGTAGAAGAAGGCTTTGGCTTCGCGCTGGGCTGGAACTATTGGTACAACTGGGCCGTAACCATTGCGGTTGACCTTGTGGCGGCGCAACTGGTGATGAGCTGGTGGTTCCCGGACACGCCAGGCTGGATCTGGAGTGCGCTGTTCCTGTGCGTCATTTTCTTGCTGAACTACATTTCCGTGCGCGGATTTGGTGAGGCGGAATATTGGTTCTCGCTGATCAAAGTCACCACCGTGATTATCTTTATCGTGGTTGGCGTGATGATGATCATCGGTATCTTCAAAGGCGTAGAGCCGGTAGGCTGGAGTAACTGGACGACGGGCGATGCGCCGTTTGCCGGGGGCTTTGCGGCGATGATAGGTGTAGCGATGATCGTCGGCTTCTCATTCCAGGGTACCGAGCTGATTGGTATTGCTGCGGGTGAGTCAGAAGATCCGGAGAAGAACATTCCGCGCGCAGTGCGTCAGGTGTTCTGGCGTATCCTGCTGTTCTATGTGTTCGCCATCCTGATCATCAGCCTGATCATTCCGTACACTGATCCGAGTCTGCTGCGTAACGACGTGAAAGACATCAGCGTCAGCCCGTTCACACTGGTCTTCCAGCACGCGGGTCTGCTCTCTGCGGCAGCGGTAATGAACGCAGTGATCCTGACGGCGGTACTGTCGGCGGGTAACTCGGGCATGTATGCGTCTACCCGTATGCTCTACACCCTGGCGTGCGACGGCAAAGCGCCGCGTATTTTCGCGAAGCTTTCTCGTGGTGGGGTACCGCGTAACGCACTGTATGCGACAACGGTGGTTGCGGGTCTGTGCTTCCTGACCTCTATGTTTGGCAACCAGACTGTTTACCTGTGGCTGCTGAACACGTCCGGGATGACGGGCTTTATCGCCTGGCTGGGGATCGCCATTAGTCACTATCGTTTCCGTCGTGGCTATGTGATGCAGGGGCATGATATTAAGGATTTACCGTATCGTTCAGGATTCTTCCCGCTGGGGCCGATCTTTGCGTTCGTGCTGTGTCTGACGATTACGCTGGGCCAGAACTACGAAGCCTTCCTGAAAGACACCATTGACTGGGGCGGCGTGGCGGCGACCTACATAGGTATTCCGCTGTTCCTGATTATCTGGTTCGGCTACAAACTGACCAGAGGTACGCGCTTCGTTCGTTACAGCGAAATGCAATTCCCGGAACGCTTCAAGAAATAGTGTGAGTCAGTTGTCGGCGGGATTTGGTGTTTGCGCAGCCCTTCGGCAACGATGAATAAGAAAAAACCCCGGCAGAGATGCCGGGGTTTTTTGTTGTACTGAACTCAGAAGTTGTACGTTAAACCGACTGTATAACGACGACCATCAAGAATCGTGTCATAGGTATCGTAATCGATCTGCTTATCCAGCGCGTTGTATACCCCAGCGGTCACCAGCAGATTTTTGTTGGCGTTGTAGCGCATGCCCACATCAACCTGAGTATAAGAGGGCGTTCCCTGCGACATTGACGTACGGCTCAGGTATTCAGAGGTTTTACCGCGGAAGTTCAGGCGGCTCCAGAAACCGACATCCTGCGTTGCCTGCCAGTCCAGCGTGGTGTTGAACATGTGTTTCGGCATCTTGTTCAATGGCTTACCCGAGAACTGGCCGCTTTTCTGCTCTGATTCGGTATAGGTGTAGTTCGCCGTCCAGTTCAAATCAGAGGTGATCTCCCAGCCAAACGTCGATTCCACGCCGCGCATGTTTGCTTCATCAACGTTGACACGATCGCTGACGAAATCGTAGGTTTCATCGCCGATAGTACAGGCGGGATCGGCGCTGCTGTTGCAGCGGCGAACTTCGGTGATCTTGTCTTTGAAATCGGTGTTGAACAGGGTGACGCCGGCGTTGAGGTTATCGCCGTTATCCCACAGCAGGGCGATTTCTTCGCTCAGGCTTTTTTCGGGTTTCAGATCCAGGTTACCCACAATGATGCCATTCAGTCGACCACCGCCAGTGACCTGTCCCCAGCTTGCTGAAGACTGGCGCAGATCAGGGGCGCGGTAGCCCGCAGAAACGCCACCTTTCACGGTCCACTGCTCCGCCAGATGCCAGACACCGTAGCCGCGTGGCGTCCAGTTGTCGCCGTAGTTTTCATCTTTATCCATTCGCAGGCCGCCGGTCAGCGTGAAGGTGTCGGTTACCGCCCACTCATCTTCAGCAAACAGCGCCCAGCTCCAGCGCGTCAGTTTGTTCAGGCCATCGGCCGCCTGCAACTGGTTTCCGTTATCGCGGAGTTTTTCATAACGGTATTGCCCGCCCAGCGTCAGAGTATGTGCGCCGAGGAATATCTGGTTCTGGTTGTTGAAAATCGTATTGTAAGACTTCATCTCGCGACCCGGGTTATTGGTCTCTTCCTGCTGAACGTAGCTGGTGGTGTTGAAGTCATCGTAATAACCGCTGTGTGTTAATGAGTACGTGGTGTGCTCGTAGCGGTTTTCGCTTTTGGTGTTGGGTTTACAGGTGGTGCCACGGCAGGTGACTTCCGCCATTGACATACCCGGCGTGCTGTCGCGGTCCTGCAATTCGCGCGCAATGTCGAAATCAACATCGTTTTTTTCATCTGGCGTAAAGTTAAGTGTCAGGCCGCCGTTGCGCAGGCGCTGCTCATTAAAGCCATTGACGATCTGATCCTCGGCGCGGCGTGACAGCAACCCTGTCACTTTAGCACCCAGCAATCCGTCAATTAATGGACCAGAGGCATAGGCGTTTGTCTGGAAGAGATCGCCGGAATCACTGTTTTCCTGGAAGGTGGCATCGCCATGCAGAGAACCGGTCCAGCCTTTGGTATTGGAGACTTTCTTGGTGATCACGTTGATCACGCCGCCCATCGCGTCTGAACCGTAAAGAGATGACATCGGTCCACGAATCACCTCAATCCGCTCAATAGACTCCAGTGGGGGCAGCCAGCCTTGTTCAATCCCGGCGTTATCGCTGTTCGGTCGCGTGCCACGGGTACTGATTCGCTTGCCGTTGACCAGGAAAAGTGTGTATTGCGAGGCCATGCCGCGAATACTGATGTCGCTACTGCTCCCGCCGCCAGTCACTACCACGCCAGGGACATCTTTTAGCGCATCGGTGACATCGCGATAGGCTTTATCCTCAATCTGCTGTTTGGTAATCACAGAGATGGAGGCGGGGGCGTTCTGAATCTTCTGCTCAAATCCCGTAGCGGTAACAACGACGGTGTCCTGGTCAGCAGCATGGGTGACTGATGGGAGGCTGGCTACGCTTACTGCGATAGCTACGGCCTTAACGTGAGGTATGGTCATTTGTATCATTCCATTAAATGAATAAAAAAACTGCGTGTCATGTGTAAAGCCACGACGACTGTATGTATTTGTCTTTTAAGTATTCTTTACGTAGATGAGGCGGGGGAATTGTACAAAAGAATGATTTTTTGTAAACACAAATGATAATTGGAATCATTTGTGTTTGTGTGAGTTTGAGTTGAAATAGTTTTAAATCAATAAGATATATAAATGTAAATATGGCGGGAATGTGAAGGAAAAATGAAGATACGCGGGAGGAGAAGGAGGGCTTGCGCCCTCCAAAATTACTTCAACAAATGCTGTGCGTGGAACCGCAGATGATCCTCAATAAAAGAGGCAATGAAGTAATAGCTGTGATCGTAGCCGGGTTGAATGCGCAGTGTCATAGGCCATGACGTCTGGCGAGCCGCTTCCGCCAGTACCGCAGGCTGGAGCTGATCGGCGAGGAATTGATCGTTATCCCCCTGATCCACCAGCGTTGGAATAGCGTGTTCGGGTTTACTGGCCAGCATTAACGCACAGCTATCCCACTCGGCCCACTGCTCCCGCTCTTCGCCGAGATACGCGGTAAAGGCTTTTTCACCCCACGGCACGCGACTCGGATTCACAATGGGCGCAAAAGCGGAAACGCTGGTGTATTTACCGGGATTCTTCAGCGCCATGATGAGCGCGCCATGCCCGCCCATCGAATGTCCGCTGATAGCGCAGCGGCTGCTGACGTTAAATTGAGACTGGATCAACGCCGGCAGTTCATCGCGCAGATAATCATACATACGAAAATGTGTGGCCCAGGGCTGCTGCGTCGCATTCAGGTAGAATCCGGCCCCTTTGCCCAAATCGTAATGTTCATCATCGGCGACCTGTTCACCACGTGGGCTTGTGTCTGGCATGACCAGCACAATACCCAGTTCTGCCGCGATGCGCTGCGCACCGGCTTTGGTGGTGAAGTTCTCATCATTGCAGGTCAACCCTGACAGCCAGTACAGCACGGGAGGCGGCGCGGTATCACGGGGAGGGGGAAGAAAAATACTGAATGTCATCGCGCAATTCAGCGTGCTGGCGTCGTGCCGCCAGCGTTGCTGCCAGCCTTCAAAACAGCGGTGCTCTTCGAGCATTTCCATGCGTGGCTCCTGTTGTGTTGTGCGTTGTGAACTCCCCATAATACAGATTATTCATTGTGCTGTGAGTAACTTTCACTTCCGCATTTAGCTAACATGCTTCATCATCTACACAACTTTGCATTAACACTCAGGCATCGTGAGCCATCAGGTTTGCCGGTCAGGGGAGGCGTGTAAAATCCAGGTGATGAAAGGCAGCGTCAATTTCAATAATTATCACTGCGAATACTGGATTATGTGCGCGGCCTCACGCACAATGTTTGGGCTGTCATACAGCTTAAAAACTTTGCCCCACGTAGGGCAGAGGCGCCACACCTGCAGGAGAAAAAGAAATGTCATCACTCAGTAAAGAAGCGGCCCTGGTTCATGAAGCGCTGGTTGCGCGTGGTCTGGAAACCCCGCTGCGCCCGCCCGTGCATGAGATGGATAACGAAACGCGCAAACGTCTTATCTCAGGCCACATGACTGAGATCATGCAGTTATTGAATCTTGATTTGAGCGATGACAGTCTGATGGAGACGCCTCACCGCATCGCCAAGATGTATGTCGATGAGATCTTCTCCGGTCTTGATTACGCCAACTTCCCCAAAATCACCGTCATTGAAAATAAAATGAAGGTCGATGAAATGGTAACGGTGCGTGATATCACCCTGACCAGCACCTGCGAACACCATTTCGTGACCATCGATGGGAAGGCGACGGTGGCATATATCCCGAAAGAGTCGGTGATTGGCCTGTCGAAAATTAACCGTATCGTGCAGTTTTTTGCCCAACGCCCGCAGGTTCAGGAGCGTTTGACCCAGCAAATTCTGACGGCGCTGCAAACGTTACTCGGTACTAACAATGTGGCGGTGTCGATTGACGCAGTGCATTACTGTGTGAAAGCGCGTGGAATTCGCGATGCGACCAGCGCAACGACGACGACCTCGCTCGGCGGGTTGTTTAAATCCAGCCAGAATACCCGCCAGGAGTTTCTGCGCGCTGTTCGTCACCACAACTGATTAAGGCCCAGACTATGGAGCGTAATGTCACGCTGGATTTTGTTCGTGGCGTTGCCATCCTGGGCATTCTGCTTCTCAATATCAGCGCCTTTGGTTTGCCAAAGGCCGCGTATCTCAATCCCGCCTGGTACGGCGATATTACCACTGCGGATGCCTGGACCTGGGCTGTCCTCGACCTCTTTGCGCAGGCCAAATTTCTCACACTCTTTGCACTGTTGTTCGGCGCGGGGCTGCAAATGTTGCTGCCGCGCGGCAAACACTGGATCCAGTCACGTCTGACGCTACTGGTATTGCTAGGATTTATTCACGCCCTGTTTTTCTGGGATGGTGACATTTTGCTGGCCTACGGTCTTGTGGGGCTGATTTGTTGGCGACTGGTGCGCGACGCTCCCTCCGTGAAGAGTCTGTTCAATACCGGCGTCGTGCTTTATCTGGCTGGGATTGGTGTTTTGCTGCTGCTGGGAACGATCTCGGGTAATGAGATCAGCCGGGCCTGGACCCCGGATGCTTCCGCGCTGTTGTATGAAAAATACTGGAAGCTGAACGGGGGAGTGGAAGCCATCAGCAATCGAATTGACGGGCTGTCGAACAGTTTGCTGGCGCTGGGGGCGCAGTATGGCTGGCAACTGGCGGGGATGATGTTGCTGGGGGCGGCGTTAATGCGAAGCGGCTGGTTGAAAGGTCAGTACAGCCTGCATCACTACCGCCGAACAGGCACCTTACTGATTGTCGCCGGGGTCTTGATTAATCTGCCCGCCATCGTCGCGCAATGGCAGTTGGACTGGGCCTGGCGTTGGTGCGGTTTTCTGTTACAGGCGCCGCGAGAGCTGAGCGCGCCGTTTCAAACGCTGGGGTACACCGCGCTGATGTTTGGCTTCTGGCCTCAGTTGAGCCGCAGCAAACTGGTTATTGCCATTGCTTGCGTAGGGCGAATGGCGCTGAGTAATTACCTCTTGCAGACGCTGATCTGTACCACGCTGTTTTATCACTTCGGTTTGTTTATGAAATTCGACCGACTGGAACTGCTGCTGTTTGTGGTTCCGGTGTGGCTGGCGAACCTGCTTTTCTCCGTCATTTGGCTCCATTTCTGGCGGCAGGGGCCGGTGGAATGGCTGTGGCGTCAATTGACCCTACGTGCGTCAGGGGCATCATTATCTCGATCATCCAGATAACGATCTGGATCACATTCATTAACAAAACGCATGTAACCGTTTCCAACCCTGTGACCTTACTCACGCAGTCCTCCGCGCGTCGCTGACAAAATGGCCGCCTGCAAAGGGGGTGTCTGTGAGCAACGGCAATTTCAAACAGGGTAGTGAATATGATAACCATTCGTGATGTGGCACGTCAGGCGGGTGTCTCTGTGGCTACCGTTTCTCGTGTACTGAATAACAGTACGTTGGTGAGTCCTGATACGCGTGACGCCGTCATGAAAGCGGTCACTTCACTGGGTTATCGTCCGAATGCAAATGCGCAGGCGTTGGCAACGCAGGTGAGCGACACCATCGGCGTTGTGGTGATGGATGTCTCAGATGCCTTTTTTGGCGCGCTGGTAAAAGCGGTCGATCTGGTTGCTCAGCAGCATCAGAAATATGTGCTGATTGGCAACAGTTACCACGAGGCTGAAAAAGAACGGCATGCCATTGAGGTGTTGATCCGCCAACGCTGCAACGCCCTGATTGTCCACTCAAAAGCGCTAAGCGATCGGGAACTGAGCGAATTTATGGATCAGATCCCCGGCATGGTGCTGATCAACCGTCTCATCCCCGGCTATGCCCACCGCTGCGTCTGTCTGGACAATATCAGCGGCGCAAAAATGGCCACGCGGATGCTGCTTAATAATGGCCATCAACGCATTGGCTATCTGGCTTCCAGCCACCGTATTGAAGATGACGCGATGCGGAAAGAAGGGTGGTTAGCCGCATTGAGAGAGCAGGGGATCACCCCGTCTGAGAGTTGGGTTGGTACAGGCTCGCCTGACATGCCGGGTGGCGAATCCGCCATGGTTGAGCTTTTGGGGCGCAACCTGCAACTCACCGCCGTGTTTGCTTACAACGACAACATGGCCGCCGGCGCGCTCACCGCGTTGAAGGACAACGGTATTGCCATCCCGCTACACCTGTCGATTATCGGTTTTGATGATATTCCCATCGCACGTTACACCGACCCGCAACTGACGACGGTGCGCTACCCGATTGCGTCAATGGCAAAAATGGCGACTGAGCTGGCGTTACAGGGCGCAGCAGGAACGTTAGATGCGTCCGCAACGCACTGTTTTATGCCGACTCTGGTGCGTCGGCATTCCGTGGCATTGCGACAGAATGCGGCCCTGATCACTAACTAAAAATGTCGTTGTATGTAACCGCTTTCAATATGTGAGTAAATTCACAGTATCTTAACAATGTGATGGCTATGATGGCACCGTTTCAAGCGCTGTAACTATTATGTAACGGTGAGCAATCAGTTTTACCGCTGCGTTAGCGCTTTAAACAATAATTAAAGCCTATTTTTGGAGCGTTACCGGGCACGGAATAAAGATTTTTTAAAAGTGAGCTTCGGCGTTCAGTAACACTTCATTAACGTTCTGCCCTGCCGAGCATTTTTCTCAAGTACTACCCTGCATAATAAAACCGGAGATACCATGAATAAGAAGGTGTTGACTCTGTCTGCTGTGATGGCAAGCATGTTATTCGGCGCGGCTGCGCACGCTGCTGATACCCGCATTGGTGTGACGATCTATAAATATGACGATAACTTTATGTCCGTGGTACGTAAGGCGATCGAGCAAGATGCCAAAGCGGCACCTGACGTACAGCTGCTGATGAATGACTCCCAGAACGATCAGTCTAAACAAAACGACCAGATCGACGTTCTGCTGGCGAAAGGCGTGAAAGCGCTGGCGATCAACCTGGTTGATCCGGCGGCGGCAGGCACAGTGATTGAGAAAGCGCGTGGTCAGAATGTCCCGGTTGTCTTCTTCAACAAAGAACCTTCCCGTAAGGCGCTGGACAGCTATGACAAAGCCTATTACGTCGGCACTGACTCTAAAGAATCCGGAATTATTCAGGGCGACCTGATTGCGAAACACTGGCAGGCGAATCAGGGTTGGGATCTGAACAAAGATGGCCAAATTCAGTTTGTTCTGCTGAAAGGCGAGCCGGGCCACCCGGATGCTGAAGCCCGTACCACCTACGTTATCAAAGAGCTGAACGATAAAGGCATCAAAACCGAGCAGCTGCAGTTAGATACCGCAATGTGGGATACCGCACAGGCGAAAGATAAAATGGATGCCTGGTTGTCCGGTCCGAACGCCAACAAAATTGAAGTGGTTATCGCCAACAACGATGCAATGGCAATGGGTGCTGTAGAAGCCCTGAAAGCGCACAACAAAACCAGCGTACCGGTATTTGGTGTGGATGCATTGCCTGAAGCGCTGGCTCTGGTGAAATCCGGCACGCTGGCGGGTACCGTGCTGAACGATGCCAACAACCAGGCGAAAGCGACGTTCGATCTGGCGAAAAACCTGGCGGATGGCAAAGCCGCTGCTGAAGGCACCAACTGGAAAATTGAGAACAAAATTGTTCGCGTTCCTTACGTAGGTGTTGATAAAGATAATCTGACTGAGTTCACCAAAAAATAATCGTTGTTATCCGTTTTCTCGGGCGCAAATCTCTTGCGCCCTTTAATAACGCACTCTGCGAGGCCAACAAGGTATAATTATGGTCAGCACTACTACTCAGTCGTCAGGCGAATTCTTGTTAGAAATGAGCGGCATCAACAAGTCTTTTCCCGGCGTTAAGGCACTTGATAATGTCAATTTAAAAGTCCGCCCCCATTCCATTCATGCATTAATGGGAGAAAACGGTGCAGGGAAATCAACATTATTAAAATGTCTTTTTGGAATCTATCAAAAAGATTCTGGCAGCATTTTATTTCAGGGCAAAGAAATCGATTTTCATTCTGCCAAAGAAGCGCTGGAGAATGGCATTTCGATGGTTCACCAGGAATTAAACCTGGTGTTGCAGCGTTCCGTGATGGACAACATGTGGCTGGGGCGTTATCCCACGAAAGGCATGTTTGTTGATCAGGACAAAATGTATCGCGATACCAAAGCGATATTTGATGAGCTGGATATTGATATCGACCCGCGGGCGCGAGTGGGGACGTTATCCGTTTCACAAATGCAGATGATCGAAATTGCGAAAGCGTTCTCGTATAACGCTAAAATCGTGATTATGGATGAACCGACCTCTTCATTAACAGAGAAAGAGGTTAATCATCTGTTTACCATTATTCGTAAGCTGAAAGATCGCGGCTGCGGTATTGTCTATATCTCTCATAAAATGGAAGAAATTTTCCAGTTATGCGATGAGGTCACTGTCTTGCGCGACGGCCAGTGGATTGCGACACAACCGCTGGAAGGGCTGAATATGGACAAAATTATCGCCATGATGGTCGGGCGCTCGCTGAACCAGCGCTTCCCGGACAAAGAAAACACGCCTGGCGAAGTGATTCTGGAAGTGCGTAATCTGACCTCGTTACGTCAGCCTTCAATCCGTGACATCTCGTTTGATCTGCATAAAGGCGAGATCCTGGGGATTGCCGGTCTGGTCGGGGCAAAACGTACGGACATCGTTGAAACGCTGTTTGGTATCCGTGAAAAATCGTCTGGCACCATTACGTTGCACGGCAAAAAGATTAACAACCACAGTGCTAATGAAGCCATTAACCATGGTTTTGCGCTGGTGACGGAAGAGCGTCGTTCGACCGGTATTTACGCCTATCTGGATATTGGCTTCAACTCCTTGATTTCCAATATTCATAATTACAAAAATAAAGTCGGTCTGTTGGACAACTCCCGGATGAAGAGTGATACCCAATGGGTCATTGACTCTATGCGGGTAAAAACGCCGGGCCACCGTACGCAAATTGGTTCTCTTTCGGGCGGAAACCAGCAAAAGGTCATTATTGGCCGTTGGTTGTTAACTCAGCCAGAAATATTAATGCTGGACGAACCTACGCGTGGGATTGATGTGGGCGCGAAATTTGAAATTTATCAGTTAATCGCGGAGCTGGCGAAGAAAGAGAAGGGAATCATTATCATCTCCTCGGAGATGCCGGAATTGTTAGGGATCACAGATCGTATTCTGGTAATGAGTAACGGTCTCGTTGCTGGAATTGTTGACACCAAAACGACTACGCAAAACGAAATTCTGCGTCTTGCGTCTTTGCACCTTTAAGATCAGGGGCTCCTCATGAGTGCGTTAAATAAGAAAAGTTTTCTTACTTATCTAAAAGAAGGCGGCATTTACGTCGTTCTTTTAGTCTTACTGGCCATTATTATTTTCCAGGACCCCACATTCTTAAGTCTGCTGAACTTGAGTAACATCCTGACGCAGTCTTCCGTACGTATCATCATCGCATTGGGTGTTGCCGGACTGATTGTTACCCAGGGAACTGACCTGTCAGCGGGGCGTCAGGTCGGGCTGGCGGCGGTGGTTGCGGCGACGCTGCTGCAATCGATGGAAAACGTCAATAAAGTCTTCCCAGAAATGGCGACCATGCCTATTGCGCTGGTGATCCTGATCGTCTGTGCGGTGGGGGCCATTATCGGTCTGGTGAACGGCATTATTATTGCCTACCTCAATGTGACGCCGTTTATCACAACCCTTGGCACGATGATCATCGTTTACGGTATCAACTCCCTCTACTACGACTTCGTGGGGGCATCGCCAATCTCTGGCTTTGATAGCGGCTTCTCGACCTTCGCGCAGGGCTTTATTGCGCTGGGCAGTTTCCGACTCTCTTACATCACCTTCTATGCGCTGATTGCTGTAGCTTTCGTATGGGTGCTGTGGAACAAAACCCGCTTTGGCAAAAACATTTTTGCTATCGGCGGTAACCCGGAAGCGGCAAAAGTCTCTGGTGTTAACGTCGCGCTGAACCTGCTGATGATCTACGCATTGTCAGGTGTGTTCTACGCTTTTGGTGGTTTACTGGAAGCCGGTCGTATCGGTTCTGCTACCAACAACCTTGGCTTCATGTACGAACTGGATGCGATTGCGGCGTGCGTGGTTGGCGGCGTGTCGTTCAGCGGTGGGGTAGGGACCGTTTTCGGGGTCGTGACCGGTGTGATTATCTTCACCGTCATCAACTACGGTTTGACCTATATCGGCGTGAACCCTTACTGGCAGTACATCATTAAGGGCGGCATCATTATCTTCGCGGTCGCGCTGGATTCTCTGAAATACGCCCGTAAGAAGTAATTCATCAACGGAAAACAAACCGGTGCAGAGACGTTCTGCACCGGTTTTTTTATTTGAGAAAGACTAACCAAATTCCCACCAGCAGTGCGCCCAGCGAAAGCCCAAAATAGACACCGATATAGATCCAGTACGTCGTGGGTTCAGCGGAACGTTGAATTAAGAGTGGCTCTTGCGAGCCTTTGACCGTTTTCTCGATGACGCCAGTGCGTATCCCCTTTAGCCCTTGCCGGAAGGTCCAGACGACGACCATCAGTACGCCAATTACGATAAAAAGGGTTTTATCTTCCACGCTTATTTTCCTTGTTTCTTTTGTAATTCCAGCAGTTGCTCAGGCGTTACCGCCGGATAACCCTGTGCATCGTCAGGGACCTGATGCATAGCGGGAATGGGCACCAGCGGGCCTAAAAAGCGCGGTTCACGCTTGAAGAGATAGAGGTCGGCCAGCGCGCCAAAACGCGCGCCGAATTCGCGCACCCGGACGGTGAGCATATCTTTTGGCGAAGGCACTGCGTAGCACTGCGCCTGTATTCCCATATGCAGCGCAATGAATAAGGCGCGTTCACAGTGGAAGCGCTGAGTGATGATGATGAAATCGTTGGTATCAAAGACCTTGCGGGTGCGCACAATCGAGTCCAGCGTGCGAAAGCCCGCGTAATCGAGCACGATATCGGCAGGATCAACGCCTGCTGCGATGAGATCTTTACGCATCGTCATCGGCTCGTTATAGCTTTGCAGCGCGTTGTCGCCGCTAAGCAGGAGGTAGTTAACCTTACCGCTGTTGTAGGCGTTAAGCGCGCCCTGAATACGGTAGCGGTAATACTGATTAATCACGCCGGTGCGATAGTATTTGGCGGTGCCTAAGACCACGCCAACCTGGCGATAGGGCAGGTCCTGCAATTCGTCATAGATGTACGGGGCCGTTTTCCAGCTCATCCATCTGTCGAGGCCAAGCGCAGTTAACAGCAGCAAGCCGACCAGGACTAACAGGCTGTAAAACAGACGCTTTAACATTGCGAAGAACTCGATAAAAGGAAGAATTTTCAATCAGGCTACTTTACCCAGCGGCGTTGCGCAAGAAACGGTAGTCTGATTGCGGGGATTTTCGACAGACTTCAACGTTGCCGGACGGGGCTTGCCGTTTCAGGCCCGGTAAGCTTGCGCCACCGGGCACAACGATTTACGCCAGCAGTACGCGCTCGATGTTGTCGCAGCCCAACGCTTTCAGCGTCGCGGCGGTGGCATCCCATTGAATCAACGGCGCATCCGCTTTCTCTGCCAGAATTGCACGCTGGATATCCGGATAGTCGTAACCGTTCAGATTCAGCAGGTTTAATGCGCCTTGCAGAGGCGGCAGCGTTGGGTTAAAGGCGGCGTTTTCAGCATAGCTACCGGTGAAAATACGCCCGTCTTTGCACTCCAGCGCCACACCGCTCGGGGAGTTGCTGTAGGGCATATGGCATCGGTTGGCTGCGCGAATCGCTTCCTGAGTCAGCGCGTCGCCTTTCAGGGCGAAGCCGTGATCTTGTTCGTCCATCAGCAGCGTTTTGATCTCCAGATCTTTCGGGCCGAAAGCGTCTGGCAAATAGTGACGCAGCGTGTGCGGCTCGCGGCCTGGCAGGTGAATGCGCAGATCCAGTCCGCTGTTCAGTTCGTTCATAAACTGACGGCAGTGACCACACGGGGTGTAGTTGACGGTAATGGCGGCAAGGGCTTTTTCGCCGCGTAACCAGGCGTGGCTGATGGCGCTTTGTTCGGCATGGACGGTTTGCTGCATGGTGGCCCCCAGGAACTCCATGTTCCCACCGAAATACCATCTCCCACTGACGCCGCGCGCCACGGCGCCAACGTTAAAATGGGAAAGGTCGGTACGCGCGCAGGCGGCAGCCAGCGGCAGGAGCGCGAAAGCCAGCGCGTCTTCGTCCAGCCCCGATTCACTTTTAAGCGTCGAGACCTGCTCCGCACTCAGCATGGCGGGGAAATGCTTATCCGCCAGAAGTGGTGCCAGCGCTGATTGCAAATTATCCGCTAGTTGGGCAAAAGCAGTTTGAAAACGTGGATGCATAGCGTTGCCTCATAACAATGTAATGGAATGGTAGTGTACGGGCCTGTTACCGCTTTATATGTGATTCATATCTCATTACTTGTGCAACTTATGAAACTTAAACTAAAAATGCGCGACGCATCGCAAATTTTAACCCACCACGGCCAGAATGACAGGAAACAAAAAGGGAGCCAAAAGCGATGTGATGATCCCGCAAATCACCAGCGCCAGCGAACTAAAGGCGCCTTCCTGGTAATCCAGCTCAGCACAACGTGAAGTGCCGAGGGCATGTGATGCGGTTCCCATTGCCAGCCCGCGCGCGGCTTTAGTACGGATCCGCATGGCGTTTAACAGCGTATGACCAAAGACGGCTCCGAGGATCCCGACAAATATCACGCATACGGCGCTGATCGCCGGAATGCCGCCAAGACTCCCCCCAACCGCCATCGCGATAGGCGTGGTGACAGATTTAGGCAATACCGATGCGGCGATTTCAGGCGTGGCGCCCATTAACAAGGCCACCGACGTGCCCGTCACCATGGCGACCACGCTGCCAAAGAAACAGATAGTGATGATGGATTTCCAGCGGGCGCGGATCTGGTGCAGTTGCTCATAAAGCGGATAGGCCAGCGCGACCACAGCAGGTTGCAGCAGGTCGTTCAGCACTTTGCTGCCCTGAAAATAGTGTTCGTAAGGCGTCCCGGTGAGGATAAGCAACGGAATGATGACCACCATGGCGACCAGCAGCGGGTTCAGCAATGGCATCTTAAAACGTACCGCCAGTTTGCGTGCTGCAAAAAACACCGCCAGTGTCAGAGGTAATGACCACCAGATGTACGACATCATTGTTTTGATCCTTTATGCCCAATCACTTTTCGTTCGCCATGCACAATATGCGAGCTCCAGCTAACCACCAGAAAGACGACCAGCGTACTTATCGCGCAAGAGACAATGACAGGCCCAAACTGCGCGCGTAGCAGGTCAAAGTACTGCATTACGCCAACGCCAATGGGAACGAAAAGTAATGCCATATAGCGAATCAGCACGTAGCAGCCCGGGTTGACCCATTTAGCCGGCAGAATTTGCAGTGCCAGTAAAACGAAGAGGATCAGCATGCCGATGATGCTGCCGGGAATCGTAATGGGAAGCAGCGACGCAATAAAAATACCGGCATATAAGCAGGCATAGATCAGCACAAATGCGCGTAAATATTGCCAGACAATATTCAGTGATTTACTCATAGTAAACGTCCTTGATGAGAGGTATTCATCATACAATTAAACTTTAAAATGTGCTACCGATCACATCATGAATTCTGAGCATGGTGAATATAGACAACGGGAACGTTGCGTCATAAAGATCATAGCGGAGAGACTTTAAACCGCCCTGGAGAGACGCTACCATAGCGCCTCTTTTTTTGCGGGTAACGATATGCGTGTTTTGCTGGCGCCGATGGAAGGCGTGCTTGATTCTTTGGTGCGCGAGCTCCTGACCGACGTGAACGACTACGATCTGTGCATCACGGAATTTTTGCGCGTGGTGGATCAACTCTTGCCTGAGAAAGTATTCCACCGTATTTGCCCGGAACTGCTCAATGCCAGCCGGACACCCTCGGGCACATTGGTGCGCATACAGCTTCTGGGGCAATATCCGCAATGGCTGGCGGAAAATGCCGCGCGCGCGGTGGAGTTAGGATCGTATGGCGTTGATCTTAACTGCGGCTGTCCGTCAAAGCTGGTTAATGGCAGCGGTGGCGGTGCAACCTTGCTCAAAGATCCTGAACTTATCTATCAGGGGGCAAAGGCGATGCGTGAGGCAGTACCGGCACATCTGCCCGTGACGGTTAAAATACGTCTTGGCTGGGACAGCGGCGACAGAAAATTCGAAATTGCCGATGCGGTACAGCAGGCGGGTGCGAGCGAACTGGCGGTACACGGTCGCACGAAAGAACAAGGGTATAAAGCGGAGCACATTGACTGGCAGGCGATTGGCGAAATCCGACAGCGGTTAACGATTCCGGTTATCGCCAACGGTGAGATCTGGGACTGGCAAAGTGCGCAGGACTGTATGGCAGTCAGCGGTTGCGACGCGGTGATGATGGGGCGAGGGGCATTAAATATTCCCAACCTGAGTCGTGTCGTGAAATATAACGAACCGCGTATGCCGTGGCCTGACGTGGTTGTTCTGCTGCAGAAATATAGCCGACTGGAAAAGCAAGGCGATACCGGGCTGTATCACGTGGCGCGCATCAAACAGTGGCTGGGGTATTTACGTAAAGAGTACTCAGAAGCGACAGCACTTTTTCAGGAGATTCGTTCTCTCAATAATTCACCGGATATTGCCCGTGCGATCCAGTCCATTGATATTGCGTCGTTGCGGCCATGAGACATGGCCGATGGCGCATCGGCGGATTGGGCAAATAAGGGGAACAAAATGGGGTCTATATTTATTTATCATTTAAATAATTTTTAAATATTCATTTAAGCTGAATATATTTTTCTGATTATTTCTTTTATTTTCCAAAGATGTATTGCCACGCGTAACTAAAAAAAAAGATGCGACACCACGTAATCTCTGCGCACCTTTTCTCACCAGAACACCCCCATGAATTGTTATTCTCCTTTTGTTGCGACCGCGTGTTTGCCGCTAATTATTGCACTTGCGGGATGCGCCCCGATGCACGACAACCGCCAGACGCTGGCGCAGCAGGTGCCCACTTCACACGTTGAATCTGCATTACCGGCAGCATTAAAAAACGGTTGGCCGGACAGCCAGTGGTGGCGGGCTTATCAGGATCCTCAACTGAATGCGCTGATTGAGAGTGCGCTGGCACATGCGCCAGATATGCAGGTGGCAGAGCAGCGCATTCAATTAGCGGAGGCGCAGGCCAAGGCTGTTGAAGTGCAGGACGGACCGCAGATCGATTTCTCGGCGAATGCAGAGCGGCAGAAAATGTCAGCTGAAGGGGTGATGGGGCCCTTTGCCAGCAGCGATCCCGCTGCGGGCACGACCGGCCCGTGGTACACCAACGGGACATTTGGGCTAACGGCAGGCTGGAACCTGGATTTGTGGGGCAAAAACCGGGCAGAAGTGACGGCGCGGATTGGCACCGTCAAAGCGCGTGAAGCCGAGCAGGAACAGACTCGTCAACTGCTGGCGAGCGGGGTGACGCGTTTATACTGGGAGTGGCAAACCCAGGCGGCGCTGAGCAACGTGTTAACGGAGATTGAACAAGAGCAAAAAAACATCATTACGGCTGACCGCCAGTTGTATCAAAACGGCATTACCTCCTCCGTGGAAGGCGTGGAGACGGACATAGACGACAGCAAAACGCAGCAACAGCTCAGTGATGCCGCCGGTAAAATGAAAATCATTGAGGCAAGGCTGGCGGCGCTAACCCATCAGCAATCCACGCCGCTGACGCTGCATGCGGTTGCGCTGCCGAAGGTGGAAAGCGCATTACCCGCGCAGTTAGGATACTCATTACTGGCTCGTCGGGCGGATCTGCAGGCGGCGCACTGGTACATTGAGTCCTCTCTGGGCAGCGTCGACGCGGCGAAAGCGGCCTTTTATCCTGATATCAACCTGATGGCCTTTCTGCAGCAGGATGCTCTGCACATGAGCGACCTGTTCCGCAGTTCAGCGCAACAAATGGGCGTCACTGCCGGGCTGACGCTGCCGATATTCGACAGTGGCAGGCTGAATGCGAATCTCGATATCGCCAGGGCGCAGAGTAACCTCTCAATAGCGAATTACAACAAAGCGGTGGTTGATGCGGTGAATGACGTGACGCGCGCGGCAAGTCAGGTTGAAACGATGGCGGCAAAAAACCAACACCAGATGCAGATTGAACATGATGCTCAACGGGTTGTTGGACTGGCGCAGGCGCGTTTCAATGCCGGTATCATTGCCGGTTCGCGGGTCAGTCAGGCGAAGATCCCGGCGCTGCGCGAGCATTGCAATGGCCTGATTTTACAAGGCCAGTGGCTTGATGCCTCTGTTCAACTGACCAGCGCATTAGGCGGGGGCTACCACACAAGCTGACAGCCAGCAGCCGTCAGCGCGGGCTGTCGGCTGCCTTTATTGCACTTTTTGCTTGCTGCGCCGTTTCAGCCACCAGCGTGTCCCCACCACCAGTCCGACGATCAGCACCAGCCAGACCCCATGTTTGATGTGCTGATCGAGATGGTGCAGCCAGGGTGCAATCACTTCGCCGCCGAGATAGCCCAGAGCCGTAAACAGCAGCGCCCAAATCAGCGCGCCCAGAATATTCAGCGGCAGAAAGATCTTTGGCGGTAGATGGCTGGCGCCAATCAGAAGCGGGCCGATGACGCGAAATCCGTACATGAATCGTGTACCGATCACAAACAGGTAAGGGCGGCGTTGGATCATCTTTTGCGCGTAATGAATTTTGCTGCGGTGACGTGAGAAGCGGCGCAGCAGTTTCCCACCAAATCGACGCCCCACTAAATAAAGGACCTGATCGCCGATCATGCCGCCGAGCGCAACGGAGATGACGACCAACGGAAATTTGAGCAACCCCTGATGAGCGGCAACACCCCCTAACAGGGTGATGGTTTCGCCTTCGGCCAGACTGCCAATGACCAGCGCGGCATAGCCGTAATGCGCGATAAGACTGTTTATATCCATACGTCGGTATGACCTCCACAATCTTTAGCATACACCTTATGAATCTTTATGACCGGAAAAGCGCCCGTTCAGCGGACCGGTATTTCGTGGGCTGTACATAAAATAATCGAAAGCTGAATTATACTTGAAGTGTTGAGGTCCGGAGCTGACAAGAAGGGGGGCGGTATGAACCATGTCTGGGGGCTGTTTTCCCATCCCGATCGTGAAATGCACGTGATCAAAAGTGAGAACGAAACCATTTCGCACCACTACACCCACCATGTCCTGATGATGGCGGCAATCCCGGTGATTTGCGCATTTATTGGCACCACGCAAATTGGCTGGAATTTTGGCGATGGCAATGTGTTTCAGCTCTCTCTGTTTACCGGTTTTGCACTGGCCATTGTTTTTTACGCGGTCATGCTGGCAGGGGTGGCGGTAATGGGCCGGATCATCTGGTGGATGGCGCGAAACTATCCGCAACGTCCTTCTCTGGCGCACTGCATGGTCTTTGCCGGCTATGTCGCTACGCCGCTTTTCCTGAGCGGTTTTGTCGCGCTATATCCGCTGGTATGGCTGTGTGCGCTGGTCGGTACCATCGCGTTGTTCTACACCGGTTATTTGTTGTACCTCGGTGTCCCGACATTCCTGAACATTAACAAAGAGGAAGGGCTGAGCTTTTCCAGTTCGACGCTGGCTATCGGCGTGCTGGTGCTGGAGGTCCTGTTAGCTATCACGGTGATCCTGTGGGGCTACGGGTACCGGTTATTCTGATTTAATCTTCTTCAATGGCGTTGCTGGCGTAAAAGTCAGCAACGCAGCATTTGTTGACGATTCTTCTGTGGCGGCAAACCTGCCCGATCGCTATGATGCCTGAGCTAGCTTGAGTTTATACTTAACTCCGGCGGTGCGCGTTGTGACGTGCGTGAACCATTATCAGAAATCTCATCATGCTGAAATTCCGAGTTTCAATACTAAGCCTTGCCCTGATGCTGGCTGTCCCTTTTGCGCCGCAGGCTGTGGCGAAAACGGCGGCTACCACAACAGCGTCTCAACCTGAGATTGCGTCTGGTAGCGCGATGATTGTTGATTTAAATACCAACAAAGTGATCTATTCGAACCATCCTGACCTTGTGCGTCCGATAGCGTCGATAACCAAATTAATGACGGCGATGGTGGTGCTTGATGCGCAGCTGCCGCTGAACGAAAAACTGAAAGTGGATATCAGCCAGACGCCAGAAATGAAAGGGATATACTCCCGCGTGCGTCTGAACAGTGAAATTAGCCGTAAAGATATGCTGCTGCTGGCGCTGATGTCCTCGGAAAACCGCGCGGCGGCAAGCCTGGCGCACCATTATCCGGGCGGCTATAACGCGTTTATCAAAGCGATGAATGCCAAAGCCAAAGCGTTGGGCATGACCCACACGCGGTTTGTGGAACCAACGGGGTTGTCCATTCATAACGTCTCAACGGCCCGCGACTTAACAAAGCTGCTGATTGCCAGCAAACAGTATCCGCTGCTGGGACAGTTGAGCACTACCCGCGAAGACATGGCCACGTTTGCCAACCCGGCCTACACGCTGCCATTCCGCAACACGAACCATCTGGTGTATCGCGATAACTGGAATATTCAGTTGACCAAAACAGGCTTCACCAACGCGGCGGGTCACTGCCTGGTGATGCGCACCACCATTAAGAACAAACCGGTGGCGCTGGTAGTGATGGATGCGTTCGGCAAATATACCCACTTTGCCGATGCCAGCCGTTTACGTACGTGGATTGAAACCGGCAAAGTCATGCCGGTTCCGCCAGCGGCGCTGAGTTATAAGAAGCAAAAAGCCGCACAGATGGCCGCCGCAGGTGCCAATAAGAGCGAGCAAACGGCACAGAACGATTAATGTGTTTCAGTATGCCCGAGAGCGCTACGCTCTCGGGCAATCACTTCACTTCCAGAACTTCTGCTTACTTGTCTTACCGATACCCGGATTCATGCTATTCGTCGGGTCGTTTTCACGATAAAAACGCGTGAGCGTTTCTGGCGCCTTATACAGATGCCCTACGTTATGTTCCGCCGGGTATTGCGCCCCGCGCTGCTGGAGAAGTTCCAGCATCTGCTCTTTTAACGCATGCGCATCGACGCCTTTCTTCACGATGTAATCCTGGTGGAAGACGTAGCACATGAAATGGCCGTAATAGAGTTTATGCACCAGTTTATCGCTGATTTCGGGCGGCAGGTGCTCATACCATTCGGTGTCGTTGCGGCGCAGGGCAATGTCGAGCGCCAGAATATCCTCTACCTCATCAGCATGAACTGCCTGATAACGAATGGCCGCGCCAGCTGCTGCAAAACGGTGCAGGAACGCCTTACTGCCTTCTTCCGGCGTACAGGCGAAAAAGTCACCCTCGGCTGTTTTGAAGAACTCCGTCAACCAGCTTTGCGCTTCCGCTACACCGTCTCCCGCCATTTTTAACAACAGGTGATGTTCGTATTTATCGCGCCAGTTTTTCATCCGCGGCGGCAGGTGACTCGGGAACAGATGACCGAACTTTTGCATTGCGCGGTCAGTGAAGTGCGGACGGAAAAATTTTACGTTTTCCAGCATCGCATCGGTGCGGCCTTTCAGAGTGAAGAAGAACGGCATTTTGTCGGTGCCGAGCTTATCGATCATCAGGAACGTATCTTTGCCGTACTTTTCCGCGATGTCATAGATGTCGCGATGCATATATTCGCCCGCAACCGGCAGGTTCTCAAACGTCGCCAGGATATGGCGGCGGATCTCCGTCAGTACGTCCGGCTGGTTGGTGCCGATGTAGAAGACCTGCTGATTTTTTTCCGCCGGGAAGGTGTCCAGACGTACGGCGAATACGGCCAGTTTGCCTGCGCAACCGGAGGATTCATATAGGCGGTCCGGGTCGGCGTTGTAGCGTGCGGGGGTGTCGGCTTCAATATCGCGCACGCGGGTGACGTAATCATGGTCATGAGCGTGGCGACCATCATGGCGAACGTCTTCATCTTTGACGCGTTCGTCATCCAGTTTGCTGAGGATCTGCTCCGGCGTCTCGCCCAGCTCGATTCCCAGATGGTTAACGAGTTGCAATTTACCCTGTTCATCAATGCGCGCGAACAGTGACATCTCGGTGTAGGCCGGGCCACGCTGCACCAGCGATCCGCCCGAGTTATTACAGATACCGCCGATGACGGAAGCGCCAATGCAGGAGGAGCCAATCACCGAGTGCGGTTCGCGACCAAAGGGCTTAAGCGCTTTTTCCAGCGAGTAGAGGGTGGTGCCAGGAAACGCCAGCACCTGCTCGCCTTTATCCAGCAGATGAAGTTTGTCGAGGCGCAGGGTGCTGATAATGACAATGTCCCGGTCGTAGTCATTGCCGCTGGGCGTGGAGCCTTCGGTCAGCCCGGTATTGGCGGCCTGCATCAGAATAATTTTATCGGCGTTGACGCAGGCATTGAGCACGCGCCACAGTTCCATCAGCGAGCCAGGGAAGACCACGGCCAGCGCGTCGCCGTGTCCGGAACGAAAGCCTTTGCGATAGCGGGCGGTTTTAGCCGGGTCAGTGAGCAGGTGTGAATGACCCACCAGGCGGGCGAGCTCATGAATAAGATCGTTATTATCGGTTGTTGTAATGGAAGACATTTTCCACTCCTTGTGGTGGGACAAAATATCGGTGTTAAGCATAGCGCTTTGTATGACGATTTCATTCATGAATGTTTCGAAAAAATCAGAGAATAACCTTAGCTTTCTTTTTCTCACCCGTTTAGGCTTATGCCAAACTCCGGTTTTTGCTATATTTTCGCCGCCTCTGCGGGCTAAAAATAAGAGAGAAACAACATGAAATGGCTATGTTCTGTAGGTGTCGCGGTGAGTCTGGCCATGCAGCCAGCGTTGGCGGAGTCGCTGTTTGGCAATCATCCCTTAACACCTGAAGCGCGGGACGCGTTTGTCACCGATTTGCTCACCAAAATGACCGTTGATGAAAAGATTGGTCAGCTGCGTTTGATAAGCGTGGGTCCGGACAATCCAAAAGAAGCCATCCGCGAAATGATCAAAGACGGGCAGGTGGGGGCGATTTTTAATACCGTCACCCGCCAGGATATCCGCAAAATGCAGGATCAGGTCATGGAACTCAGCCGCCTGAAAATTCCTCTGTTCTTTGCCTACGATGTGCTGCACGGCCAGCGTACCGTTTTCCCTATCAGCCTTGGTCTGGCATCCTCCTTTAATCTGGATGCGGTCAACACCGTGGGACGCGTTTCAGCCTATGAAGCGGCGGATGATGGTCTGAATATGACCTGGGCGCCGATGGTGGATGTTTCGCGCGACCCGCGTTGGGGCAGGGCTTCTGAAGGGTTTGGCGAAGATACTTACCTGACCGAAACGATGGGCAAAGCCATGGTTGAAGCGATGCAGGGCAAAAGCCCGGCGGATCGCTACTCGGTGATGACCAGTGTGAAACACTTCGCCGCTTACGGTGCGGTTGAAGGCGGTAAAGAGTACAACACGGTGGATATGAGTCCGCAGCGCCTGTTCAACGACTATATGCCGCCGTACAAAGCCGGGCTGGATGCCGGAAGCGGCGCGGTGATGGTGGGGCTTAACTCATTAAATGGCACCCCGGCGACCTCCGATGCCTGGCTGCTGAAAGAGGTATTGCGCGATCAGTGGGGCTTTAAAGGCATCACCGTTTCCGATCACGGGGCAATCAAAGAGCTGATTAAGCACGGTACCGCCGCCGATCCTGAAGATGCTGTGCGTGTGGCGATCACGTCCGGTATCAACATGAGCATGAGTGATGAGTATTACAGCAAATACCTTCCGGGTTTGATTAAGTCGGGCAAAGTGACGATGGCGGAGCTGGACGATGCTGCGCGTCACGTCCTCAACGTTAAGTACGATATGGGGTTGTTTAACGATCCCTACAGCCACCTGGGGGCAAAAGAGACTGACCCGCAGGACACCAACGCTGAAAGCCGTCTGCACCGTAAAGAAGCGCGTGACGTTGCCCGCGAGAGCTTGGTGTTGCTGAAAAACCGTCTTGAAACGCTGCCGCTGAAAAAATCCGGCACCATTGCCGTGGTGGGGCCGTTGGCCGACAGCAAGCGTGATGTGATGGGCAGTTGGTCCGCCGCAGGCGTTGCCGATCAGTCCGTGACGGTGCTGACGGGCATTCAAAATGTATTGGGCGATAAAGGAAAAGTGGTGTACGCCAAAGGGGCGAACATTACCAACGATAAAGGCATTGTTGATTTCCTCAATCTGTATGAAGAGGCGGTGAAGGTCGACCCACGCTCGCCGCAGGCGATGATTGATGAAGCGGTGGCCGCCGCGAAGCAATCGGACGTTGTAGTCGCCGTGGTCGGGGAAGCCCAGGGGATGGCTCACGAAGCCTCCAGCCGTACCGATATCAATATTCCGCAAAGCCAGCGTGATTTAATCACTGCGCTGAAGGCGACGGGTAAACCGCTGGTGCTGGTGTTGATGAATGGGCGTCCGCTGCAGCTTGTGAAAGAAGACCAGCAGGCCGATGCGATTCTGGAGACCTGGTTTGCCGGTACGGAAGGCGGCAACGCCATCGCCGATGTGCTGTTTGGCGACTATAACCCCTCCGGTAAGTTGCCGATGTCCTTCCCGCGCTCTGTCGGGCAGATCCCGGTTTACTACAGCCACCTGAACACCGGTCGCCCGTATAACGCTGACAAGCCGAACAAGTACACCTCGCGTTATTTTGATGAGGCGAACGGCCCGCTATATCCGTTTGGCTATGGGTTGAGTTACACCACCTTTACGCTGTCGGAGGTGAAACTCTCCTCCCCGACGATGAAACGTGATGGCTCAGTCACCGCCAGCGTGCAGGTCACCAATACCGGCAAGCGTGAAGGCGCGACGGTCATTCAGATGTATCTGCGGGATGTGACGGCGTCCCTGAGTCGCCCGGTGAAACAGCTAAAAGGGTTTGAGAAAATCACGCTGAAACCGGGTGAAACGCAGACCGTCAGTTTCCCGATTGACATCGACGCGCTGAAGTTCTGGAACCAAAGCATGAAGTATGATGCTGAACCCGGTAAGTTTAACGTCTTCATCGGCATGGATTCCGCCAGGGTAAAACAAGGCGAGTTTGAACTGCTGTAACCTGTAAACAAAAAGGCTGGGAAACCAGCCTTTTTTTCTTTGCATTGAACATTTTCTTGTTTGCAATAGCGATTCTTTTGATTTTCATGGAATTGTGATGGCCGTCGATATTTATTGCGTATGAGGAAGAATGACCTCTACATGCGATCCCCTGCTCCCTTCATTTAAGTTAAAACTGTGCGTTAGATCACCTCTCAGGTGAAATTGCTGTCGCGTTTTGTGCGCGTGTTCAAATTTTTATTGCCTCCACCTACCCAGACGTGAAGCGTTTCACTGTTACGTCAAAAAGCCGGTTTTCGTCGCGGGCGAGAGAGAGAAAAACTTCGTTAAATGCCGTCCAATACACTTGTGACAGGTAGGACTATGAAGCTCTCTTTAGAAAATAGCTCGCTTGATAAAACCGGTAATACGGTGGTCACCACGCAGCTTCAGCAAATGATTGACGAGATTGATAGGGCGGGCGGCGGTACGCTTACCCTCACGCCTGGAATTTATCGCACCGGTACGCTGGTACTTCCTTCGAATTTTACGCTGCATCTCGAGGCTGGAGCGAGCCTGCTTGCAAGTGCCGATGCTGAGGATTATCAGACGGTAGAAACGGTCACGATGGCTGAGCTGTCGCGCATGGCGCTGATTTATGCCCGTGGCCAACACCACATTACGCTCAGTGGCGAAGGTCGCATTGACGGCGAGGCCGCCAGCTGGTTTGCCGCACAGCCGGACTCGCAAGGCTATCGACTGCCGAAAAACCAACGCCCACGTTTGCTGGTGCTGGAAGGGTGTGAACAAATCCGCATTCGCGATATCACGTTGTATGATGCCCCGATGTGGACTGCGCATCTGGTGAGCTGCAACCACGTCTATATTCGCAATCTGACGATTGATAACTCCCTGACGCTGCCGAACACCGACGCGCTGGATATCGACAGTTGCCAGCACGTGCATATCAGCGACAGCTACTTCAGCGCGGCAGATGACGGTATTTGCCTGAAGACCACCAACAAGCCCGCCTCGCTGCAACAGCCTATTCGCAACGTTGTGGTGAATAACTGCATCGTGCGTTCGAAAAGCTGCGCCATCAAGATCGGCACCGAAACGTTTGCCGATATCGAAAATATCACCCTGTCCAACTGCACCATTTTTGAGTCTAACCGCGGGATTGGCCTGGTGTCGCGTGACGGCGGACGTTTTCAGCAGATGGTGTTCAGCAACATTCTTTTTGACTGCTGCCATGCTCACCCTTGCCATTGGGGTAAAGCCGATCCGGTCTACATTTCTGTGCGCCATCGCGCGCCTGACATTACGCCTGGCATTGTTTCAAACATCACCTTCAGCAACCTGGCCGGGACTGCGGAAGGGGCGATTAACCTGCACAGCGAAACGGCAGGCATGATCCGCGATGTCATGTTCAATGGGGTCAGTATCGAACAACGGGTCAGCACGTCTGAAGAACAGGGGTTCTACGACATTCGCCCGCCGTGCAATCCAGAACGCCCAACGGGTATGGGACTGGATAATGCGTACAACGTTAACCCGCAGACAGGTCGCGCCCATGGCGTTGAAGCCTTCCCCGGCGGATTACCTGTGTTTTACGCCAACGGCGTCACGGGATTGCGGTTGTCGGGCATCACTGTTCGCCGCCCTGAAACGCTGCCTGCTCACTGGCATACACAACCCATCGTATTGCTCAACGTTCAGGACTGCCTGACGGATTCTCCCTCTGTATGAGGGAAATGCTTTGTATGCCTTCTCAGTGACCGGGGATAGAAAATGATAAAAAAAGCTCGTGAAATAAAAATGCACAACTACGTCTGCTATGGTCTTGCAGATGTGATTGGCTCCGGCGCCTTCACTCTGGTGAGCGCATGGCTGCTGTTCTTTTTAACCACCTTTTGTGGACTGACGCCGATTCAGGCCGGTTCACTGTTTGCCGTGGCGCGTATCGTTGATGTGATCATGTGCCCGTTAATGGGATACATCTCGGACAACTTCCACAAAACGCGTCTGGGCCGTCGTTTTGGTCGCCGCCGTTTCTTCCTGCTGCTGAGTATTCCGCTGGTGGCGGTGTATAGCCTGCTGTGGGTGGAAGGCTTCAACTATTGGATGTATCTGCTGGTCTACATCCTGTTTGAAGTGGTCTATTCCATGATCATCATCCCGTATGACACGCTTTCTGCGGAGATGACGTCCGACTTTAACAAACGCTCAAAACTGACCAGTGCGCGTATGTACATCGCACAGCTTGCCGGTTTTGCCGCGGCGTTCCTGCCAGGACGACTGATCTCTTACTTTGGCGCAGATTCGTCAGACTCGTTTTTCTATGCGGGCGCTATCTTCACCGTTTCATTCATGATTGTGCTGTTCTTTGTTTATTTCGGAACCTGGGAACGCTCCCTGGAAGAGATCGAGCAAAACGAGCGCAAAATTGATGAGACGGAAAAACTGCCTCTCGGCACCCGTATTTACAATATTTACTACGATTTTGTCTCCACGCTGAAAATCAAAACCTTCCGTTCGCATCTGGGGATGTATCTGGGGGGCTCTGTTGCCCAGGATATCTTCAACTCCGTGTTCACCTATTTTGTGGTGTTCGCGCTGATGACCTCTTCTGTGACGGCGTCAAACCTGCTGGGAATGATCAACGGTCTGCAATTCTTTGGTGTGGGTCTGGCGACCTGGTTAACGCTGCGCTTCTCGCCTTCACGCGCGTTTGCCACTCAGGGTGCGCTGGCTGTTCTGGCATTCATTCTGTTTACCGTCACCTGGATGAACGGCTCAACCAGTATGGCAATGCTGTATCTGGCGGCGGGTATTGCTGGTCTGGCGCGCGGTGGCATTTATGCCATTCCGTGGAACAACTACACCTTTGTAGCTGACGTGGATGAAATCCTCACCTGTAATCGTCGTGAAGGGATCTTTGCCGGGTTCATGAGCCTGCTGCGTAAAGCCTCCCAGGCGCTGTCCATTTTCCTGGTCGGTGTGGCGCTGCAGATGGCCGGTTTTGTTTCCGGACAAACCAACCAGCCAGAGTCTGCCATCAATATGATCATGATAATCATGATTGTCCTGCCGGTGCTCCTCACCCTGTGGGGGATCTGGTCTGCATTCCAGTTCAAGGTCAATAGCCGCACTCACGCGATCCTCAATGAAGAGGTTGCCCGTCTCAAGCGTGGCGAAAGCAAAGCGACCGTTAGCGCTGAAAACAAAGCCGTTATCGAAAGCCTGACCGGGATGCCGTACGAGCAGTGCTGGGGCGAAAACACCGTTGGCTACATCAACCGCAGCCACATGAAATCGCAGTCAGCTGCCCAACCTAAAAATGCCTGAATACCGGGGCGGACAGCAATGTCCGCCTGCTATTGGAAGAGAACAAAATGACTGAACAGAGCCTGGTGATGCAACAAGGGCTATGGGCGCGGATGGGATTACCTCGCGAACTTTGCTGGGGATTTATCGGCGTATTTCTTTTTATTACGGGCGCAACAATAGAACAAAGTTGGCTCTCCTCAATGCTGCAACAGCGGGGATTCTCTCCGTTTGATATCAGCCTGTTGTCATCCATATTTGGCCTGTGCGTGGCGGCGATCTCCTGGTTTTCCGGCATCGGTGCCGGGGTTCTGGGATTACGCCGTTTAATGTGGGTCGCAACGGCGGTGTACTTTATCGGTTCTGTGCCGTTTATCTTTTTTGCCTTACCGCAAAACAACTACCCGCTGATGGTCGCCACGTATGCGCTGCGCGGCGTCGCATACCCGCTTTTCGCCTACTCGTTTCTGGTGTGGATCAACCAGCGCTGCGAGATTCGGATCCTGGGGCGCGCGGTGTCCTGGTTCTGGATTGCGTTTGGTGTCGGCATGACCATCGTCGGCCCGTGGTATTCAAGCCTGATGATTGCGAAATGGGGTGAAACCAACACGCTGCTGAGTGGCTTTATCTTTGTCCTGTGCGGCGCGTTTTGTGCGTTGGTGCTGAACCGCGATCGTCCCGACTGGCAGCGCGGTCAGGCGCTGGGACCGGCGCTTCTCGAAGGGATAACCGTACTGGCGCGTGAACCGAAAATGCGTCTGGCGGTGGTGGTGAAAACCATCAACGACATTGGTAAGTTTTCACTGGTGATCCTGATGCCAGTGTACCTGCCCCGGTTTGGCTTCAGCATCGCGGAGTGGCTGACTATCTGGGGTCTGGTCAACGTCATCAATATTTTCTCCAGTTATCTGTTTGGCTGGTTAGGCGATACCATTGGCTGGCGGAATACGGTGGTGTGGTTTTCCGGCACGCTGTGTGGGGTTGCCTCGCTGGCGGTCTGCTATGCGCCGGTGTTGTTTGGTCATAGCGAACTGGCGCTGTTCCTGGCGTTGTCGATTTATGCGATTGGGCTGGGGGCGTTTGGGCCACTGAGCGCACTGATCCCCTCGTTGTTGCCGCAAAATAAAGGGGCGGCCATTTCGTGTCTGAACCTGGGGTCCGGGTTAAGTAATTTCGCCGGACCGTTTATTGTGACGCTGTGCGTCGGGCCGTTGGGCGTGGAGGGGACGCTGTGGGTGATCGCCATTCTCTATTTTGCCGCCAGCCTGTTGACGATCCCGCTGAGATTGCCTGATAACCCGCAATCTCCAGGTTAACCTCTAACTTTTCGTCTATGCTTTTTCCTCAAGTCTCTGAAAAGGGCAGCAAAAGAGTGAGGAAAGCGACATGACAATCTCAAAGCTATGGTTGAGCTCACTGGCGCTGGTCGCGGCAGTGAGCCTGCCATTACAGGCTGCATCTCCTGTCACCGTCGGGTCGAAGATCGATACCGAAGGGGCGCTGCTCGGCAATATTATTCTGCAAGTGCTGGAAAGCCACGGCGTTAAAACAGTCAATAAAGTGCAACTGGGCACCACGCCCGTGGTGCGCGGGGCGATCACCTCCGGGGAGCTGGATATTTATCCGGAATACACCGGTAATGGCGCCTTCTTCTTCAAAGATGAAAACGATCCGGCGTGGAAGAACGCCCAGGCAGGCTTTGAAAAAGTCAAAAAGCTGGACGCTGAGCAAAATAAACTGGTCTGGCTCACACCTGCACCCGCTAACAATACGTGGACCATCGCCGTACGTCAGGACGTGGCAGAAAAGCACAAACTTGCGTCGCTTGCCGATCTGGGGCGTTATCTGAAAGAGGGCGGTGAATTCAAGCTGGCGGCGTCTGCTGAATTTATCGAGCGCACTGATGCGCTTCCCGCCTTTGAAAAAGCCTACGATTTTAAACTAAATCAGAACCAACTGCTGTCGCTGGCCGGTGGCGATACGGCGGTCACCATTAAAGCCGCCGCCCAGCAAACCTCCGGCGTCAATGCGGCAATGGCGTATGGCACCGATGGGCCGGTGGCGGCGCTGGGTCTGCAAACGTTGAGCGATCCTAAGGGTGTTCAACCGATTTATGCCCCCGCACCGGTGGTGCGCGAGGCGGTGCTGAAAGCGCATCCGCAAATCGCCGAATGGCTACAGCCGGTATTTGCCAGTCTCGATGAGAAAACGTTGCAGCAATTAAACGCCAGCATTGCCGTCGAAGGACGGGATGCGAAAAAAGTGGCGGCAGACTACCTGAAGCAAAAAGGGTGGGTGAAGTAACTGAATTTGTCTGCGATGCGTAAGGTGTCAAACGTCAGCCTCAATCGTGTGCTGTTGCTGCTGGTTCTCCTGACCGCCATTGCTGCTGCGCTTCCTTTCGTGAACTACGCCCCGAACCGACTGATGTCAGGTGACGGGCGTCAGCTCTGGGATATCTGGCCGGACATTAAATGGGGACTGCCAGGGGGATTCGCGCTACTGCTTGCCCTGTGTCTGTTCCCCGGTCAACGCGGTTCTGTCGCTACGCTGGTGGTTGTGCAACTGCTGCTAACGGGCGTGCTCATCGCGGCCGGAAGTGCGGCGACGTATCTGGCCCAGACAGGCAGCCCGCTGGCGCGTACCAGCCTCGGCAGCGGTTTTTGGCTGGCGCTGGGTATGACGCTTTTGGCCTGTAGCGATGCGATTCGACGTATCACCGTACACCCGCTGTGGCGCTGGATATTGCACGCGCAAATCGCGGTGGTGCCGCTGGCGCTGTTGTTTTCCGGCACCTTCAACGATCTCTCGTTACTGAAAGAGTACGCCAACCGCCAGGATGTCTTTGATGCGGCTTTCGCGCAGCATCTGACGCTTTTGATCGGTACGGTGGTGCCTGCGCTGCTGATTGGTGTACCGCTGGGGATCGGCTGTTATTTCTCAGCCGCGCGTCAGGGGGCTGTCTTTGCGGTACTGAATGTTATCCAGACCATTCCCTCAGTCGCTCTGTTTGGCCTGTTGATTGCGCCGCTTGCCGGGCTGGTGAAGCACTTTCCCTGGCTGGGGAGCGTGGGGGTGGCAGGCACCGGCCTGACGCCGGCGCTGATCGCACTGGTGCTGTATGCCTTATTGCCGCTGGTGCGCGGTGTGGTGGCAGGGCTAAACCAGGTGCCGCATGAGGTTCTGGAAAGCGCCAGAGCCATGGGGATGAGTCTTCGTCAGCGTTTTATCCATGTCCAGTTGCCCCTGGCGCTACCGATTTTCTTGCGCAGTTTACGGGTGGTGATGGTGCAGACCGTCGGAATGGCGGTGATCGCCGCGCTTATCGGCGCCGGAGGATTTGGCGCGCTGGTCTTTCAGGGACTGCTCAGTAGCGCCGTTGACTTAGTCTTGCTGGGGGTCGTTCCGGTCGTTGCACTGGCGATAGTTATTGATGCGCTGTTCGATTTATTGGACGCACTCCTGAAGGTCAAACACGATGATTGAATTTAGCCATGTCAGCAAATCGTTTGGCGAACAAAAGGCCGTCAGCGATCTCAACCTGCATTTCCGTGAGGGCAGCTTTTCGGTCCTGATTGGAACGTCTGGCTCAGGAAAATCCACCACGCTGAAGATGATTAACCGACTGGTGGAGCATGACAGTGGGCGGATCCGCTTTGCTGGGGAAGAGATTCGTAGCCTGCCGGTGCTGGAACTGCGCCGACGTATGGGATACGCCATCCAGTCGATCGGACTTTTCCCCCACTGGACGGTGGCGCAGAATATCGCCACGGTTCCGCAACTGCGGAAATGGTCGCGTTCGCAAATTGATGACCGCGTAGAGGAATTGATGGCGCTTCTGGGGTTAGAGGCGGGACTGCGTGAGCGTTATCCCCATCAGCTTTCCGGTGGTCAACAGCAGCGGGTGGGCGTGGCGCGCGCACTGGCGGCGGATCCGCAGGTATTGTTAATGGACGAACCGTTCGGCGCGCTGGACCCGGTGACACGCAGCGCGTTACAGCATGAGATGACCCGCATTCATCGCCTGCTAGGGCGCACTATTGTGTTGGTGACGCACGACATTGATGAAGCATTACGCCTCGCTGAGCATCTGGTGCTGATGGATGGTGGTG
The DNA here is from genome assembly GCF_059418505.1 of Citrobacter sp. GW821-FHT07H02. Taxonomy (NCBI): domain Bacteria; kingdom Pseudomonadati; phylum Pseudomonadota; class Gammaproteobacteria; order Enterobacterales; family Enterobacteriaceae; genus Citrobacter; species Citrobacter sp. GW821-FHT07H02. The sequence goes on along the minus strand of NZ_JBWKPZ010000020.1, from coordinate 25,844 downwards.
AAGTGGTGCAGCAGGGGACGCCGCTGGAGATGCTGATGTCTCCCGCCAGTGATTTCGTACAGGAATTTTTTGGCCGCAGCGAGCTTGGCGTACAACTGCTGTCGCTCCGCCATGTAGGCGATTTTGTCCGGCGTCAGGAGCGGCTGGAAGGAGAAGCGCTGGCAGAGGAGATGACGCTGCGTGACGCGCTTTCCGCCTTTGTGGCGGGTGGGTGTGACGTCTTGCCGGTGGTTAATCAGCAGGGCGTTCCCTGCGGGACGCTCCATTTTCGCGATTTACTTTCAAAGACCTTGCCTCATGAAACTTCTGCGTGATCCGCTGTTATGGCTCATTGTCATTTTTCTGCTGTTGCTGGTGAGTTTGCCGCACAGTCAGGCGCTGTTTGGCGCGCTGTTTCCCCAATTACCGCGCCCGGTGTATCAGCAGGAAAGTTTTATCGCGCTGGCGTTGGCGCACTTCTGGCTGGTCGGTACTTCGAGCGTGGTTGCCGTGGCGGTAGGCGTTGGGGCGGGGATTGCAGTGACGCGTCCGTGGGGGGGCGAATTTCGTCCGCTGGTTGAAACCCTTGCGGCGGTTGGACAAACCTTTCCCCCGGTGGCGGTGCTGGCGATAGCGGTTCCGGTGATGGGATTCGGTCAGGAACCGGCGATCATCGCCCTGATCCTGTATGGCGTGTTACCGGTTTTGCAGGCCACCCTGGCGGGGCTGGGGGCAATCCCGGAGAGTGTGGTCAGCGTGGCGCGTGGGATGGGGATGAGTCGCGGGCAGCAGCTGCGCAGCGTTGAGCTTCCGTTGGCGGCGCCGGTGATTTTGTCCGGTATTCGGACATCGGTGATTATCAATATCGGAACGGCGACCATTGCTTCAACGGTGGGGGCCAGCACGCTGGGCACACCCATTATCATTGGGCTCAGCGGGTTTAACACAGCCTATGTGATTCAGGGGGCGGTGCTGGTGGCGCTGGCGGCAATTATTGTCGATCGCGTGTTTGAACGACTCGGGCAATACCTTACCCGGCATGCAAAATAAACGTATAGCCTGCGAGCATGACGCCGCCAATGCCACCGATGGCCATCAGCAGGAAGAGGGTAATAACACCGATTTTAGCTACGCTCATTATGCACTCCTTATGTTAACGGAGCGATTATATGATAAAGCGTATTTGTTAATGAACCATTAAATGCCGAGTAGATGAATATCGTGACCCTGCGCAAGCCATTCGGCAAGCTGTTGCTGCTGGGCGGGGGTCTGGTTTTCGCCGCACCAGATGAGCAACGTTCGACCATCAAACAGTTCCGGGCGCAGCTGATTCAGTGAATGGGGCAGCACGTCAACGCGCCATCCCTGCTGGCTGGCGATCCAGCCTTCCAGCCATAATCGCGTGGTATCGTGAATATTCCAGCCGACGACCAGCGCATCTTTTCCTTGTTTTTTGCGGGCAGAGGCCAGACAAATCGCAATGTAGTTAATGAGAACGCCGTCGAGAATACCCAGCAGCGCCTGTAGGGTGGGCTGCTGGCATTGCAAACGTCGGCGCAGGGGAATAAACAAGTGTGTGGTGAGTGTTTGGGCCGGGTAATCCTGGCCGCGTTCTTTGATCCACAGCCTGAGGCTTTGCAGATTGTTGCTTTGCAAATAGTGCAGCAGAGTTTCTTGCTGTTCGCGCCAGCCGTTTTGCAAATCGATATTATCATTACTCAGTAGCATTTTGACCTTGCTGACCTGCACGCCGTTGTCTATCCAGCGCTTGATCTCACGGATCCGGTCGATGTCCGCATCGTTAAACAGGCGATGACCACCGTCGGTTCGTTGCGGTTTCAACAACCCGTAACGCCTCTGCCACGCGCGTAATGTGACAGGGTTGATATCACAAAGCAAAGCCACTTCACCTATCGTGTAAAGCGCCATCGTCTCACCCTTGCTCGCGAGGTCCCAGTCTTACTGTAGACGCTCTTTTGCGAACCAGGTAGTTTTGTCTGTTTTTTGTCCGGCCAGGGGGTGAGAATGTGCGCATTCGCGTGCTTTTGAGTGATCGTTCTCACGAATTGATGTTTTTATGCAACAGTTCAAAGAAAGTTCAGCGGACTCAATGTATGTTACGCGGTTTTAAGTGATGTGTGGTTAGCGGGTATGTACGAGTTCAATCTGGTGTTGCTGCTGCTTCAGCAGATGTGCGTGTTTTTGGTTATCGCGTGGTTGATGAGTAAAACGCGTCTGTTTATCCCGCTGATGCAGGTTACGGTTCGTTTACCGCATAAATTCCTCTGCTATATCATCTTCTCTATTTTCTGCATTATGGGCACCTGGTTTGGCCTGCATATTGACGATTCCATCGCCAACACGCGTGCTATTGGCGCGGTGATGGGCGGTTTGCTGGGGGGACCGGTGGTCGGTGGGCTGGTGGGCTTGACCGGTGGCTTACATCGCTACTCAATGGGCGGTATGACGGCGCTCAGTTGCATGATTTCGACCATTGTCGAAGGGCTGCTGGGAGGGCTGGTGCATAGCGTGTTGATTCGCCGTGGCCGGACCGACAAAGTCTTTAGCCCGTTGACGGCAGGGGCAATTACCTTTGTGGCTGAACTGGTGCAGATGCTGATCATTCTGCTGATTGCCCGTCCGTTCGAAGATGCGCTGCACCTGGTCAGTAACATTGCGGCGCCGATGATGGTGACCAACACCGTCGGGGCGGCGTTGTTTATGCGTATTCTGCTCGACAAGCGCGCCATGTTTGAAAAATACACCTCGGCGTTTTCGGCGACCGCGCTGAAAGTGGCGGCCTCCACCGAGGGGATCCTGCGTCAGGGCTTTAACGAAGTGAACAGCATGAAAGTGGCGCAAGTGCTGTATCAGGAACTAGATATTGGCGCGGTGGCGATTACCGATCGCGAAAAACTGTTGGCGTTTACCGGGATTGGCGACGATCACCATTTGCCTGGCAGACCTATCTCGTCGACCTACACGTTAAAGGCGATTGAAACCGGAGAGGTGGTCTACGCCGATGGCAATGAAGTGCCATACCGGTGTTCATTGCACCCGCAGTGCAAATTAGGTTCGACACTGGTTATCCCGCTACGTGGAGAGAACCAGCGGGTCATGGGCACCATTAAGCTGTATGAAGCGAAAAATCGTCTCTTCAGCTCGATCAACCGCACGTTGGGGGAGGGGATCGCCCAGCTATTGTCGGCGCAGATTCTGGCGGGTCAGTATGAGCGGCAAAAGGCGCTGCTTACCCAGTCGGAAATCAAATTGCTGCACGCGCAGGTGAATCCTCATTTTCTGTTTAACGCGCTCAACACGATTAAGGCGGTGATCCGCCGCGACAGCGAGCAGGCAAGCCAGTTGGTTCAGTACCTTTCGACCTTCTTTCGTAAAAATTTAAAACGCCCGTCGGAGATTGTTACCCTTGCCGATGAGATTGAGCATGTGAATGCCTATTTGCAGATCGAGAAGGCCCGCTTCCAGTCTCGTCTACAGGTGACGCTGACCGTGCCGGACGCGCTTTCGCACCAACAACTGCCCGCATTTACCCTGCAACCCATCGTTGAAAATGCCATCAAACATGGGACTTCCCAGCTACTGGGAACCGGCGAGGTCTCCATTACCGCGCGCCGTGAAGGGCAGTATCTGATGCTGGATATTGAAGACAATGCCGGACTGTATGAGCCAACGAACAATGTCAGCGGCCTCGGTATGAACCTGGTGGATAAACGGCTGCGGGAGCGATTTGGCGACGACTACGGTATCAGCGTGGCCTGTGAACCCGATTGTTTTACCCGAATAACTTTACGACTTCCTCTGGAGGAACACGCATGATTAAAGTGCTGATTGTGGATGACGAGCCGTTAGCGCGGGAAAATCTGCGGATTCTGCTAGAAGTTCAGAGTGATATCGACATTGTGGGTGAATGTTCAAACGCCGTGGAAGCGATTGGTGCGGTGCATAAACTACGCCCTGACGTCCTGTTTCTGGATATTCAAATGCCGCGCATCAGCGGGCTGGAAATGGTGGGGATGCTTGACCCGAAACACCGCCCTTATATCGTCTTTCTGACGGCATTTGATGAGTACGCTGTTAAAGCTTTCGAAGAGCATGCGTTTGATTATTTGCTCAAGCCCATCGAAGAAACACGGCTGGAGAAAACGCTGGCGCGTCTGCGTCAGGAGCGGAGCAAGCAGGATGTTTCGGTACTGCCGGAAAATCAACAGGCATTAAAATTTATTCCCTGTACCGGACATAGCCGGATTTACCTGCTGCAACTGGATGATGTGGCGTTCGTCAGCAGCCGGATGAGCGGTGTCTATGTGACGAGTAGCGAAGGCAAAGAAGGTTTTACCGAGCTGACGCTCAGAACGCTGGAAAGCCGCACGCCGCTTCTGCGCTGTCATCGCCAGTATCTGGTTAACATGGCGCATTTGCAGGAGATCCGCCTTGAGGACAATGGTCAGGCTGAACTGCTGTTGCGTAACGGGCAGACAGTACCGGTCAGCCGTCGCTATTTAAAGACCCTGAAAGAGGCGTTGGGGCTGTAAATCATGTATACTCGTCGCGCTTCAAGTTGCAGCTGCGTTAGCTGCGCTCGTTCACCCCTGTCACATAGTTCTCTATGCTCCAGGGGATTCGCTCGCTTGCCGCCTTGCTGCAACTCGAACTGCTTAGAGTAGAGACTTAACCCCCGCATTTTTTATTTTTCACCATCACCGAAGGCACTATGGTCAGTAACGATATTTTACGCAGCGTCCGCTACATCCTGAAAATCAACAATAACGATCTGGTGCGTATTTTCGCGCTGGGGGAAGCCGAAGTGACGGCGGAACAACTGGTTCCCTGGCTGCGTAAAGAAGATGAAGAGGGCTTCGTGCGTTGCCCGGACATCTTAACGTCGTGCTTTCTGAACGGTCTGATTTATGAAAAGCGCGGACGTGATGAATCGGCTCCGGCACTGGCGGTTGAACGTCGCATTAACAACAATATTATGCTGAAGAAGCTGCGTATTGCGTTTGCGCTGAAAACCGATGATATCCTCGCCATTATGACCGAGCAGAAGTTCCGCGTTTCGATGCCGGAGATCACCGCCATGATGCGCGCCCCTGACCACAAAAACTTCCGTGAATGTGGCGATCAGTTCCTGCGTTATTTTCTGCGTGGGCTGGCGGTGCGTGAGCACGCGAAAAAAGCCTGAACGTTGCAGGCCTGATAGCGCTACGCTTACCAGGCCAGTGCTACCCGACATAAAAAAAACGCTGCCGAAGCAGCGTTTTTTTATGCAGATTATTTCACCTGCTGACCCGGCTTCGCGCCTTCATCCGGGCTTAACAGGAAAATATCCTTTCCACCAGGACCTGCGGCCATCACCATCCCTTCAGAGATGCCGAAGCGCATTTTGCGCGGCGCCAGGTTGGCGACCATCACCGTATGGCGACCGATCAGCACCTGCGGATCGGGATAAGCCGTACGGATCCCCGAGAAGACGTTACGTTTCTCACCGCCAAGATCGAGCGTCAGACGCAGCAGCTTATCGGAGCCGTCAACAAACTCGGCGTTTTCGATCAGTGCGATGCGCAAATCCACTTTGGCGAAATCATCAAAGCTGATGGTTTCCTGAATCGGGTCGTCTGCCAGCGGACCGGTTACCGGCGTGCTCAGCGCTTTGACTTCTTCTTTAGAGGCTTCAACCAGTGCTTCGACTTGTTTCATCTCGATGCGGTTGTAGAGCGCTTTGAAGACATTTACTTTGTGCGCGAGCAGCGGCTGCGCCATGGCATCCCAGTTCAGTTCCGTATTCAGGAACGCTTCCGCACGTTCGGTCAGCGTTGGCAGAACCGGCTTCAGATAAGTCATTAGCACGCGGAACAGGTTGATACCCATTGAGCAAATCGCCTGCAGGTCGGCATCGCGGCCTTCCTGTTTCGCAACGACCCACGGTGCCTGTTCATCGACATAACGGTTGGCGACGTCGGCCAGCGCCATGATTTCACGGATCGCTTTACCGAATTCACGGCTTTCCCACGCTTCGCCAATTACCGCTGCGGCGTCGGTGAAGGTTTTATACAGCTGCGGGTCAGCCAGCTCAGAAGCCAGTACGCCATCAAAACGCTTGTTAATAAAGCCCGCGTTACGCGACGCAAGGTTAACCACCTTGTTGACGATATCGGCGTTCACGCGTTGCACGAAATCTTCCAGATTCAGATCGATATCATCAATACGGGAAGAGAGCTTCGCGGTGTAGTAATAACGCAGGCTGTCGGCGTCAAAATGGTTCAGCCAGGTGCTGGCTTTAATGAAGGTGCCGCGTGATTTTGACATCTTCGCGCCGTTCACTGTCACATAGCCGTGAACAAACAGGTTCGTCGGTTTGCGGAAGTTGCTGCCTTCCAGCATCGCGGGCCAGAACAGGCTGTGGAAGTAGACAATATCTTTACCGATGAAGTGATACAGTTCGGCATCGCTGTCTTTCTTCCAGTATTCGTCAAAGCTTACGGTGTCGCCGCGCTTGTCGCACAGGTTCTTGAATGAACCCATGTAGCCGATTGGCGCATCCAGCCAGACGTAGAAATATTTGCCCGGCGCATTCGGAATTTCAAAACCGAAGTACGGCGCATCGCGGGAGATGTCCCACTGTTGCAGACCGGATTCAAACCATTCCTGCATTTTGTTTGCGACCTGCTCCTGGAGTGCGCCGCTGCGGGTCCACGCCTGAAGCATCTCGCTGAAAGAGGGCAGGTCAAAGAAGAAGTGCTCAGAATCACGCATTACTGGCGTGGCGCCGGAAATCACGGATTTCGGCTCGATAAGCTCAGTTGGGCTGTAGGTCGCGCCGCACACTTCGCAGTTATCGCCGTACTGGTCCGCCGCCTTACATTTCGGGCAGGTGCCTTTGACAAAACGGTCCGGCAGGAACATGCCTTTTTCCGGATCGTAAAGCTGAGAGATGGTGCGGTTTTTGATAAAACCGTTCTCTTTCAGGCGCGAGTAAATCAGCTCGGACAATTCACGGTTCTCATCGCTGTGCGTCGAGTGGTAGTTGTCATAGCTGATGTTGAAACCTGCGAAATCAGTCTGATGCTCCTGACTCATTTCGGTAATCATCTGCTCAGGCGTGATGCCCAATTGCTGTGCTTTCAGCATGATTGGCGTGCCGTGGGCGTCGTCTGCGCAGATGAAGTTAACCTGATGGCCGCGCATTCGCTGGTAACGGACCCAGACATCAGCCTGGATGTGCTCCAGCATATGGCCGAGGTGGATAGAGCCGTTTGCGTACGGCAGCGCGCACGTTACCAGAATTTTCTTCGCGACTTGAGTCATAGTAGGTATTACTTCTTCTCTATTAAAAGGGGGTTCTGATGTTACCTGAAAGGGAATAACTACGCCAAGTGATAAGGGCATTTATCCATAAATGAATATTTGTTACCACTGGAGTAGACTAGGTAGTTACAATCGTTTTTTCAGAACAACAAAAAGGAGTCGGGATGAACGCACAATCCCAGGCCAAATCACCAGAAACCTTGCGCGCTATGGTCGCCGGGACGCTGGCGAATTTTCAGCACCCCACCTTGAAGCATAATCTTACAACGCTTAAAGCGTTGCATCACGTTGCCTGGATGGATGACACGCTGCACGTTGAGCTGGTCATGCCGTTTGTCTGGCACAGCGCGTTTGAGGTGTTAAAAGAGCAATGTAGCGGTGACCTGCTGCGGATCACAGGCGCAAAAGCGATCGACTGGAAGTTGTCACACAACATTGCGACGCTTAAGCGTGTGAAAAACCAGCCGGGTATTAACGGTGTTAAGAACATTATCGCGGTCAGTTCCGGTAAAGGCGGAGTGGGTAAATCGTCTACTGCGGTGAACCTGGCATTAGCGCTGGCTGCGGAAGGGGCGAAGGTCGGCATTCTGGATGCGGATATTTACGGTCCGTCTATTCCCACGATGCTCGGCGCAGAAAATCAACGTCCAACGTCACCTGACGGCACCCACATGGCGCCGATCATGTCTCATGGGCTGGCGACGAACTCAATCGGGTATTTGGTGACAGAAGATAATGCCATGGTATGGCGTGGTCCAATGGCCAGCAAAGCGCTGATGCAGATGTTGCAGGAGACGTTGTGGCCCGATCTGGATTACCTGGTTCTGGATATGCCGCCGGGAACCGGTGACATTCAATTGACGCTGTCACAGAACATTCCGGTGACGGGAGCTGTGGTCGTCACGACCCCGCAGGACATTGCGCTTATCGATGCCAAAAAAGGCATTGTGATGTTCGAGAAGGTCGAAGTGCCTGTACTGGGCATTGTTGAAAACATGAGTATGCATATCTGTAGCCACTGTGGTCATCATGAGCCGATCTTTGGCACGGGCGGCGCGCAGAAGCTGGCGGAGCAGTACCGTGCTCAGTTGCTGGGACAGATGCCGCTGCATATTAGCCTGCGTGAAGACCTCGACCGGGGAACGCCGACGGTGATCAGCCGTCCTGACAGTGAATTCACAGCGATGTACCGAGAACTGGCTGACCGTGTTGCCGCGCAACTGTACTGGCAGGGTGACGTTATCCCGGGCGAAATTGCCTTCCGTGCGGTCTAATATTCGCTAATTTACGCCTCTAATCCGTTCGCCACATCAATATTAAACTGGTGTGGCGAACGCTTTTAACCTGCCATAGCTTCCATTTCGCTTATCTCGTTTAAAGATAACGCACATGTCTGAAATCGAAACGCAACGCGATGTAAGTTATGGCAGAACGCGTAAGAATGAGTTCGCGGTGAATAATTAAGAAAGCAGTTTCTGAGTTCCCCCTCTGAAAAGAGGGGGAAATTTGATTATCGGTGATAAAAAATCTCGCCGTCGTAGGCTTTCACGATTTTGCCATCGGTATCGTTGACCAGAACGTAAGCGCTGCCCATATAAGTCCAGTGAGTTCCCGCATCCGGAGCAGGCAGGTTGCGCAGTTGCCACTGTTTAATTTTGTACTCATCAGTAAGGTACAATTGCGGGACGGTATCCCCGGGTTTGAAATGGGTGAAGTCGGCAACAAATCCGCTTAATTCGTACTGAGCGATGCCTGTTTTGGCTCCCGTAGCGGCCCAGACGGTGCTGGTTGCTATCATCAGGGCGCCCATCAACATCATTTTCTTCATACCCATATACTCTCCACTTTCCACTCTATCGGGTCACAAAATTTAGCCGTGTATCATTCCCACTGCGTGGTATGTGTGACAAGCACTTTTTTGTAATCACACCTATTATTTCGTAAAAAGTGTAAACGAAAGCGCCAATAAACGGTATCACTAACCCGTAGTCCCTTTTGCGAACAGTGGTTTTAAGAATCATCCAGGTCAATTTTCGGTTTGCATTGCATGATGCAGACAACGTCGCTCTATATCCATGTTGAAAGAAGGGATTAATAATTATATTTTATTATCGCTCATCCTTAAGCGATTATTACTTACTTCGCATATCCAGCAAATTGGTCATTCTTCATTACGGCAATTTTATGGTTTTTATAAGTGATGATTTTATAGATCCCTTGTTGCCATGTGGCACCGTATCCACCGGATTCAATCACCACCGCCGGTTTACCATCGACCGTGACGCTCTCGTTAATTTTCCAGATGATTTTTAAGCCGTCATAGTGCTTGATGATTGTTTGGCTATCAGAAACAGCCTGGTGATGACCACACGTACCGGCAGCATCCTCGACTTGCGTACAGCCAGATTTCTCCAGGTTATCGCGATAAGAATGGCTGATAGCAAAAGCCGGAGAGGTGGCCAGTGTAGCCAGAACCAGAGATACAATTAGCGTTTTCATTAATAACCCTCGCTGTTGGCGTTTTTGTGATGGTGGTGAGTCTGTTCGGTTTTATTACTGTACAGCGCGTTGGCATTTTCTAATGCTTGTTTCTCCGCTGCGGCGTTAATTGCCGATTGGCGGTTTTGATCTGCGATATAGCAAGCATCGCGACTGACGCCCTGAGACTCGCATGCCGCCATACGAGAAGCGGAGGTCGAGCAGCCACTCAGAATAGCGCACGCGGTGGCCAGAATAAGAATAGCTTTCATCATATACCTTTATTTATTTGAAATATGTCTTCATCTCATCCCCTGTTATATAAAGGGGAGTGCCGTTATTAGAAACCGATACCCACGCCTGCACCCATCGCAAAATCATTATTGGTTGAATCGCTAATTCCTGCTTTGATAATGGTGTTACTGCCTGCGTGGAAAGATGCACCAACACTTAACGCTTGCTCATTTTTAAAAGAACCCACGCCAGCAGAAACCATCATGGCCTGGCTTGCCTGAACCTGCGGCATTGAAGCAATCGCAATTGCTGAAGCAGCGCCGCTGCGAGCCTCTTTTTTATTACTATCGACTTCATCTTTTAACGAATTGAACTGCGCATTGCTGCTGGCTTGCTGTTGAGTGAAAAACTGCTTCGCATCCTGAAGGTCTTGCGCGACATTTGCCGATTGTCTAGCGGTAGCGGTAATAGCCTGGCTATTACTGGCAACTTTCGATTGCGTCGCGGTATCGACTTTTGTCACCGTGGTGGTGACTCCATCGCGCCCATCTTTGCCATCTTTTGGTTTAGGGGCGTCTTCAAGGGCTTTAATGCGGTTGTCTTCGTGGATATTTTGATTCAATAACGCATGATTCACTTGCTGCTGGTCGGCTTTGTTAGTGGTGATTTGCGTTTGCAAATTCTTATCCCCACTTAAACGGTTCGCCGCTTCACTATCAACAGTGCTCTGATCCGCTTTGGTGTTGAATAAAATACCAATTTGATGATTATTCGAGGCAATTTGGCCAGTATGTAAATCGGCTTGCGTTTGAACATCATCCACTTTTTTGTTTACGACAATGACTGCATCTTTCGTGCTATTTAAATCAGCATCAACAGACGTAATGCGATTGGTATTATTTTGAATCTGATCCAGGTCGTATGTTTTAACAGACTCATCAACCCCTTTAACAGCGATAAAGGTATTTGTACCATCTATCGTACCGATATAACCAACGCTGGCAGCATGAGCAGAAGAAATGGCGATGGCGCTAAAAACAACGACAGAAACTGCAGATTTAACAAATTTCATTTAAACATTTCCACAAGAAATTAACATAAGTGTTATTACTGTTATTTTTAAGCGTTGAGACGGCCTTTGTCTCTTCCAGACAATATCTTACCGAGTGGTGACTAATTTCCTTTTTTAGTAACGCGAATAAACTATCCAGCAACGTGATAGGTTAAACTTTGATGTAGATCACGCATGGCACGAATAGCTAAAGTTTTGGGGGGTGAAAATCTGCTGTTATCCAGATCAATAGAAGATTAGAGAATAAATGGAAGGGCTGTTGAATTATATTTAATCTAAGAATGAACTGTTTGTAACCTGGGTTATTATTTATTTCTGATACTTTATTTTGTTTTTTCTGGTTCACTATTTTGAATTTTATTGATGATACGTAGTGTTAATATTTTAGATAGGATGGTTCTATTAGATGGCTTAAAGTAGAGTAAGTGATATTGATATGTAAAAAATATGCATAGCATTAATCACGGCTAGCATGCTCAATAACGTCATCTTTACGCTTTAACGAATGCAACACGGTGTTATCCGGATGAAATATTGACGGTAAAAATGGGCGTGATATGTACTGGCGTCATTTATCGTTTTCGCTTTCTTGCTGACCCTGAAACAGGGCTGGATATCAGCCTGCCAGCGAGGGCTTGCAATCGCCAACTGCTTTCCTTACTCTGTTAATAATCAAGCGATTTGTACTACTAACGACTCGGGGTGCCCTTCTTAAATGAAGGCTGAGAAATACCCGTACCACCTGATCTGGATAATGCCAGCGTAGGGAAGTCTGACACTGCTCGTGTCTCATCTTCTTCACGCGGGCAGGAGCTGAACATGCAGCCTGACCTGCACAGCCGCGCTCTGGCGGCTCGTACCTTGCACCAATTTCGAACACTTTCTCCTCTCACACACTGTATGACGAATGATGTCGTACAAACGTTTACAGCGAACACATTGCTGGCGTTAGGCGCTTCACCTGCCATGGTGATTGAACCTGAAGAGGCCGGCCAGTTTGCCGCCATCGCGAGTGCGCTTCTGATTAATGTCGGAACACTGACACAGGCACGCGCTGAAGCCATGCGCACGGCGGTGGAGCAGGCGCGCATTGCCAATACCCCCTGGACGCTTGACCCCGTCGCCGTGGGCGGACTCGATTTCCGTCGTCACTTCTGCCTGACGTTGTTGGCGCAGCAACCTGCCGCTATTCGCGGGAATGCGTCTGAAATTCTTGCGCTTGCCGGAATGTCTGCGGGCGGACGCGGAGTGGATACTACCGATACAGCCGCCTCGGCGTTACCTGCTGCGCTTGCCCTGGCGCGTCAGTACGGAAGTGTCGTGGTGGTGACGGGAGAGGTGGATTACGTGACCGATGGTCAACGCACCGTCTGTGTCACCGGTGGCTCACCTTTGATGACGCGTGTCGTGGGTACGGGGTGTGCTTTATCCGCGGTGGTGGCGGCAATCTGCGCGTTGCCGGGGAATACGCTGGACAATGTCGCCTCCGCCTGTAGCTGGATGAAGCAAGCGGGGCAAATAGCAACCGATCGCAGTCAGGGACCCGGCAGTTTTATTCCTGCTTTTCTTGATGCTCTCTATAACCTGAACGCGGAGGAATACGCATGAAACGGATAAATGCTTTAACCATTGCTGGCACGGACCCCAGCGGCGGTGCGGGAATTCAGGCCGATCTGAAAACATTCTCGGCCCTCGGTGCGTATGGTTGCTCCGTCATTACCGCGCTGGTCGCGCAAAATACGCGCGGCGTTCAGTCGGTCTACCGAATTGAACCTGATTTTGTCGCGGCGCAGCTTGATTCTGTGTTCAACGATGTGCGAATTGATACCTCCAAGATCGGTATGCTGGCGGAAACCGATATCGTTGAGGCGGTGGCCGAACGTTTACAGCGCCATCAGGTGAAAAATGTGGTGCTGGATACCGTCATGCTGGCAAAAAGCGGCGATCCGTTGCTTTCGCCTTCCGCCGTTGAGACGCTGCGAACCCGCTTGTTGCCGCAGGTATCCATTATTACGCCAAATTTACCTGAAGCCGCGGCGTTGCTTAACGCTGAACATGCGCGTAGCGAGCGGGAAATGCTGGAGCAAGGTCGCGCGCTGCTGGCGATGGGCTGCGGCGCGGTGCTCATGAAAGGAGGACATCTGGACGATGCTCAAAGCCCGGACTGGCTGTTTACGCGCGAAGGCGAGGTGCGTTTTACCGCCCCCAGAGTGAACACCAAAAACACCCATGGCACGGGCTGTACGCTGTCGGCGGCGCTGGCGGCGCTTCGTCCTCGCCACCAAAATTGGGCAGAAACGGTGCAGGAGGCAAAAATCTGGCTTTCTGCGGCGCTGGCTCAGGCAGATACGCTGGAAGTGGGCGAGGGGATTGGGCCGGTACATCATTTCCACGCATGGTGGTAATGGTAGTATACTGGCAACAGACTCGTCTGCCAGGAAAAAGATAAATGGAACAATCGCATACCCGGCTGATTGCGCAACTGAACGAACGAATTTCAGCGGCGGATAATACGCCGCTCTACATGAAGTTTGCAGAAACGGTCAAGAATGCTGTGCGTAGCGGAATTCTTGAGCATGGCAATATTTTGCCTGGTGAGCGTGATCTTAGCCAGTTGACTGGCGTTTCGCGAATTACCGTTCGTAAAGCGATGCAAGCGCTGGAAGAAGAAGGGGTGGTGACTCGCGCGCGCGGATACGGGACGCAAATCAACAATATCTTTGAGTATTCCCTTAAAGAGGCGCGTGGTTTTTCTCAGCAGGTGGTCTTACGCGGTAAAAAGCCCGATACGCTGTGGGTCAATAAACGCGTTGTCACCTGCCCGGACGAGGTGGCACAACAACTGGCGATTGCGAGTGGAAGTGATGTCTTCCTGCTAAAACGCATTCGCTATGTGGATGAAGATGCGGTTTCCATCGAAGAATCATGGGTGCCGGTGCATCTTATTCATGACGTGGATGCCATTGGCGTCTCACTGTATGACTATTTCCGCAGCCAGCACATTTTTCCCCAGCGTACGCGTTCTCGCGTTAGCGCACGTATGCCGGATGCTGAGTTTCAGTCACATATTCAGATGGACAGCAAAGTGCCGGTGCTGGTGATAAAGCAAGTGGCGCTTGATCAACAACAGCGGCCCATTGAGTACAGCATCAGCTACTGCCGCAGCGATCTATACGTTTTTGTGTGCGAGGAGTAGCTCTTCGCGCAGGGGCGCGCAATCTCCCCCGCGATGCCCAACCACCCAGGATGCCACTGCGTTGCCGAGCAGCACGGCATCTGCCAGTGACCAGCCGGATGACAGTCCGGCCAGCACACCTCCGGCATGGCTGTCGCCTGCGCCGATCGTGTCTACGACCTCGACAGGAAACGCCGGGACGCAGCCCGCAGCGTGCTGACTGAAGTACCATGCGCCGTCTTTATCGTGGCGCACGACCACCGGCGCTGAAAATCGCGCCAGCCATGCTGCGCCAAAGGCGGTCATTTCGGTGCTGAGTTCAAAACGTTCGGCGGCGATTTCCGCCTCCTGGCGGTTGAGAGACACCAGCGGACGCAGCGCCATAATCCGTGACATTAATGCGTCAGGAATATCGCCGATGCGTGGGCCAAAATCGATAAAAGGCGTCACGTCGTCCAGACTTTCCAGCCAGCATACCAGCCGTTCACCGCAAGGGGCGGCGAGCTGATAGCCGGAAAGGTAGAGCAAACTCTGGCGGGGGACGGACAACTGCGCCAGCCAGTCGCTATTCCACTGGTTTTCTACGCCGCTGAATGACATAAAGGTGCGCTCGCCATCAGGCTCCACCAGGGCCAGACACCAGCCGTTATCGCCTTCGGCGTTGTCGATAAGACTCAGTAAACCCTCTTTTGCCATTCGGTTACGGATAATATCAGCCCATACGCCCTGGCCCAGCGGCAGGGCATTGCTGGCTTCAATCCCCAGACGTTTTAAGGCCACGGCGATATTCAGCGCGCAGCCGCCAACATGCACACCCTGTTGTTTTAACTCAATGTCGCAGCCGCGCCAGGGCAGAGCCCAGGCATCGGCAATCACGTCAATCACCGCCGCGCCCACCACGGTGACAGGGCGACGGGTGGTCAGGGTCGGCAACAGATCTCGCAAGTGTGCGGCATTCATGATACCTCCCGCATTTGACGCAAACGCACCAGTTCGGTGGCGTAGCGATCAAAATCCAGCTGATTAACCGCATCCAGTTCTTGTTTCAGGTCCGGGGAGATAGCCCCAATACCGTTTAATGCACCGCAAATCGCGGTCGCCATCGCGCCAATGGTGTCGGTATCGCCGCCGAGATTGGCGCAGAGGATCGCGCAACGATTCGGGTCGGTCTGCGCCAGCTCCACCATCGCGATGGCGCAGGGAACAGATTCAATGGTACTGGTGCCCGCCCCGACGACCTGGTAAAGCTGTTCGCTGGCGGATTCAACGCCGTTGGCTTCACGAACGATCTTCAACGCCAGTTCCAGGCGGGCCGAGAGCGAAGCGCTAAAGGTGGTGATGCGTTTTTGCTGGGCGTGATGGGCGATGGCAGGCAGTGAGTCGACAATTCTCTCCCAGGGCTCGCCATCAATCGCACGAGATATCGCCCACGCGACCACCACGGCACCGGCCACCGCGAGATCGGACTTATGCGTTGGACTGGAGGCCAACGCCACCTCATCGATAAAGGTATCCAGAGAATGCGTCGGCAACAGGCAGCCTAATGGTGAGACGCGCATCGCAGCACCGTTAGTGACGCCGTTGTTCTCAAGCTCAGCCACCGGTTTACCGTTACGAATGGCGTTAAGCGCAATTTTGGATGTTGGGCCCAGCACGTTTTTGTTGAAAGCATCGAAGCGTTCCGCCCACGCCAGAATGTTGCGTCCGATCAGGTCAGGATTAATTTTCCCGTCACATTCGAGCAAGGCATCCGCCAGACACAGCGCCATGGAGGTATCGTCCGTAAACTCCGCACGATTAAAATAACAGGCGGCGTTGTTCTCCTCCGGGCCTGGCAGGAAGCGGTCAATCCAGCCAAAATGTGCTTTTACGCGCGTTCTTGGCCATAGCTCAGACGGCATTCCCATCGCATCTCCTAATGCTTGCCCGTAAAGAGCGCCGAGAATACGTTCAGCTTTCATTTTACTTCCCCTTTTGTCAGTGCAATATCGCGATCGTCCACGTTAATCGCGGTGATTTCCTTATCGGATTCGCGAAAGAAAATCATAAACAGGACGGCAATCACCGCGATCATCACCGCGCCAAATGTCCACATGCCCGCCCAGTTGAAGGTGAGGCCGTTTACCGGTTCTTTATACGCAAACATCTTTTCCATCATCATGCCGCCGAGACGGTAGCCCAGCAGACTGCCAAACCCCTGGCAGCAGAGCGTAATCAGACCCTGAGCCGCCGTACGCATATGAACGGGCGCTTTTTTGTCGACATAGATGTAGGCCGTTACGTAGTAGAAGTCGTAACTTACCCCATGAAGCAGAATGCCGAGGAACAGCAGGGCGTAAGTGAAGTATTCCTCTGCGCCGCCGTAAATAAAGAATCCGTAGCGAATGGCAGCGGTGATAAGACCAAGCAATAGAACCTTTTTAATACCAAAGCGTTTGGTAAAGAAAGGCAATGCCAGCATAAAGAAGATTTCAGAGAACTGCCCAAGCGTCATCCAGCCGGTCGCATTCTGCATGCCCACTTCCGTCAGATAGCCATTGGCGAAGATGTAGTAAAACGCCAGCGGCATGGCAAACAGGAATGAACAGAAGAAGAAGACCAGAAAGTTTTTATCACGCAGCAGGATCAACGCGTCCAGACCCAGCATCACTTTGAGATCCAGCTTGCCGGTACTTTTTGGCGGCGTATCCGGCAGGAAGAGGGCAAAGACGCCCAGCAATGCCGAGCTGCCCGCGGTGATAAGCAGCGGAATATTGGTCGGCGAGATATCGCTGTAACCCAGCATCTGCGGTAAGAATCCGCAGGCCAGACCGGAGGCTATCCAGCCGATCGTCCCCATGACGCGGATGCGCGGAAAGTCGCTTTCAACATCCCCTACGTTGGCAAACGCAATGCTGTTGGTCAACGCGATGGTCGGCATATAGGTGAGCGAGTAGGCCAACAGCAGCGGGAAGAAGCCGGAAAATGTGGTTTGCTGCGCGGCGAAATACATCAACACGGCGCCTGCAAGCATCAGTACTGCTAACACTTTTTGCGCGGAGAAAAAGCGGTCAGTTAACGAGCCGACGAGGATAGGGGAAAGGATGGCGGCGATGGCGGTACACGCGTAAGACCAGCCGATTTCACCGGCAGTAAAACCGCTTTTACTCAGCCACAACCACAAAGGGACGAACCAGGCGCCCCAGATAAACCATTCAACAAACATCATGAACGACAGCTTCACTGTAGTTTTCATCTTTAAATCCTTCATGACAGGTAAGGTACGCTCAGACACTACCATTAAATAATACCTTTAAAATACCTTTGAGCTGCAAATTTGACCGCTGTAACACTTTTTTGTACGTGAATCGTGCCAGCAGATAGCGCTGAAAAGTGTCTTAAAGTTGGAAAAAATGCCCACCTGATACCAGGCTTATGGCTGCCCGCAAAAAGGCGGGTCAGGATAATACACACTCCGATACGCAATCGGAATGACGGGAGCATAGCTATGACTGATATTGCGCAGTTGCTTGGCAAAGACGCCGACAGCCTTTTACAGCATCGTTGTATGACCATTCCTTCTGATCAACTTTATCTGCCCGGACATGACTACGTTGACCGCGTGATGGTTGATAATAATCGCCCGCCCGCTGTCCTGCGTAACATGCAGACGCTGTATAACACCGGGCGTCTGGCAGGGACCGGGTATCTCTCTATTTTACCTGTCGATCAGGGGGTAGAACACTCTGCCGGGGCGTCCTTTGCGGCGAATCCACTTTATTTTGATCCGAAGAACATTGTGGAACTGGCGATTGAGGCGGGCTGTAACTGTGTGGCCTCCACCTACGGCGTACTGGCGTCGGTTTCTCGACGCTACGCGCACCGCATACCATTCCTCGTGAAACTCAACCACAACGAGACGCTGAGTTACCCCAATACCTTTGATCAAACGTTGTATGCCAGCGTCGAGCAGGCATTCAATATGGGCGCGGTGGCGGTCGGCGCAACCATCTATTTTGGTTCGGAGGAGTCGCGTCGCCAGATTGAAGAGATTTCAGCTGCCTTTGAGCGTGCGCATGAGCTGGGAATGGTAACCGTGCTCTGGGCGTATCTGCGTAATTCAGCCTTCAAGAAAGACGGCGTGGATTACCATGTGTCTGCCGACCTGACCGGGCAGGCCAACCATCTGGCGGCCACCATTGGCGCGGACATCGTCAAACAGAAAATGGCGGAAAACAACGGCGGCTATAAAGCGGTTAACTTCGGCTATACCGACGATCGTGTCTACAGCAAGCTGACCAGCGATAACCCCATCGATTTAGTGCGTTACCAACTGGCGAACTGCTACATGGGGCGTGCGGGGCTGATTAACTCCGGTGGTGCCGCAGGAGGAGAGACCGATCTCAGTGACGCCGTACGTACTGCGGTTATCAACAAACGTGCAGGCGGCATGGGCCTGATTCTGGGGCGCAAAGCCTTTAAGAAATCGATGGCGGACGGCGTGAAATTGATCAATGCCGTACAGGATGTCTATCTGGACAGCAAAGTGACCATCGCCTGATATCACTCATTCCTCTCTCGCTGTGGGAGAGGAATGTTCTCCATGACTTCAGCGAAGCAAAGGACAGTCTGGCGGCAAGCGGCAGCGCAATGCGGCGGGCAGGATCTCAATGTGAAACTGTTGACCGCTGAGCGGTTCGCCATCCAGGTTAAAGGTTATTTCGTGCGGTGCCTGAATATCAAACCACGATGAAGCGCCGTCGATGATGTTCGGGTTTTCCTCGGGTTGCTTCAGTGTCGATAGCAACGCAGGGAGGAGTTCTTCGCCCGTGAAGATCCGCAGCTGTAAAAGACCATCATTAATGAGCGCATCCGGGCAGAGCTGTTGTCCGCCGCCAGCCTGACGGCCATTTCCAATGCCAATAACCAGCGCGTCGCCTTGCCATTGAAAGTTCTCGCCCCGGATTTCGCAACGGTCAGGTTTAAGGGTATCCATCCGCATCAACCCATGAATAAGGTACGACACGCCGCCCAGCGCCGCTTTCAGTTTTTCTGGCGTTTCGGTCGTGATCCGCGTACCGAACCCGCCGGTCGCCATATTAATAAAATAGGTTTTATCATTGACCTGCGCGATATCGATTTCCACCGCAGAACCGGCGATGGCCAGCTTGAGGGCGTTGTCCAGCGCATCAGGAATTCCCACGCTGGTGGCGAAATCATTGGCGGTGCCCAGCGGCAAAATCCCGAGGGCAGGGACGTTTGCCCCCTGACACTGGATGAGCGCGGTAGACACTTCATTGATCGTGCCGTCACCGCCCCCCGCGATAACGGTCTCAACGCCTAACTGGCGGGCCTCTTCGACATAACGTTGCGCGTCGCCCTTTTCCCAGGTGATGCGGACATGGATCTCTACGCCTTCGTTACGCAGCAACGCAATGGCTTCGCGTAGAAGTGGGTTGTCTGCACTTTTACCATTCAGGATCAGTAAGCTGGCGGGGAATTTTGCCATCCGTTATCTGCCTTTTTCATTAATCTGTTGAAAGTGTAGAGCAGAACGGGAAAGAGAGGTTCAGAACAGGATGAAATACCGATGCGTTTAACCAGGATTAGGGACAGTTCTCAGTAAATAATGCATGTGGAAAATGCAGTTTTTTTGTCTTTGATGATGTTGCGGTGACGTGACCGTTGGCAAAGTGCCAGAAGCGGACATTGCTAATACCAAGGCGTGTTGAACAATAGGGAACAGGTCAACCCAATTACTATTTAATGCCCAGCCGTACGACAACCCCAAACCAGAAATATAGTTCTCTGTTAGCGTTCTGTTACCTGAGTTGAGGTTGCGCATACCCATTCATTCTTCTGAGTAAGAAATACGATATCCACCCTCAGCCATGAGAACGTTTGCAAATCCAGCTCGGTCGAGGTGCATTCCTGCAATGAGCAGTTTCTCCCTGACTGCCTGTTGCAGTATTTTTTTTCGTGTTTCTTCGGCCTGAGCGGGATTGCAATCAAATTCAATGGAAACGGCCGGATGCGCTGACTGAATATGTGGGAAATGGACGATGTCTCCCCATATCAATAAACTTTTATCTCCAGCATTGATACGAAATCCGGTATGACCTGGCGTGTGGCCCGGTAGCCATACCGGGAAAATACCCTCTGTTATTTCGCTCCCGCCAATAAAGTGTAATTTCGCTGCATAACCTTCTAATGTTCGACGGACCAGCATGAAATTACGTTGCCTACGCTCGCTGGCCATTTTCATTTTTTCATCATCCTGCCAGTATTCTGCTTCGAGAGGATGAAGATGAAGTTCAGCATGTTTATAGGCTGGTCGTCCTTCAGCGTCCAGCAGACCGCCGATATGATCAGGATGGCCGTGTGTCAATAAAACGGTGTCCACATCATCTGGGGAGACCCCAACTTCGCTGAGGTTTTTTTCGAGCAGACCTCCCACGTTGTTAAGACCCCCGGTACCGGCATCAACGAGTATGGTTCGCCCCCTACCGCGGATTAGATAACAGTAGATATGAATATTTCCGGGTTCAGCGATCCCGGCACTTTGCTGAATTAACCTGGCATCAGCTATTTCAATGCCTGACAGTAAATCCAGGCTGGCTGGCATACTACCATCACTCAGGGCAGTAACCAGAAAATTCCCAATCTGACAGGAGGTAAAAGGTGGATAGTTCATAAATACCCCAAGGTTAGTTTCGAGCGTGTATTTGCGGTGCGGTAAAGCCAAAACAGCGAATACGTACCATCAGCCCCATGGTCTGTCGAATGGCCAGGTCCAGTTCGCTCATAAAATTCTCCATCACTTCCGGCGTACGCCATTTTGTCAGACGATAAAAGAGTTCCGCGTAGACCGGATGCCCGCATCCCGGTCTTACATCGACATATATGATGTGAACCTTTTCCGGTTCTGCACCGAGAATATCACTGCACAGCTTACTGCAGTGACGGGTGAAATTTGGCTGTTCAGTGAACCTGTCGGAATGATCAGCCGAAATATAAAAAGTAAGGTTAGGCATGATTTTTCGGTTTTCCTCCCTGATGAGCCTTCACAGAGTTTTGCAATTGTGTTGTAAGAGGTTCGTAGAGATATGCGTCGGGTACTGTGCCTGCTAACTGTGCAGCAGTTTCCCATGCAAGAACGTATGCCACTCGCCGCTCCGGGAAATTATCCAGCCCTGACGCCTGCATTTCCAGCGGCCTGTAACCCAGTTCGGTCTCTATAAAACTGATCGGATGAGAGCTGAGCAGCAGTATTTCCTCTGAGGATACGGCCGGAGCCAGGCATTCGCATTCATACAGATTACGGTGCCAGTCAGTAATATGCGTCTGCCAGTGGGAGAAATTACCGCCGCCTTTTAGCC
Organism: Citrobacter sp. GW821-FHT07H02; assembly: GCF_059418505.1. Lineage (NCBI taxonomy): Bacteria > Pseudomonadati > Pseudomonadota > Gammaproteobacteria > Enterobacterales > Enterobacteriaceae > Citrobacter > Citrobacter sp. GW821-FHT07H02. The sequence goes on along the minus strand of NZ_JBWKPZ010000020.1, from coordinate 4,222 downwards.
GGTACTCGTCACTGATGATAACGTCCGCATCGTTAACGGTATGAATGGCGAGATAAACAGGACAGCCTGGCTGTCGGGCCCGGAAACGCTGGGACGTGCTGAATCCGCTGACAGAGACCAATGCGGGAAGTTTTTCCAGGCTGTAAAATTTATTCCAGGCTTCCTCGCTTTTGGGATCGTTATAAGTGCATTCCACGATATACAACATCGACTTACCTCTGCATGAATAAATATTGAATCTGCTCAATGATTTTTCATCATGCTACATGCTGTATTTTCGGCTATAAAACGATATTACTTCATCAATCAGTGATATTACGTCACTGAAAGGTCATCGTATGCACAAATCAAGGGACAGTTATTATGCGCAGAAAAATTCCGAGTAGTACTTCCCTGCAGGCTTTTGATGCCGCCGCCAGACACGGTAATTTTGCCCGGGCAGCAGAGGAGTTATCGCTGACGGAAGGAGCCATCAGCCGACAGATCGCACGCCTTGAGTCTTTGCTGAACTGCAAACTTTTTGACCGGGCGGGAAGCCGCGTAAAGCTTAATCCTGTCGGGGCTCGCTATGCACATCACGTACGCGAAACGCTCGAACGGCTCGACAGGGACACCCAATACATAATGGGAATGCCTGAGGGTAGTAAAAGTCTGGATATTGCCGTCCTGCCAACGTTCTCCAGTCGATGGCTTATTCCCCGCCTGAACGGCTTTAGAGCGATGTACCCGGGAATAACATTAAATATAGCGGCCAGAACAGACCCTTTCATTCTCACCGGGAGTGGCTTTGACGCCGTCGTTCATTTTGAGCATCCTGCATGGGCGGGCATGCGCATGCATTTTCTCTTTCAGGAAAAACTGCTTCCTGTGTGCCATCCTGCACTGCTAACGAAAAAGAACGTCAATGAGCAGTTGAACGAACTGCCCCGCATTCACCGGCGGCAGAACCCGGAAGCATGGCATAACTATGCCCAGGAAAGCGGGATAGTCCTTGATAATCCGGCTCAGGGTGTCCGGTATGACCTTCATGAAATGGCGATAGCGGCCGCACTGGCGGGACAAGGCGTGGCAATGGTTCCGCGCATGTATGTTGACAAAGAGCTGCGTAGCGGAATACTTGTCGCGCCCTGGCCAGAATCAGAGCACCTGAGCAAAAAATTCTGTTTGGTAAAACCACAGGAAACTGGAATAAATGAACCTGCACTGCAGGATTTTGAACGCTGGCTCCTGACGGAAATCAGTTGACGTTAATGTCCGTTCCTCGCTCATAGCTGCCGTTTAGATACTGTGCATAGCTAACTGTGTATTATCAGCAGATCAACCTGCGATGGACTGAATCACCTCAACGTTGGACTGACCCCGCTCCGGTAGACGATCCTGCCCGATAGCGGAAACTGTTTCCTGGTGACCACGACCCACGTAAGCCGATGAGCGAAAATACCATCAATAAGGCGCTGCGCACGATGGCCGTAGAGCCCTGTAAGCAGTGTAGCGGCAACGTTAATAGTCGGCATTTTTGTCTGGATTATCACTTTTGTTTCTCTTGTCTTATGTATTATTGCTGTGGTTCAATATTGAGAATGAAAAAAAAAGAACCAGAAGAAATTTTGGAAATAATTTATCAACAATGTTAACTATTGATGAAATTAAAGTAACATCTCGTAAATTTGTCTTTTTTTATTTCTCATAGACGAGAATTTACATATCATGATATAATGTGACAGAAAAACACGCAGGTTATTAACCTGCCAGTAATGTAAATAAATTTTTTAGGAGACTATTCCAGTGGGACGTAAATGGGCCAATATTGTTGCTAAAAAAACGGCTAAAGACGGTGCAACGTCTAACGTATATGCAAAGTTCGGTGTAGAAATCTATGCTGCTGCTAAACAAGGTGAACCAGATCCAGAATTAAACTCATCTTTAAAATTCGTTATTGAACGTGCGAAACAAGCACAAGTTCCAAAACACGTTATTGATAAAGCAATTGATAAAGCCAAGGGTGGCGGAGATGAAACGTTCGTGCCAGGCCGTTATGAAGGCTTTGGACCAAATGGTTCAATGATCATCGCTGAAACATTGACTTCAAATGTTAACCGTACAATTGCTAATATCCGCTCAATTTTCAATAAAAAAGGCGGGAATATCGGTGCGGCAGGTGCTGTCAGCTATATGTTTGACAATACTGGAGTGATTGTATTTAAAGGAACAGACCCTGACCATATTTTTGAAATTTTGCTTGATGCTGAAGTTGAGGTTCGTGATGTAACCGAAGAAGAAGGGAACATCATTATCTATACTGAATCTACAGACCTTCATAAAGGAATTGCAGCGCTAAAAGCTGCTGGGATTACTGAATTTTCAACAACAGAATTAGAAATGATTGCTCAATCAGAAATTGAACTTTCACCAGAAGATTTAGAAATCTTTGAAGGGCTTGTTGATGCCCTTGAAGATGACGATGACGTTCAAAAAGTATATCATAACGTTGCAAATCTCTAATTATAAATTAAAGAAATCTGTCATTGTGGCAGATTTTTTAACTTATAAATTTGTTATAAAAAACATATCTGGCCAGATATATTGATTATAAAAAATAGATAAAAACCACTATCTCCAAGAAGAAATTACATTAATTGAAATTTCTGGCCTTAACTATCTGATGATAGACGGCAAAGGAGCACCTGCAAGTTCAGTTTTTCAAAACACGATTTAATTTTTATATGCGACGGCTTATATGATTTCAATGTCTTACCGAAATCCAGATTTTTCAATTGAAAATTTATTGATATTCTGCGTCAGGCTTCAGCGTACTTTGCTCTGACGGAGGTCGACCGCCATGGTAAGTGTCAAATCACGTTATTTCAGCAATACTTAATCCTCTCCACGATAGCGTTGCCCCAGTGTGTTGTATCCCATAGCCGAACACACCTCTGATTTCTTCAAGCAGAGCAACCTCAGACAGATGAGTGCTCCGGCGCTGATTCTGTTTACGACCACAGTCAACAAACTCCTCATTAAATATCCTTCAAACCATCAGGATTTGTGAAATCCGCCATAATTAGTAGGGATATTCAACGGTAGGAGACAATCATGAAGGAGTTACTAAAGCTAAATATCGACGAGTTCAAAACTCACTTCCTGGGGAGGTGATTCTGTAAATAGACCCGTTTTAGTTCCATGCATTTTTTGAGATCCCAGCCAAATAATGGTGTTGTCGATATTCCTCCGGCGTCATATTGTTCAGTGATTCATGCGGGCGTTCACAGTTATATTCTGACAACCATTTTTCCGTGATTTCCCGCACTTCATTCAGCGTTCTGAACAGATAAAAATCGAGTATTTCTGTACGGTATGTCCGGTTAAAGCGCTCAATGAAAGCGTTCTGCGTCGGCTTACCCGGCTGGATAAACTCCAGTTTTACTGCATGTTTCTCTGCCCATTCAGCCAGTGCCAGTGAGATAAATTCCGGACCATGCGTAGCATGACCGGATAGCCACGATTTGCCGCGTTCCTGTCGAGTACACGGACCACTCGCAGAGCTGGCAGATTCAGATCAATTTCAATCGACAACGCCTCACGGTTAAAGTCATCAACGACATTGAACGTACGAAAACGACGGCCACAGACCAGGGCATCATGCATAAAATCGACAGACCAGCTCTGGTTCAGCGCTTCCGGCGTGACCAGTGGCGAGGGATTACGCACCGGCAGCCGTTGTTTGCCCTTACGGCGAAAATTCAGCTTCAGCAGACAGTAAATACGGTGGATCCTTTTGTGATTCCACGGGTATCCCTGCCGCCGCAGAACCTGGAAGAGTTTCGGAAAACCGTATCGTGGGTATCGCTCTGCCACTGCCTGCAACGCGACAATAACGGGTTCGTCACGCGTGGTATCCGGGCGATAATGGTAAGCCGTTCTGCTCAGGTTCAGGCTCCGGCAGGCCTGACGAATACTGAGTCCGAACGTCGTTATCAGATGAGTGACCAGCTCACGCTTAAAGGCTGGTTTTAAAGCTTTTTTTCGATAACGTCTTTCAGCGCCCGGTTCTCAAGGCTCAGGTCGGCAAACATCTGTTTGAGACGTCGGTTCTCGTCCTCAAGATCCTTGATCTTTTTAATATCAGAAGCCTCCATGCCACCGTATTGATCCTACCCACGTAATGTGGACACGGCCCTAAGCGAGGTTCTGGTTTTCAAACTGTTCCGGGCTGAGTCCGCCA
>NZ_JBWKPZ010000019.1:0-105354 GCF_059418505.1 Citrobacter sp. GW821-FHT07H02 | reverse complement strand
AAGCGGGAATAGCTCAGTTGGTAGAGCACGACCTTGCCAAGGTCGGGGTCGCGAGTTCGAGTCTCGTTTCCCGCTCCAAAATTTGAAAGTATCGCAAGATACGCACCACCCAAGCGGGAATAGCTCAGTTGGTAGAGCACGACCTTGCCAAGGTCGGGGTCGCGAGTTCGAGTCTCGTTTCCCGCTCCAAATTCTTATCTCAATAAAATTATCCACAACGCGTTATCACGTTGGGGACGATTTCTTTTGCTTCTGACACACTCTTGTAAACAGACTTATCCACAGGCTAGGGCATTATTCCTGGAGTGCGAAAAACTTCGCTGGGTGAATAGTAACTTTGCAATCTGTTGAAAATATTGGATTAATTATCATTTTGAATTGTTAGTGCGATCACTTGACGATTTTTTCCCTCTTGAATCACAATGCATTTTTATTTTTATACACAAGCTGTGGATGATTCAGGCGTCGCGTGGCAGACCTTTTTCAACCACTCTGATCAGTCGCTGTTTCTTCGGTAATTGCACCTCTACCACACAGGCATTGCGCCTCTCAATTTGCTGGGCGACCGCCCATTCTATGTGCTCATCAAGAAGTGGGTGCTCACCTCGGCGACTTTCCAGCGCCTGAATCACCACGTCATCCCACGGCGCATTTCCGAGTGCGACAGCAATATTTCGCAGCCAGCGTAAGTGACCAATACGCCGGATTGCTGAACCCTCTGTAACTTTCAGGAATCTTGCTTCGCTCCAGTTGAACAGTTCAATCAGTTCCGGGGCGTGTAGCGGTTTGCGCGGACTGAAATCATCCTCGGTGGTTAGCTGCGAATAGCGATTCCACGGGCAGATAAGCTGACAGTCATCACAACCATAGATGCGGTTTCCTATCAGCGGGCGAAGTTCTTCAGGGATCGCGCCTTCCAGCTCGATAGTGAGATACGAAATACAGCGGCGGGCATCGACAGTGTAAGGTTCCACAATCGCACCGGTCGGACAGATTGTCATGCAGGCCACGCATTTTCCACATCCCTCTTCCTGAGGGGCGTCGATGGGCAGGGGCAAATCGATCAGCAACTCGCCAAGGAAAAAGAACGAACCTGCCTCGCGATTAAGAGTAAGTGAGTGCTTACCTGTCCAGCCGAGACCGGCTTTTTCAGCCAGCGGGCGTTCAAGAATGGGCGCAGAGTCGACAAACGGTCTAAAATTCAGCGAGCCACAATGTTGCTGAATCATCTCGCCCAGTTTTTTGAGGCGGTTACGTAAGAGTTTGTGGTAATCGCGGCCCAAAGCATAACGGCTGACGTAGCCCAACCGGGGATTTTTCAGCGTGCTGGCAAACGCGGCGTTAGCGGGCAGATAGTTCATGCGTACGCTGATCACGCGCAGAGTACCGGGCAATAATTCGTGTGGCCTGGCGCGCATCATGCCGTGGCGGGCCATCCAGTCCATCTCGCCGTGGTATTGTTTGTCCAGCCATGCCTGCAGTTTGGGTTCGGCTTCGCTGAGGTCGGTATCGGTAATACCAACCTGCTGAAAGCCCAGTTCCAGCCCCCACTGTTTGATATTTTGCGCTAACTGATTGAGATCGAGGGGCTCTGACATGACGGACCATACAATGAAGAAATACCCCACAAGTATACCACACTCCATTTGGCCCGCCGATGACATCCAGAGAGTGGAGCGCGAAGCGGCAGACGCTTTTGGATTGACGCTGTACGAACTGATGTTGCGTGCGGGCGAGGCGGCGTTTCAGGTCACCCGCAGTGCGTACCCCGAGTCCCGCCACTGGCTGGTGCTCTGTGGGCACGGCAATAACGGCGGTGATGGCTATGTACTGGCAAGGCTTGCGAAAGCCGCAGGCATGAATGTCACCCTGTTGGCGCAAGAAAGCGATAAACCGCTCCCCGATGAGGCCGTGCAGGCTCGCGAGTCCTGGTTGAATGCGGGAGGCGTTACCCATGCGCCAGATATCGTCTGGCCTGGGGGAATTGACGTCATTATTGATGCGCTGTCAGGTACTGGCCTTAAGCAGGCCCCGCGCCAGTCTCTTGCCACATTGATTGAACATGCTAATGCGCATCCCGCTCCCGTGGTGGCGGTGGATATTCCTTCCGGCCTGCTGGCGCAGACGGGTGCGACGCCCGGCGCGGTGATTAACGCCGCGCATACGGTCACGTTTATTGCGCTGAAACCCGGTTTGCTGACGGGAAAAGCGCGGGATTTCACCGGGCATTTGCATTTTGATGCGTTGGGTCTGGAGAACTGGCTGGCGAGGCAGGAGAGGCAAATCCAACGCCTTGATGCTTCGCAACTCAGGGGCTGGTTGACGCCGCGTCGCCCGACGTCGCACAAAGGCGATCACGGTCGGCTGGCGATTATTGGCGGGGATTATGGTACTGCCGGGGCGATTCGCCTTGCGGGCGAGGCAGCGCTACGAAGCGGCGCCGGGTTAGTCAGAGTGCTGACGCGCGGTGAAAACATCGCGCCACTGCTGACGGCCCGGCCAGAGTTGATGGTTCATGAACTGACCCTGCAATCTCTTGAGGAAAGCCTGTCATGGGCAGATGTGGTGGTGATTGGCCCTGGGCTTGGACAACAGGACTGGGGTAAAAAGGCGCTGCAGAAAGTTGAGAATTTTCGCAAACCAATGCTCTGGGATGCGGATGCGCTCAACCTGCTGGCAATCAATCCCGATAAACGTCACAATCGCGTGATCACCCCGCATCCGGGGGAAGCTGCCCGGCTGCTGGGCTGTTCTGTTGCAGAAATAGAAAGTGATCGCTTACTTTCAGCACGCCGTCTGGTAAAACGGTACGGTGGTGTTGTGGTGCTAAAAGGCGCGGGAACGGTCGTCGACGCAGAGTCAGCTGTGCCAGCTATTATTGATGCCGGTAATGCGGGAATGGCCAGCGGCGGTATGGGCGATGTGCTCTCCGGGATGATTGGCGCATTGCTCGGACAGAAGCTTACCCCGTATGATGCAGCGTGTGCGGGATGTGTTGCCCACGGCGCGGCAGCGGATGTGCTTGCTGCGCGTTTCGGCACTCGCGGCATGCTGGCGTCCGATCTCTTTTCCACGCTCCAGCGTATTGTTAACCCTGATGTGATTGACGTAAACCATGATGAATCGAGTAATTCCGCTACCTGATGAGCAGGCAACATTAGACCTGGGACTGCGGGTAGCTAAAGCCTGTACGGGTTCGACTGTAATCTATTTGTACGGTGATTTAGGTGCGGGTAAAACCACCTTTAGCCGTGGGTTCCTGCAGGCGTTAGGCCATAAAGGCAACGTGAAAAGTCCAACCTACACGCTGGTGGAACCTTATTCACTCGATAACCTAATGGTATATCACTTTGATTTATATCGCCTTGCGGACCCTGAGGAGCTGGAATTTATGGGGATCCGTGATTATTTTGCCAATGATGCCATCTGCCTGGTGGAATGGCCGCAACAAGGTAAAGGTGTACTGCCTGACCCGGATGTCGAAATACACATAGATTACCAGGCGCAAGGTCGTGAGGCGCGCATTAGCGCGGTCTCCTCATCAGGTAATTTGTTGCTGGCGCGTTTAGCCGGTTAACCTTAAGGGTGGCGGGATGATTTTTCGCATCAGAAATTGGTGGGTGGCTACACTGGTCCTGCTGTGCGCGCAGGTCGGGGCTGCCAGCCTCTCCGATATTCAAGTTTCCAACGGTGAACAACAGGCACGGATTACGCTGAGTTTTATTGGCGATCCGGATTATACCTTTTCGCAGGACAGTAAACGTACCGTTGCGCTGGACATCAAACAGAGCGGCGTGATTCAGGGATTACCGTTGCTGTTTAGCGGAAATAACCTGGTGAAGGCGATCCGCTCGGGAACGCCGAAGGATGCTCAGTCACTGCGACTGGTCGTGGATTTAACCGAGAACGGGAAAACCGACGCCGTGAAGCGGCAAAACGGTGGTAATTATACCGTCGTCTTTACGATTAACGCCGATGCCCCACCACCACCTCCGCCGCCGGTGGTGGTGAAACGCGTTGAGACGCCGGAGATCGCGCCGCGCCCGAGTGAACCTGCACGTAACCCGTTTAAATCCAGTAACGATCGCACGACAACTGTGGTTAGCAGCAACACGGCGACGCGTCCTGCGGCACGGACTCCGGTGAGTAATGGCGACAAAGTCGTTATTGCCATTGATGCCGGTCATGGTGGTCAGGACCCAGGGGCTATTGGACCTGGTGGTATTCGTGAGAAGAATGTCACTATCGCCGTCGCCCGTAAACTGCGTACGCTGCTCAACGATGATCCGATGTTCAAAGGCGTCTTAACGCGTGACGGAGACTACTTCATCTCGGTGATGGGGCGGTCGGACGTCGCGCGTAAGCAAAATGCCAATTTCCTGGTATCGATCCATGCGGATGCCGCGCCAAATCGCGATGCGACAGGGGCTTCGGTGTGGGTATTGTCAAACCGACGTGCAAACACAGAAATGGCCAGCTGGCTGGAGCAGCATGAGAAGCAGTCCGAACTGTTAGGCGGCGCGGGCGATGTACTGGCAAACAGCCAGTCTGACCCTTACCTGAGTCAGGCGGTGCTGGATTTGCAGTTCGGTCATTCACAACGCGTAGGGTATGATGTGGCGACCAACATGATCAGTCAGTTACAGCGTATTGGTTCGATGCATAAGCGTCGTCCTGAACACGCCAGCCTCGGCGTGTTGCGCTCGCCAGATATCCCATCGGTGTTGGTTGAGACGGGCTTTATCAGCAATCACAGCGAAGAGCGTTTGCTGGCAAGCGATGATTATCAGCAGCAGCTGGCTGATGCCATCTATAAGGGTCTGCGTAACTACTTCCTGGCGCATCCGGTGCAGTCCGGACCGCAGGGGACGCCTGCGCAAACAGCCAGCGCGACTGCGCCGGGCGAGACGCTAACAAACTAAGGAATAGCCATGCCGATTCAGGTTCTTCCGCCGCAACTGGCGAACCAAATTGCCGCAGGTGAAGTGGTGGAACGACCTGCGTCGGTGGTCAAAGAGCTGGTAGAAAACAGCCTTGATGCTGGCGCGACGCGAATTGATATCGATATTGAACGCGGCGGCGCAAAGCTTATCCGCATTCGCGATAATGGCTGTGGCATTAAAAAGGACGAACTGGCGCTGGCGTTAGCGCGTCACGCGACCAGTAAAATCGCCACGCTTGACGATCTTGAGGCGATTATCAGCCTCGGGTTTCGCGGCGAAGCGCTGGCGAGTATCAGCTCGGTGTCGCGGTTAACGCTTACCTCACGCACCTCAGAACAGCCCGAAGCCTGGCAGGCGTATGCTGAAGGGCGTGACATGGACGTGACGGTTAAACCCGCCGCGCATCCGGTGGGCACGACGCTGGAAGTGCTGGATCTGTTCTACAATACCCCGGCGCGGCGCAAGTTCATGCGCACCGAGAAAACCGAATTTAACCATATTGATGAGATTATCCGGCGCATTGCGCTGGCGCGTTTTGACGTCACGATCAATTTGTCGCACAACGGCAAAATGGTGCGTCAGTATCGCGCGGTGGCGCAGGATGGGCAGAAAGAGCGTCGGCTGGGCGCAATCTGCGGCACTTCCTTTCTGGAGCAGGCGCTGGCGATTGAGTGGCAACACGGTGATTTGCTGCTGCACGGTTGGGTGGCTGACCCTCATCATACGACGGCGGCGCTGGCGGAAATTCAGTACTGCTATGTGAACGGACGTATGATGCGCGATCGGTTGATCAATCATGCTATTCGCCAGGCCTGTGAAAACAAACTCGGCGCCGATCAGCAGCCTGCGTTTGTGTTGTATCTGGAAATCGACCCTCATCAGGTTGATGTCAACGTGCATCCCGCGAAACACGAAGTGCGGTTTCACCAGTCGCGCCTGGTGCATGATTTTATCTATCAGGGGGTTCTCAGTGTGCTGCAACAGCAGCTTGAGACACCGTTGCCGTTGGCAGAAGACGATGAGCCGACGCCAAGGTCTATCCCGGAAAACCGTGTGGCGGCCGGACGCAATCACTTTGCTGAACCTGCGGTCGCGCGTGAACCTGCGACACCGCGTTATTCTTCTCCTTCCCCGGTGAGTCACACTGGCCGTCAGGCAACCGCACAGTGGCCGCAGGCTCAACCGGGCTATCAAAAGCAGGAGGGGGAGGTTTATCGTCAATTGCTACAGACGCCTGCTCCGGCGCAAAAGAAACAACGTCCTGATGCTGTCGAGCCTGCGCTTGCCGGACACAGCCAGAGTTTTGGTCGCGTACTCACCATTATTGGTGCCGATTGTGCGTTACTCGAAGGCAATGGTCGCATCCAGTTACTGTCGCTGCTGGTGGCTGAACGCTGGCTGCGGCAGGCGCAACTGACGCCCGGAAAAGCGCCGGTCTGCGCCCAGCCGTTGCTGATTCCGCTACGCTTAAAAGTGGCGGTTGACGAAAAGACGGCGCTGCAAAACGCGCTCCCCTGTTTGGCGGAGTTAGGGATTGAATTTCAGCTGGATGCGCAGCATGTGACCATTCGAGCTGTGCCTTTACCCTTACGCCAACAAAATTTACAAATCTTGATTCCTGAACTGATAGGCTACCTGGCGCAGCAATCTGGCTTCGAGGCAGACAATATTGCCCAGTGGATTGCGCGTAATCTGATGAGTGAACATCCGCAGTGGACTATGGCGCAGGCCATTACCCTGTTGGCTGATGTCGAGCGGTTATGTCCGCAACTTGTGAAGGCGCCGCCGGGTGGTCTGTTACAACCTGTTGATTTACATTCGGCGATGAACGCCCTGAAACATGAGTGATATTAGTAAGGCGAGCCTGCCAAAGGCGATTTTTTTGATGGGGCCGACGGCCTCCGGCAAGACTGCATTAGCAATTGAATTGCGTAAAGTTTTGCCAGTAGAGTTGATAAGCGTTGATTCCGCCCTTATCTATCAAGGGATGGATATTGGTACGGCCAAGCCCGACGCTGAAGAGTTAAAGGCCGCTCCGCACCGATTGCTGGATATTCGCGATCCTTTGCAGGCGTATTCCGCGGCGGATTTTCGTCGTGATGCCCTGGCGGAGATGGCTGACATCACTGCGGCGGGACGTATTCCGCTGTTAGTGGGCGGTACGATGTTGTATTTCAAGGCGTTGCTTGAGGGATTGTCGCCATTACCGTCGGCGGATCCTGAGGTCAGAGCCAGAATTGAGCAGCAGGCGGCAGAGCAGGGATGGGACGCGTTGCACCGACAACTTCAGGAGATCGATCCTGTTGCGGCCGCGCGAATTCATCCAAATGATCCGCAAAGACTTTCCCGGGCACTGGAAGTTTTTTTCATTTCGGGTAAAACTTTAACGGAACTGACGCAAACGTCAGGAGACGCTCTACCGTACCAGGTGCATCAGTTCGCCATCGCCCCGGCGAGCCGTGAACTGCTCCATCAGCGAATTGAGCAGCGTTTTCATCAGATGTTGGCTTCAGGTTTTGAAGCAGAAGTGCGGGCGCTTTTTGCCCGTGGAGATTTGCATACGGATTTGCCTTCCATTCGTTGCGTGGGATACCGCCAGATGTGGTCATACATTGAAGGCGAAATTTCATACGATGAAATGGTTTATAGAGGTGTTTGCGCCACGAGGCAGTTGGCGAAGCGTCAGATGACCTGGTTACGAGGCTGGGACGGTGTGCACTGGCTTGACAGTGAAAAGCCGGACCAGGCGCGAAACGAAGTATTACAGGTTGTTGGTGCTATCGCAGACTGAATGTGTACAATTGAGACGTATCGTGCGCAATTTTCAGAATCGAAAGGTTCAAAGTACAAATAAGCATATAAGGAAAAGAGAGAATGGCTAAGGGGCAATCTTTACAAGATCCGTTCCTGAACGCATTGCGTCGGGAGCGTGTTCCGGTTTCTATTTATTTGGTGAATGGTATTAAGCTGCAAGGTCAAATCGAGTCTTTTGATCAGTTCGTGATCCTGTTGAAAAACACGGTCAGCCAGATGGTTTACAAGCACGCGATTTCTACTGTTGTCCCGTCTCGCCCGGTTTCTCATCACAGCAACAATGCCACCGGCGGCACCAGCAGTAACTATCATCACGGTAGCAGCGCGCAGGGTTCTTCTGCGCAACAGGACAGCGAAGAAACCGAATAAGGTTTGTCGCTGTTTATCCATGTCGGGGGCGCCATAATAGCGGCCCCCGCTGGTTATTTATGAGGGTTTACGCTTGTTTGACCGTTATGATGCCGGTGAGCAGGCGGTACTGGTACACATCTATTTTTCGCAAGACAAAGATATGGAAGACCTACAAGAGTTTGAATCTCTTGTCTCTTCCGCCGGTGTCGAAGCAATGCAGGTGATTACCGGGAGCCGTAAAGCACCGCACCCGAAGTATTTTGTTGGTGAAGGTAAGGCAATCGAAATTGCGGAAGCCGTGAAAGCGACTGGCGCTGCAGTGGTGATTTTTGATCATGCTTTAAGTCCTGCCCAGGAACGTAACCTGGAACAGTTGTGCCAGTGTCTTGTTATCGACAGGACCGGTCTTATTTTAGATATTTTTGCCCAACGTGCGCGTACCCATGAGGGTAAGTTGCAGGTTGAGCTGGCGCAGTTGCGTCATATGGCCACACGCCTGGTCCGTGGCTGGACCCACCTTGAAAGGCAAAAAGGCGGGATTGGTTTGCGTGGTCCGGGTGAAACCCAGCTCGAAACCGACCGTCGTTTGCTGCGTAACCGCATTTTGCAGATACAGTCGCGCCTGGAGAAAGTTGAGAAGCAACGTGAGCAGGGGCGGCAGTCGCGCAAGAAAGCGGATGTCCCAACCGTATCTCTGGTGGGATATACCAACGCCGGAAAATCCACCCTGTTCAACCAGATAACCGAGGCCCGGGTATTCGCAGCAGATCAACTGTTTGCGACCCTGGACCCGACGCTGCGCCGCATTGACGTTGCGGATGTCGGTGAAACTGTGCTGGCGGATACCGTTGGTTTTATCCGTCATTTACCGCATGACCTGGTGGCAGCCTTTAAGGCTACTTTGCAGGAGACACGTCAGGCCACCCTGTTGTTACACGTAGTGGATGCTGCTGACGTACGCGTACAGGAAAACATCGAGGCAGTGGATACGGTGCTCGAAGAGATCGATGCTCACGAGATCCCGACCCTGATGGTGATGAACAAGATCGACATGCTGGACGACTTTGCGCCGCGTATCGACAGAGATGAAGAGAATAAACCAATCCGTGTCTGGCTATCCGCACAGACCGGTGTTGGCATACCACAGCTTTTTCAGGCTTTGACTGAACGGCTTTCCGGTGAGGTGGCGCAGCACACGTTGCGTTTGCCGCCGCAGGAAGGTCGTCTGAGAAGCCGGTTTTATCAACTTCAGGCAATAGAAAAAGAGTGGATGGAGGAGGACGGCAGCGTAGGTTTGCAAGTTCGCATGCCGATCGTTGACTGGCGTCGCCTCTGTAAACAAGAACCGACCCTGGTGGATTACGTAGTCTGACCAGGAAGAAAGTCCTGAGGATTTTTGCCCAATACTTATCGGATTTTGGGGTGCAGGACGGCGGCAACGCCCCTGTAGTGCAAAAAACGGGGTATCTCACCGCATAACAAATATGGAGCACAAACATGGCGTGGAATCAGCCCGGTAATAACGGACAAGACCGCGACCCGTGGGGGAGCAGCAAACCTGGCGGCAACCCTGAGGGAAATGGAAACAAAGGTGGCCGCGATCAGGGGCCTCCTGATCTGGATGATATCTTCCGCAAACTGAGTAAAAAACTCGGTGGTCTGGGTGGCGGTAAAGGTACTGGCTCTGGCGGCGGCAGCTCATCGCAAGGCCCACGCCCGCAGTTGGGTGGTCGTGTCGTATCCATCGCAGCGGCAGCTATCGTCATTATTTGGGCGGCCAGCGGTTTCTATACCATTAAAGAAGCGGAACGCGGCGTGGTGACACGCTTCGGTAAATTCAGTCATTTGGTTGAGCCGGGTCTGAACTGGAAACCGACATTTGTCGATGTCGTCACCCCGGTGAACGTTGAAGCGGTGCGTGAACTTGCTGCGTCCGGCGTGATGCTGACGTCTGACGAAAACGTCGTACGCGTTGAGATGAACGTGCAGTACCGCGTGACCGATCCGCAGCGTTACCTGTTTAGCGTGACCAGCGCCGATGACAGTTTGCGTCAGGCAACCGACAGCGCCCTGCGTGGGGTTATCGGTAAGTACACCATGGACCGCATTCTGACCGAAGGCCGTACCGTGATTCGTAGCGATACCCAACGTGAACTGGAAGAGACGATTCGTCCTTACAACATGGGTATCACTCTGCTGGACGTCAACTTCCAGGCTGCACGTCCGCCGGAAGAGGTGAAAGCCGCGTTTGACGATGCTATCGCCGCACGTGAAAACGAGCAGCAATACATCCGTGAAGCAGAAGCGTACATCAACGAAGTTCAGCCGCGTGCAAACGGTCAGGCGCAGCGTATTCTTGAAGAAGCGCGTGCTTACAAGACCCAAACCATCCTGGAAGCGCAGGGTGAAGTGGCTCGCTTTGCCAAGCTTCTGCCGGAATATAAAGCCGCACCGCAAATTACTCGCGAGCGTCTGTATATCGAAACGATGGAAAAAGTGTTGAGCCATACCCGAAAAGTTCTGGTCAATGACAAAGGCGGTAATCTGATGGTTCTGCCATTGGATCAGATGCTGAAAGGTGGGAACACCTCCGGGGCAAAGAGCGATAACAGCGGGGCGAACAACCTGCTGCGTCTGCCGCCGGCGTCTTCCTCCAGCAACAGCGGAGCAAGCAACACCTCGTCCCCCAGCCAGGGCGATATTATGGACCAACGCCGCGCTAACGCGCAGCGTAACGACTACCAGCGTCAGGGGGAATAACGATGCGTAAGTCAGTTATTGCGATTATCATCATCGTGCTGGTAGTGCTGTACACGTCTCTCTTTGTTGTCAAAGAAGGCGAGCGCGGGATCAAATTCCAGTTCAGCAGCGTTGTGCGCGACAGCGACAAGAAACCGCTGATTTATGAGCCGGGCCTGCACTTCAAGGTTCCGTTCATTCAGTCGGTGAAAATGCTCGACGCGCGTATCCAGACCATGGACAACCAGGCCGACCGTTTTGTCACCAAAGAGAAGAAAGACCTGATCGTCGACTCTTACATCAAGTGGCGTATCAGTGATTTCAGCCGTTACTTCCTGGCAACGGGTGGTGGTGACGTTTCTCAGGCCGAAGTGCTGCTGAAACGTAAATTCTCTGACCGTCTGCGTTCTGAGATTGGTCGTCTGGACGTGAAAGATATCGTCACCGATTCTCGTGGTCGTCTGACCCTGGAAGTGCGTGATGCGCTGAACTCCGGTACTGCAGGCACCGATGACGAAGTGGCGACGCCAGCCGCGGATAACGCGATTGCCGAGGCCGCTGAGCGCGTAACCGCTGAAACTAACGGTAAAGTGCCAGTCATCAACCCGAACAGTATGGCGGCGTTGGGTATCGAAGTGGTCGATGTGCGTATCAAGCAGATCAACCTGCCTGCTGAAGTGTCTGAGGCGATTTACAACCGTATGCGCGCCGAGCGTGAAGCGGTAGCGCGTCGTCATCGTTCACAGGGCCAGGAAGAAGCGGAAAAACTGCGTGCAACAGCGGATTATGAAGTAACGAAAACGCTGGCGGAAGCCGAGCGCCAGGGCCGCATTATGCGCGGTGAAGGCGATGCCGAAGCGGCGAAACTGTTTGCGGATGCCTTTAGCCAGGATCCCGATTTCTACGCGTTCATCCGTAGCCTGCGTGCTTACGAGACGAGCTTTGAAGGAAATCAGGACGTCATGGTGATGAGTCCGGACAGCGATTTCTTCCGCTACATGAAGACACCGAGCACCACGGCACGTTAAAATAACGTCAGGTTGTAGATGAGCAAAACCACCGGCATCTCCAGGGATGCGGTGGTTTTCTTTTTTTAAGGATAACGGATGAACTCAACAATTTGGCTGGCGCTCGCCCTGGTTTTGGTGTTTGAAGGCCTGGGTCCGATGCTTTATCCCAGGGCCTGGAAGAAAATGATCTCTGCCATGACGCAATTGCCTGAAAATATTTTACGCCGTTTTGGTGGAGGTCTTGTGGTTGCGGGCATTGTTGTCTACTACATGTTGAGGAAAACGATTGGCTGATCAAAAAGTGGGCTGATTACCCGTTTTTAGCCCGCAAAAAGTGCTGTATATCTGAAAAAGCGATGGTAGAATCCATTTTTAAGCAAACGGTGATTTTGAAAAATGGGTAACAACGTCGTCGTACTGGGCACCCAATGGGGTGACGAAGGTAAAGGAAAGATCGTCGATCTTCTGACTGAACGGGCTAAATATGTTGTGCGCTACCAGGGTGGTCACAACGCAGGCCATACTCTCGTAATCAACGGTGAAAAAACCGTCCTCCATCTTATTCCATCAGGTATTCTTCGCGAAAATGTTACCAGCATCATCGGTAACGGTGTTGTGCTGTCTCCAAGCGCGTTGATGAAAGAGATGAAAGGACTGGAAGACCGTGGCATTCCTGTTCGTGAGCGCCTGCTGCTGTCTGAAGCCTGTCCGCTGATCCTGGATTATCACGTTGCGCTGGATAACGCGCGTGAGAAAGCTCGTGGTGAGAAAGCGATTGGTACTACAGGTCGCGGTATTGGGCCGGCGTATGAAGATAAAGTTGCTCGTCGCGGTCTGCGCGTTGGCGACCTGTTCGACAAAGCCACCTTCGCTGAAAAACTGAAAGAAGTGATGGAATATCACAACTTCCAGTTGGTGAATTTCTACAAAGTTGAAGCTGTTGACTACCAGAAAGTGCTGGATGATGTCATGGCGATTGCCGACATCCTGACCTCGATGGTTGTTGATGTTTCCGACCTGCTGGACCAGGCGCGCAAACGTGGCGATTTCGTCATGTTCGAAGGTGCGCAGGGTACTCTGCTGGATATCGACCACGGTACTTATCCGTACGTAACCTCCTCTAACACCACCGCTGGTGGCGTCGCGACCGGTTCCGGCCTGGGTCCGCGTTTTGTGGATTACGTTCTGGGTATCATCAAAGCTTACTCCACACGTGTGGGCGCGGGTCCGTTCCCGACAGAACTGTTTGATGAAACGGGCGAGTTCCTGTGCAAGCAGGGTAACGAATACGGTGCTACCACCGGTCGTCGTCGTCGTACTGGCTGGCTGGATTCCGTTGCGGTGCGTCGCGCTGTACAGATCAACTCCCTGTCTGGCTTCTGCCTGACCAAACTGGACGTACTGGACGGTTTGAAAGAGGTGAAAATCTGTGTGGCTTACCGTATGCCGGATGGCCGTGAAGTAACGACCACTCCGCTGGCAGCTGACGACTGGAAAGGCATTGAGCCGATCTACGAAACCATGCCTGGCTGGTCTGAAACCACGTTTGGCGTGAAGGAGCGCAGCGGTCTGCCGCAGGCAGCGCTGAACTACATCAAGCGTATCGAAGAACTGACCGGTGTGCCGATTGATATTATTTCTACCGGCCCGGATCGTACTGAAACCATGATTCTGCGCGACCCGTTCGACGCGTAATCTATGGTAATGCCCGGTAGCGCTGCGCTGACCGGGCCTACGGTTTGTCCGTTATTCCAGGCCGGATAAGGCGCAAAGCGCTGCCATCCGGCTTAATCATTCGCAAGATCCTCGTTTTTTTCCTTCCCGCACTGAAATAAATTAGCGACCTGGCTGTTGGCTGGTTTATCATCAATATAATTAATACTACCAGGTATATCCCGTTTTCCCCTTTTCCTGAGGTTGATGTGCAGTTAACGAGTTTCACCGATTACGGATTACGCGCGCTAATCTATATGGCGTCGCTACCGGATGGACGTATGACCAGTATTTCTGAGGTGACAGAAGTCTACGGCGTGTCCCGTAATCATATGGTCAAAATAATTAATCAACTTAGCCGGGCGGGCTATGTTACTGCTATTCGAGGAAAAAATGGCGGTATACGCCTGGGCAAACCCGCTGATAAAATTCGTATTGGTGATGTGGTGCGCGAGCTGGAGCCCCTGTCGCTGGTGAACTGCAGCAGCGAATTTTGCCACATAACCCCAGCCTGTCGACTCAAGCAGGCACTTTCTAAGGCAGTGCACAGTTTTCTCACGGAACTGGACAACTATACGCTTGCCGATTTGGTTGAAGAGAATCAGCCACTTTATAAATTATTGCTGGTGGAGTGACGTAAAACTCCACTGGAGCTGACTACGGAGGAACCGAGATGTCACATGATCCTTTCCAGGAACGCGAAGCTGAAAAATACGCGAACCCTATCCCGAGCCGGGAATATATCCTCGAACATTTAACTAAACGCGAAAAACCGGCCAACCGTGATGAACTGGCCGTTGAACTGAATATTGAAGGCGAAGAGCAGCTGGAAGCCCTGCGCCGCCGTCTGCGCGCCATGGAGCGTGACGGGCAACTGGTCTTCACTCGCCGCCAGTGTTATGCGCTGCCGGAACGTCTCGACTTACTGAAAGGCACCGTTATTGGCCATCGCGATGGCTACGGTTTTTTACGCGTCGAAGGCCGTAAAGATGACTTGTACCTTTCCAGCGAGCAGATGAAAACCTGCATCCATGGCGATCAGGTGCTGGCGCAGCCGTTGGGCGCTGACCGTAAAGGTCGTCGTGAGGCGCGTATCGTGCGCGTACTGGTGCCGAAAACCAGCCAGATTGTTGGTCGTTACTTCACCGATGCTGGCGTGGGATTCGTGGTGCCAGACGACAGCCGCCTGAGCTTTGACATTCTGATCCCACCTGAAGAGGTGATGGGTGCGCGCATGGGCTTTGTGGTGGTGGTGGAACTCACCCAACGCCCGACCCGTCGCACCAAAGCCGTGGGTAAAATTGTCGAGGTCCTGGGTGATAATATGGGCACCGGCATGGCTGTTGATATGGCGCTGCGTACCCATGAAATCCCTTACATTTGGCCAGCAGCGGTTGAAAAACAGGTTGCCGGGCTGAAAGAAGAAGTGCCGGAAGAGGCAAAAGCGGGCCGCGTCGATCTGCGGGACTTGCCGTTGGTGACTATCGATGGTGAAGATGCGCGTGACTTTGACGATGCAGTCTATTGCGAGAAAAAACGCGGCGGCGGCTGGCGTTTGTGGGTCGCGATTGCTGACGTAAGCTATTACGTGCGTCCGCCAACACCGCTGGATCAGGAAGCGCGCAATCGCGGGACGTCGGTTTACTTCCCGTCGCAGGTCGTGCCAATGCTGCCGGAAGTGCTCTCGAACGGTTTGTGTTCGCTGAACCCGCAGGTTGATCGCCTGTGTATGGTCTGCGAAATGACCGTGTCTACCAAAGGGCGTCTGACCGGCTATAAATTCTATGAAGCGGTGATGAGCTCTCATGCGCGACTGACCTATACCAAGGTTTGGCATATGCTGCAGGGCGATCAGGATCTGCGTGAGCAGTATGCGCCGCTGGTGAAACACATCGAAGAGCTGCACAACCTTTACAAGGTGCTGGACAACGCGCGTGAAGAACGCGGCGGTATCTCTTTTGAGAGCGAAGAAGCGAAGTTTATCTTCAACGCCGAACGCCGTATCGAACGCATTGAGCAGACGCAGCGCAACGACGCGCACAAGCTGATTGAAGAGTGCATGATTCTGGCAAATATCTCAGCGGCACGCTTTGTTGAGAAAGCCAAAGAGCCAGCGCTGTTCCGTATCCACGACAAGCCGACGACGGAAGCGATCACCTCTTTCCGCTCGGTACTGGCGGAACTGGGGCTGGAACTGCCGGGTGGTAACAAACCAGAACCGCGTGACTACGCGGAGCTGCTGGAGTCGGTCGAAGGCAGACCCGACGCAGAAATGCTGCAAACCATGCTGCTGCGCTCAATGAAGCAGGCGATTTACGATCCAGAAAACCGCGGGCACTTTGGTCTGGCACTGCAACAATATGCGCACTTTACGTCGCCTATCCGCCGTTATCCGGACCTCTCATTGCACCGTGCAATCAAGTATTTGCTGGCGAAAGAGCAGGGTCATAAAGGTAACAGCACCGAGACGGGTGGCTACCACTACTCGATGGAAGAGATGCTACAACTGGGCCAGCACTGTTCCATGACCGAACGCCGTGCTGATGAAGCCACGCGTGACGTTTCTGACTGGCTGAAGTGCGACTTTATGCTGGATCAGGTCGGTAACGTCTTTAAGGGCGTGATTGCCAGCGTGACAGGCTTTGGGTTCTTCGTCCGTCTTGATGAACTGTTTATTGATGGTCTGGTGCACGTATCATCGCTGGATAACGACTATTATCGTTTCGATCAGGTTGGGCAACGTCTGACCGGCGAATCCAGTGGCCAGATGTATCGTCTGGGCGATCGCGTGGAAGTTAAGGTCGAAGCGGTCAATATGGATGAGCGTAAAATCGACTTTAGCCTGATCTCCAGCGAGCGCGCACCGCGCAACGTCGGGAAAACGGCGCGTGAGAAAACGAAAAAAGGCGATAACGGAAAACCCGCGGGCAAACGCCGTCAGGCTGGCAAAAAGGTGAATTTCGAGCCGGACAGCGCCTTCCGTGGTGAGAAGAAAGGCAAACCGGCTAAACCGAAAGCTGAGAAAAAAGGCGATAAAAAAGCGAAAAAGCCGTCGGCAAAAACGCTTAAAATCGCTTCTGCCACCAAGGCAAAACGCGCGGCAAAGAAGAAAGTCGCTGAATAACGACATGACACTGTAGGCCGGGCGCGTGCATCGCCGCCCGGCGTTACATGCCGATGACGGCAACATTAACCATTAACGAGTACATTCATGAGTGAAATGATTTACGGCATCCACGCGGTGCAGGCCCTGCTGGAGCGTGCTCCTGAGCGTTTTCAGGATGTCTTTATTTTGAAAGGCCGTGAAGACAAGCGCCTGCTGCCGCTGATCCATGCTCTGGAAGCGCAGGGTGTTGTCATCCAGTTGGCGAACCGCCAGTTCCTGGATGAGAAAAGTGAGGGTGCGGTACATCAGGGAATTATTGCGCGTGTGAAGCCTGGCCGTCAGTATCAGGAAAACGATTTGCCGGATCTGATTGCCTCACTCGATCAACCGTTTCTGTTAATTCTTGACGGCGTGACCGACCCGCACAACCTGGGTGCGTGTCTGCGTAGCGCTGATGCGGCTGGCGTCCATGCGGTGATTGTGCCGAAGGATCGCTCCGCGCTGTTGAATGCGACGGCCAAAAAAGTCGCCTGTGGCGCTGCCGAGAACGTGCCGCTGATCCGTGTGACCAACCTGGCGCGCACCATGCGCATGTTACAGGAAGAGAACATCTGGATCGTGGGTACGGCCGGTGAAGCTGACCATACGCTGTACCAGAGCAAAATGACCGGCCGTCTGGCGCTGGTGATGGGCGCGGAAGGCGAAGGTATGCGTCGCCTGACCCGTGAACACTGTGATGAGTTGATCAGCATCCCAATGGCGGGTAGCGTTTCGTCGCTTAACGTTTCCGTTGCGACGGGGATCTGCCTGTTTGAGGCCGTACGCCAACGCAGTTAAGGCTATTTTTGCAGAAAAACCATCCAAATTAGGGATGGTTTTTTTTTATCCGAAACGGATAATGTGAGCCGTAAATTTGAGCTTTACTGGATTCATCATTTAATAGTTAATTTATGGAAGAATGTATGGCATGGACAGCACCGGCGCGAATCGACGCGCTACTGAATTTCCCTTCTAAGAATATGGTTAAAGTAAATAATGAGCATGCTTTACTTATTAAAATACGTCATTGCGGCAACCGCCTTGCGTAGTTAACGCCCCATAACGATAGTGGAAAATCAGGTGTGAAACCTGTCTGTCTGCTGTTTTTATCTTATTGATATTAAAGCGTGTTATTGATTAATTTCAGGAAGAATATAATGCATATACTGGATTCATTAGTGGCTTTTTGCGCGTATTTTTTTATCGGTGCAGCCATGGTGATACTTTTCCTTTTTATCTATTCAAAAATTACGCCTCACAATGAATGGCAGCTGATTAAAAACAATAATACGGCAGCAGCGCTGGCGTTTAGCGGGACGTTGCTCGGCTACGTCATTCCATTATCCAGTGCGGCAATCAATTCGGTCAGCATACCGGACTATTTTGCCTGGGGTGGAATTGCTCTGGTTATCCAACTGATGGTTTACGGCGGCGTGCGTTTGTATATGCCGACACTGAGCGAAAAAATTATTAATCACAATACTGCGGCGGGAATGTTCATGGGCACTGCCGCGCTGGCAGGGGGCATTTTCAACGCCGCCTGCATGACATGGTAATGGACGATCATGGCGAAAAAACGTAAATCCAGGCAGAAAAAAACGGCAGCGGGGCGTATTGATACTCTGCAAAGCGGCAATCCGGTTAGCGCTTCCCTGCCACAACAGAATCGCTATGGGGGCAAATTTCTGACGCTGGCGATCATGGGCGGTGCCGCATTTTTCGGCCTCAAAAGCTGTGGTGATGAGGGGAGTGCGGATAACGATGGCGACGGCGTTTATTACTCTACAGTGAGCGATTGCATTGATGACGGGAATAGCGCCACCGTGTGTGCAGATGGCTGGAATAACGCAAAGGCCAGCTTTTACGCGAATGTGCCCGCGAACATGAGCCAGGAACGCTGTCAGTCACTCTATTTAAACTGCTATTTTGACAGCGTTGATCATAGCTGGATCCCCGTGATCTCCGGTTTTCTGCTCAGCCGTTCGATTCGTAATGAAGGCGATGAACAGTACGTTTACAGCAGCGGCGGTTCCTCGTATGTCTCTCGCCCAGCATGGCGGGTTGCCTCGGGTAATTATGTCTGGAGCGGTAAAAGAAATGCCACCACCTATCGTGATACCTCCCACCATGCCATAGCGCCGAGGGTCCCGACGGAATCTCGTGGGGGATTTGGCCGCTTCTTTAGCTCACATGGTTCCAGGGGAGGTTAACCATGCTGCGACATGCTGTCCCTGTGCGCAGAGATCTGGACAAGATCGCCTGCGATCACGGCTTCGATTTTCATATTATCGACAACGAAATTTACTGGGATGAGAGCCGGGCATACCGGTTTACGCTGCGGCAGATTGAAGAGCAGATCGAAAAACCGACCGCTGAGCTCCATCAGATGTGCCTGGAGGTGGTTGAGCGGGCGGTGAAGGACGAACATATTATGCAGCAACTGGCGATCCCGCCGCTGTACTGGGATGTTATCGCCGAAAGCTGGCACAGCCGCGATCCTTCCCTGTACGGACGGATGGATTTCGTCTGGTGCGGTAACAACGCCCCGGTCAAACTGCTGGAATACAACGCAGATACGCCCACCTCGCTGTATGAGTCTGCCTATTTCCAGTGGCTGTGGCTGGAAGATGCCCGGCGCAACGGCATGATCCCGCGCGATGTCGATCAGTACAACGCGATTCAGGAAAGGCTCATCGCCCGCTTTGGCGAGCTTTACAGTCGGGAGCCGTTCTACTTCTGCTGTTGTCAGGAAAGCGATGAGGATCGCTCCACGGTGCTGTATTTGCAGGACTGCGCACAGCAGGCCGGACAAGAAACTCGGTTTATCTATATTGAGGATCTTGGCCTTGGTGTCGGCGGCGTGCTGACCGACCTTGACGACAACGTGATTAAACGTGCTTTTAAGCTCTACCCGCTGGAGTGGATGATGCGCGACGATTACGGTCCCTTGTTACGAAAACGCCGTGAACAGTGGATTGAGCCGCTGTGGAAGAGTGTTCTCAGTAATAAAGGGTTGATGCCGCTACTGTGGCGCTTTTTCCCCAATCATCCCAACCTGTTACCGGCCTGGTTCGACGGTGAAAAGCCGTGTATTCAGCCTGGTGAAAGCTATGTGCGTAAACCTGTCTACTCCCGTGAAGGCGGTAACGTCACTATCTTTGATGGCAAGAACAAGGTTGTTGAACACGCTGAGGGGGATTACGCGGATGAACCGATGATCTACCAGGCGTTTCAGCCGTTGCCACGTTTTGGCGAGAGCTACACGCTGATCGGCAGTTGGATTGTTGATGATGAGGCGTCAGGCATGGGAATCAGAGAAGATAATACCTTGATTACGAAAGATACTTCGCGTTTCGTCCCCCATTATATCTCGGGGTGATCCCGCTTTTGTGATCTCCCTCCGCAGTCGGCGGCGCGGTACTGACCATACTTACAGTCACTGCCATTGGAGGAGGGAGACATCATGCACTGGCAAACGCATACCGTTTTTAATCAACCCGTTCCACTCAATAACAGCAATTTATTTCTGTCGGATGGCGCGCTGTGCGAAGCCGTCGCCCGGGACGGCGCTGGCTGGGATAGCGATCTGCTCGCCAGCATTGGCCAACAGTTAGGCACCGCAGAATCGCTGGAATTGGGACGTCTGGCGAACATGTATCCCCCTGAGTTATTGCGCTACGACCCACAGGGACAGCGTCTGGATGATGTGCGTTTTCATCCTGCCTGGCACCTTCTGATGCAGGGGTTGTGCGCGAACCGCGTACATAATCTGGCCTGGGAAGACGATGCCCGCGCGGGGTCGTTTGTTGCCCGTGCGGCGCGCTTTATGCTGCATGCTCAGGTGGAAGCGGGAACGCTTTGCCCCATCACGATGACCTTTGCGGCGACGCCGCTGTTGCGACAGATGTTGCCCGCTCCCTTCCATAACTGGCTGACGCCTCTTGGTAGCGATCGCTACGACTCTCATCTTCTCCCCGGCGCGCAAAAACGTGGTCTGCTGATTGGCATGGGAATGACGGAAAAGCAGGGTGGATCTGATGTTCTGAGCAATACCACTTTCGCGGAACGTCTTGACGATGGCGCATACCGGCTGGTGGGGCACAAATGGTTCTTTTCCGTTCCGCAAAGCGATGCGCATCTTGTTTTGGCTCAGGCAAAAGGCGGACTCTCTTGCTTCTTCGTACCGCGCTTTTTACCCGATGGGCAGCGAAATGCCATCCGTTTTGAACGGCTGAAAGAGAAGTTGGGCAACCGTTCTAATGCCAGTTGCGAAGTGGAGTTTCAGGATGCGATTGGCTGGCTGCTAGGCGAAGAAGGCGAGGGGATCAGGCATATCCTGAAGATGGGCGGGATGACACGTTTTGATTGCGCGCTGGGCAGCCATGGGATGATGCGCCGGGCATTTTCTGTCGCTATCTATCACGCCCATCAACGGCAGGTATTTGGCAAACCGCTGGTTGAACAGCCAATGATGCGTCAGGTGCTGAGCCGTATGGCGTTACAACTTGAAGGCCAGACGGCGCTGTTGTTTCGACTGGCACGAGCGTGGGATCGTCGCCGCGATGAGAAAGAAGCGCTCTGGGCGCGTTTATTCACGCCTGCCGCGAAGTTCGCGGTGTGCAAAAGCGGTATTTCGTTTGTCGCCGAGGCGATGGAAGTGCTCGGTGGAATAGGTTATTGCGAAGAGAGCGAGTTGCCACGTTTGTACCGGGAAATGCCGGTGAACAGTATTTGGGAGGGTTCTGGCAACATCATGTGCCTTGACGTGCTTCGGGTGTTGAACAAACAAAGCGGCGTTTACGAGTTACTGGCCGACGCCTTTGCCGAAGTCAAAGGCCAGGATCGTTATTACGATCGCGCAGTGCGTCAACTCCAGCAGCGATTGCGCAAGCCTTCAGAGGAACAAGGGCGGGAGGTAACGCAGCAACTTTTCCTGCTCGGTTGTGGGTCGCAAATGTTACGGTATGCATCTCCGCCGGTGGCGCAGGCCTGGTGTCAGATGATGCTGGACACGCGCGGCGTGGCGCGTTTGTCCGCTCAGGTACAGAACGATTTGCTCCTGAGAGCGACAGGGGGATTACGTTAGAGGCCAGGCTCGCAGGCCGGGTTAAGCGCAAACGCTGCTACCCGGCCTACGCGAAGAATCAGGCATACAGGATGGCTTGTACGCGCCAGTTATCTGGCTGCTGATCTTCGTACATCTGAATAATGCGGTACCAGGAGGCGCCTTGCTCATCGGCTTTTAACGCCACGATACGTTCCACATCCTGCGGGTTCCCTGCAATATTGCTGACGGAAATCTGGCCAATTTCGTTCAGGCCTGTGACGCAGTCAGCACTGGCGAATTCGGCAGACTGTGCCGTGGTACTCACCAGTCCGGCAGGAACCAGCAGTGAGGATAAGGCAATAGATTGTTTCATCGTCAGCTCCATTTTACGTTTCCCCACCTGGGTAGGGCATTCCGTCGCGGTAATAAACCTCCAGCACCCTGCTCTCGGTTCATTGTGCACAGGTAAACGCATAGGCACGCAAAGCAATGTAAAACTGACTAAAAATCAATCTACTGTTATTTACGATATAAAATGGCCTGTGAATACCACTGACCTGTCACGATGGTTTCATCGACCAATACAATAACGTAATAATCTGCTTTGGCGGCGATGGCCTTTGCTCTGATTTCCGCCACGGCGTCATCCGGGGAACCCCGAACCAGGGCGCTCACCGCCCCCATTCGTTGCAACCCATGTGACTGGTCGCGGCGAATTTCCTGAGGTTGGTCAGTGACGGGTGGTGCAGGTTGCGGCGTACCCTGAAGTACACTGCAGCCGCTTAAGAATAAAACCAGCATCAAAGAGGCAAACCGGCGCATAACTCTATCTCGTTTCCTGATAGCCATAGTGTAGTGCCTTATTAATTTCCCTTTAGGGGGAATGTTCCCGAATTGTTATCTCTCACGCGATTTTCGAATGAAAATGTTGCGAAAGCGTAACCCAGTTCTCAACATTGTGAATCATTGTCGAACACATAAACTTGCGCTATGAATTTTGCCGTGGCATACCAGAATAAAAGAGGTGTAAAAATGATAGAGATTGAATCACGGTATCTGGCAGAGACTCCCGTTCTTCATGCGTTTCCGCAGGGAAAACGTGAGACTCTGCTGCCTTGTCTCATTTTTTATCATGGGTTCACCTCTTCCAGCCTCGTGTATAGCTACTTCGCTGTTGCACTGGCGCAGGCCGGGTATAGAGTTATTATGCCTGATGCGCCGGAACACGGTGTGCGATTTACCGGTGATGCACAGTGGCGAACCTGGCAATTCTGGCAAATTCTGCAGCAAAATATGCAGGAATTCGCTGCGTTACGTGCGGCAGCACAGACGGAAAACTGGATTCTGAACGAACGCCTGGCAGTAGGAGGGGCGTCGATGGGCGGCATGACTGCGTTGGGTATTATGACGCGTCATCCAGAGGTGAAATGTGTCGCCAGTCTGATGGGATCAGGGTATTTCACTCAACTGGCGCAGACGCTCTTTCCTCCGTCCTCACTGGAAACACCTTCGCAGCAGGCCGAATTCGACAAGATACTTGCCCCGTTGGCCGAGTGGGAAGTAACGGATCAACTGACCCATGTGGCAAATCGACCGCTGCTGCTGTGGCATGGGCAGGAAGATGATGTGGTTCCTGCCACAGAATCATTACGCTTGCAGCAAGCGTTGAGCCAACGGGGGCTGGATAAGAATCTGACCTGTTTATGGCAAGCGGGAGTACGTCACCGTATTACGCCAGAAGCCCTGGCAGCCACGGTCTCCTTTTTTCGCCAGCATCTTTAAATACGCCGAACGTTAACCCTTTGCGCTCCATTGTGTTGCAGGATTATGGGGGCGACAGCGCCCAAAAAAAAGCCCCCTGAAGAGGGGGCAAATCAAACTATGGCAATGTTCTCGTTGGTTGTTTCTGAATGGCTAGCGATAAATGTCTGAGCTGGCATGCATGTTACCGTTGCTACCTGGCTCCCGGATCAGGATGACGTGGTAGTACGTTGCGCCTTGCGCATCTGTTTCTTCGTTCAGAGCTTGATCTGCTTCACTTTCAGTGGCGAAGTTATGATTAATGTAAATCACGCCTAAGCTCTGCACATCATCCATATTCCTGGCTTGTTGGTTATCGATTTTAATGGCTGCCGTCGCATTTGCACTGAGCAAAAGTGCAGCCAGAAAGGTCAAAACACGGGCTCGCATACTGTACCTCCTCGACTGCTGTGTCTGGTCGGCGATATCTCCTGTGAATGGATTACTTCTGATTTAATTCTAATCGCTACTTGAGAAGGGGATAGCGACCATTTCTGATGCAGTTGTTCAAAAAATTACCGCATTACCCACTTCATCTTCATTTATAAGTCACTTGCGTATGCCGTTGCGCTCAAAAAAATACCTGTCTTTTAAGAATGAACTCTTACGCAATAATCAATTTTAATGCCGAAATTCGCCCCTTATAGTGATCGCTAACATAAAGATAACTTTATGATATTAAGGCAAAAACTAATGGATACTTCATTCATGGATTTCAGCTATTTCACGATCATGTTTATGGTTGCGCTAATAGCAGGTTTTATCAATGTGGTTTCGGGCGGCGGTGGTTTTCTCTCCATCGGTGCGCTGCTGATTTCCGGTTTGCCGCCCGCCAATGCATTAGCAACGAATAAACTTCAGGCACTGGGCAGCTCACTCACCTCTGGTATTTACTTTTTGCGTCAGGGTCATATTAATGTTCAACAACATAAATATGTGTTTTTATCCGCTTTTGCCGGTTCAGCAGTGGGGACCACGCTGATCCAATTTATCGAGCCAGAGTTACTGAAAAAGCTGTTGCCGGTGTTAATTATCGCCGTTGCCATTTATTTCATTTTTGCCCCCAACCTGAGCGAGCCGAAAAAGCGGCAGCAGGTATCGCTGTTTCTCTTTTCGTTGGTTTGCGGTGTCGGTGTCGGATTTTATGATGGGTTTCTCGGGCCGGGAGCCGGTTCGTTTTACACGCTGTGCTACATCCTGATGTGGGGATACAGCATTGATAAGGCGCAGATCCACTCTAATTTCATCAACCTTGCGTCTAACATTGCCTCCATTATGTTCTTCATCGCCGGAGGGAAAATGATTTGGTCACTTGGGTTGGTGATGTTTGTCGGGCAGTCTCTCGGTGCTCGCCTGGGTGCGACGGTTGTGCTGACGCGCGGTAAGAAAGTCATCAGGCCGATGATTGTGATTGTCTCCATCTGCATCAGCGTCAAGATGCTGCTGGACATGTACTAATGGCGCGATCATGACGCGCTGATAAATAATCGTACAATCACCTTGAGTTTACCGGCCACCGCCAGTATTATGACGCGTCATTTTTCAGCCGACCTTTAACACGTTCCTTGCCTCCATGGGCCTCGGCTGACCCAGACAGGAGGCTGAATAATCCGTAAGGAGCAATTCGATGCGTCATTACGAAATCGTTTTTATGGTCCATCCTGACCAGAGCGAACAGGTTCCGGGTATGATCGAACGCTACACTGGTGCAATCACTGCAGCAGAAGGCACGATCCACCGTCTGGAAGACTGGGGCCGCCGTCAGCTGGCTTACCCGATCAACAAACTGCACAAAGCTCACTACGTTCTGCTGAACGTTGAAGCGCCGCAGGAAGTGATCGATGAGCTGGAAACAAACTTCCGCTTCAACGATGCCGTTATCCGTAGCATGGTAATGCGTACTAAGCACGCTGTTACCGAAGCATCTCCGATGGTTAAAGCGAAAGACGAGCGTCGTGAACGTCGCGATGATTTCGCAAACGAAACCGCAGATGATGCTGAAGCTGGGGATTCTGAAGAGTAATTTCTGATGACCAACCGTTTGGTGTTGTCTGGCACAGTGTGCAGGACGCCGCTTCGCAAGGTCAGCCCATCAGGAATTCCTCATTGCCAGTTCGTGCTTGAGCATCGTTCTGTGCAGGAGGAAGCCGGTTTTCACCGGCAGGCGTGGTGTCAAATGCCCGTTATTATTAGCGGACACGAAAACCAGGCCATTACTCACAGTATAACGGTCGGTAGCGCAGTGACCGTTCAGGGGTTCATCTCTTGCCATAAGGCAAAGAACGGCCTGAGCAAAATGGTTCTGCATGCCGAGCAGATTGAATTGATAGATTCTGGAGACTAGCCATATGGCACGTTATTTCCGTCGTCGCAAGTTCTGCCGTTTCACCGCGGAAGGCGTTGTTGAGATTGATTACAAAGACATCGCAACGTTGAAAAACTACATTACCGAAAGCGGTAAAATTGTCCCGAGCCGTATCACCGGTACTCGTGCAAAATACCAGCGTCAGCTGGCTCGCTGCATCAAGCGCGCTCGCTACCTGTCCCTGCTGCCGTATACCGATCGTCATCAGTAATCGGCCGCTGTCTATTAACGACTTTAAGAGGATAAGGTAATGCAAGTTATTCTGCTTGATAAAGTAGCAAACCTGGGTAGCCTGGGTGATCAGGTTAACGTTAAAGCGGGCTACGCTCGTAACTTCCTGGTACCACAGGGTAAAGCTGTTCCTGCTACCAAGAAAAACGTTGAATTCTTCGAAGCGCGCCGCGCTGAACTGGAAGCCAAACTGGCTGACGTTCTGACCGCTGCTAACGCACGTGCTGAAGCAATCAACGCACTGGAAACCGTAACCATCGCGTCTAAAGCTGGCGACGAAGGTAAACTGTTCGGTTCCATCGGTACTCGCGACATCGCTGACGCTGTTACTGCAGCTGGCGTTGCCGTTGCTAAGAGCGAAGTTCGTCTGCCGAACGGCGTTCTGCGTACCACTGGTGAGCACGAAGTTGACTTCCAGGTTCACAGCGAAGTCTTCGCTAAACTGGTTGTAAACGTTGTTGCTGAGTAATTAATTACTCATCACCACGACAAATCGCCGGCCCTGTGCCGGCGTTTTGCTTTTCAGAAAACCCCTCTGTTTCTCTCTGGCTATTCTTTATCCTTTTCGGGATAATCAAAAAATAAAACATAATTTCAAAGTGATACTGGAATGGACGTTACCCATCAACAGCCTCTGTTTGCCCGCAAAAATGTGGTTTACCTGAGTGCCGCCTTTTGTTGTTTGCTATGGGGAAGCGCTTACCCGGCGATAAAGAGCGGGTATGAGATCTTCCAGATTGCAACGGATGATATCCCCTCAAAAATTGTTTTTGCTGGATACCGATTTTTATTTGCGGGTGTGTTACTGCTGTTGCTGGCAATGATGCAGCGAAAACCCATCGCCCGCTTAAGCCCGCGACAGTTTGGTCAGTTAACCCTGCTGGGGCTGACGCAAACGTCGCTGCAATACATATTTTTCTATATCGGCCTCGCCTTCACGACAGGGGTAAAAGGGTCGATCATGAATGCGACGGGCACCTTTTTTAGCGTGCTGCTGGCGCACTTTATCTATCAGAATGACAAACTCAGCTACAACAAAACGCTCGGTTGCATCCTGGGCTTTGCTGGCGTGATGGTGGTCAACTTCAACAACGGCTTGATGGACTTTAACTTTAGTTTGTTAGGGGATGGCTCGGTGGTGATGGCGGCCTTTATTCTTTCCGCCGCGACGCTTTACGGTAAACGTATCTCTCAGACGGTAGACCCGACAGTCATGACGGGCTATCAGTTAGGGATAGGCGGCCTGGCGCTGGTCATTGGTGGTTATGCTTGCGGTGGCTCACTGACCGTACACGGACTCTCTTCCGTGGCGATCCTGGGCTATCTGACGCTGCTCTCATCGGTGGCGTTTGCGCTGTGGAGTATTTTGCTCAAACACAACCGCGTGGGGATGATTGCCCCGTTTAATTTTCTGATCCCCGTCTCCGGCGCGGTTTTGTCGGCGACCTTCCTCGGCGAAAATATCCTGGAGTGGAAATACGCACTGGCGCTGGTGCTGGTGTGCTCGGGGATTTGGTGGGTGAATAAGATTCGTAAAGTCTGAACATTATAAGCCCGGTAGGCGTTAGCGCCACCGGGCACGCATTTACCGTACGCGAATAAAACTTCCATTTGGCTGACGGGTAAACAGAACCTGCTGGTTATTACCGGTATCAATGGTTAAGCCTGTGACCACGCCGTTAGCGTTCTGGCGGATCTGTACCATCTGACCATCTTTAAGGTTGCTGAGTGGTTTACCCGCGCCCTCTGCCTGCGCCATGGCATATACATCCGTAGGCGGAAGCCCATGATCGCGAAACACTTGCGCCAGGGTTTTACCTGAATCCACGCGATAAGAACGCCACTGTTGGTCAATCCCGCTATCCTGCTGGAAGGGTTGGGATTGCGTCGGCGCTTGTGTTTGCGGCGCCGTTTGTTCCTCTGGCTGCTCGTCCTGAATAGGTTCAGGGGCGACGGGTGCTACTTGCCCTGGGTCATTTTGCGGGGCAACCAGCTGCGCCTGAAGCTGAGCTTCCGTGGGCGGTTGCGACTGCGACTGGAGATCCAACTGGGCGTTTCGCGTGACGACTGGCGTCTCGCGGGTGCCATTTGAAGGAAGCAGGAAGCCAATCACCAGCACAATGGCCGCGGCGATAATGCCACGACGGTGCATGGGTGGCAGTGGATCCATGATGCGAAAATTGTCCGGTGCATGCCAGATTTTCGCCAGGGTTGGTTTTAGTTCAAAGCGCCCGGGCATGGCTTTCCTCCTGCTCCGCTTATCGTTCCTCGATCATAGAGTATAGATGGCTAACGCTATGATGTTCGTCATAATGCCCGCTTTCGTGACCTCAGCGCGGGATACACCTATTGTTTATGTTTCCCTGCGATTTGTCATCTCTTCCCGAGACAAAGTTTTACCGGATGCAGCGTGGCTGATATGCTTCCCGCTTCTTGAAATCCGATGAAAGGAAATATGATGGCAACCCCGACTTTTGACACTATCGAAGCGCAAGCAAGCTACGGCATTGGTTTGCAGGTAGGCCAGCAACTGAGCGAATCTGGTCTGGAAGGGCTGTTGCCTGAAGCGCTGGTTGCAGGTATTGCTGACGCGCTGGAAGGTAAACACCCGGCAGTGCCTGTTGATGTGGTTCACCGCGCGCTGCGCGAGATCCACGAACGTGCTGATGCGGTACGTCGCGAACGTTTCCAGGCCATGGCCGCTGATGGTGTGAAATACCTGGAAGAAAACCGTGAGAAAGACGGCGTGAACAGCACCGAGTCTGGTCTGCAATTCCGCGTGATCAACCAGGGTGAAGGCGCTATCCCGGCGCGTACCGATCGTGTACGTGTGCATTACACCGGCAAACTGATTGACGGTACCGTGTTTGACAGTTCTGTTGCGCGTGGCGAACCGGCTGAATTCCCGGTAAATGGCGTGATCCCAGGCTGGATCGAAGCGCTGACGCTGATGCCGGTTGGCTCCAAATGGGAACTGACTATTCCTCAGGAACTGGCGTACGGCGAGCGCGGCGCTGGCGCGTCCATCCCTCCGTTCAGCACGCTGGTGTTTGAAGTGGAACTGCTGGAAATCCTGTAAGCAGTGACTTCTGTTCCCCTCTTCATTGAGGGGGACAGAAAAAAGAGTGAAAAACCTACAATGAGCGAGATGTCGATATTTTATTTTGCAAATATGCTCGCTGCGTGTATTTTTGTGAACTGATTCTCGTTGTCAGAGTGATATGACACTCACTTTAAACATAAAATTAACATTTTATTTAAATCTAAGTATTCATCCCGCCAATTCTTACCTAATATCGATGAGTCCCGATAACGGGTTCGTCGTAGCATAGATGTACGACAGACGCATTAAAGGCCGTAGAGCCTAACAACACAGACAGGTACAGGAAGAAAAAAACATGGTAGATCAGGTAAAAGTCGTTGCCGACGAAGAGGCATCGTCTGAACAGTCGCTACGGCGCAATCTTACAAACCGCCATATTCAGCTTATCGCCATCGGCGGCGCTATTGGCACTGGTTTGTTCATGGGGTCCGGTAAAACCATCAGCCTTGCAGGGCCGTCGATCATTTTCGTGTATATGATCATCGGTTTTATGCTCTTTTTCGTGATGCGCGCAATGGGAGAATTGCTGCTCTCGAATCTCGAGTACAAATCATTTAGTGATTTCGCCTCCGATTTGCTCGGACCGTGGGCGGGATATTTTACCGGCTGGACCTACTGGTTCTGCTGGGTGGTTACCGGAATGGCCGACGTCGTCGCCATTACGGCTTATGCGCAATTCTGGTTCCCTGGGCTATCAGACTGGGTGGCCTCACTGGCGGTGATTGTCCTGCTGCTGAGCCTCAACCTCGCCACCGTAAAAATGTTCGGCGAGATGGAGTTCTGGTTTGCGATGATCAAAATCGTTGCCATCGTCGGGCTGATTGTGGTCGGACTGGTGATGATTATGATGCACTTTCAATCGCCGACGGGCGTTGAAGCCTCATTCACCCACCTGTGGAATGACGGCGGTTGGTTCCCGAAAGGCTTAAGCGGCTTCTTTGCCGGTTTCCAGATTGCCGTCTTTGCCTTCGTGGGTATTGAGCTGGTGGGGACGACGGCTGCGGAAACCAAAGATCCGGAGAAATCTCTGCCGCGCGCCATTAACTCGATTCCAATCCGTATCATCATGTTCTACGTTTTCGCGCTGATCGTGATTATGTCCGTAACGCCGTGGAGCTCGGTCGTACCGACCAAGAGCCCGTTTGTGGAGCTGTTTGTGCTGGTCGGTTTGCCTGCTGCTGCCAGCCTGATTAACTTTGTCGTGCTGACGTCTGCCGCATCGTCCGCGAACAGCGGCGTGTTCTCCACCAGCCGTATGTTATTCGGCCTGGCGCAGGAAAGGGTTGCACCGAGCGCGTTTGCGAAGCTGTCTAAACGTGCTGTTCCGGCAAAAGGGCTGACCTTCTCCTGTATCTGCCTGCTGGGCGGTGTAGTGATGCTGTACGTTAACCCGAGCGTGATTGGTGCATTCACCATGATCACCACCGTGTCGGCCATTCTGTTTATGTTCGTCTGGACCATCATTCTGTGCTCGTACTTGGTGTACCGTAAACAGCGCCCTCATCTGCATGAGAAATCGATTTACAAGATGCCGTGGGGCAAGGTGATGTGCTGGGTGTGCATGGCGTTCTTCGTGTTTGTACTGGTGCTGCTGACGCTGGAAGAAGATACCCGTCAGGCGCTGATCGTCACACCGCTGTGGTTCATCGCGCTGGGTCTCGGCTGGCTGTTTATCGGTAAGAAACGTATGGCAGGCGTGCGTTAAGTCTGTTGCCGGATGGCGCTATCGCTTATCCGGCCTACAGAGGCACGAAGTGTAGGCCCGGTAAGGCGAAGCCGCCACCGGGCTTTTTTTATTCCCCGGATAAGGCGCGCGGGAACAGTACGTTGTTTTCCAGACTGATGTGTTCCATCAGATCGTCAATCAGTTCGTTAATACCGTTATACATCGCTTTCCATGTCGTGCAGGCTTCCGGCGGCGGTGTCACGTTGTTGGTCGTGTGTTTGATCACTTCCAGCAGTTCACCCGCGTCATCGTGTTCGCTTTCCATGACGCTTATCGGGCCCATCGCCTGACTTCCCATTCTCTGTTTGATCATCGGGAACAGGATCTGCTCTTCTTTCATCATGTGGCTGGAAAGTTCCTGATGCAGCATGGTCAGATATTTCGCCAGACCCTTCGGTACGCTGGGTTTATCTGCGTGTACGCGTTCGACTTTGCTCGCCTGCAGAATAAGTTCCGGCAGTTGCTCACGGTGGCGATCATGATAACGCACGATGATGTGGTCGATGATTTCGGGGAGTTTTGCGGTACGCCAGTCTTTCTCAATCGGCTGTTCAGCAAGCGTAGCCAGTTGCGCTTCAATAGCGTCAACATCCAGCTCTTTACGCGCGGCCGCGCGCGCCAGCGTCTGCTTACCACCGCAGCAGTAATCCATATCGTACTTACGAAACAGCGCCGAAGCGCGAGGGATCGAGAGCGCCAGTTCACCTAAAGGTTGATCGCGATAAGACATAGCTGTTACCTCATTCTCAGTAATATAAGATGTATATTAAATACATCTTTAAAGCGAAGATATACCTCTTTCGAGTCAGAACGAAATGTGATGATTGTCACGAAATTTTCTTATTCTCTTAAGGTGCTGAATCTTATTAAAAAGAACTGAAAATCCGCTTTGGTCGCCGACGGCGGGATTAAATAAGCTGGCGGCACTGCCGATAGTTAGACCTCAGGCAATACTTGCATAAGAAAAGGCAACAGATGTTCAAACGGATCAAAGTCATCACCTTACTGATAATCGTGCTACTCACCCTGGGCGCGATGCAGATCATTTCCGCAGGCGTTTTTATCGGCGCGCTCAACCACGACAAACAAAACTTCACCGTGTCACAGCTTTCCAGTCAGAACGTGGCTGAATTTACCGATGCGTGGATCAGCCTGAACCAGGCGCGCGTGACGCTCAACCGGGGTATGCTGCGACTGCAAGGTAACATGGCAAACCAGATCAATGGCGGGCAGCTGAATGAACTGGTGAACGCCGCGAACCGCATGCTGGCAGAGGCAAAGCGCCATTACGACAATTACTACGCATTGCCGGAAACGCCGGGTCTGGATGAACAACTGGCCGACAGACTGGAAGAGCAATATGGCCTCTACTCGGCAACCCTGGAGAAAATGAACGTACTGCTGGCTGAAGGCAAGCTGGAAGAGATGTTCAGGCAGAATGCCGAGAAAAAACAGTCCGCCATGCAGGCGGTTTACCATGAGTGGCGTACCGCGCAGGCAGAACTGGCGAATGCGGGGATGCGGGATAACGAAAACGACTATCAGCGTATCATGTGGATCCTGACCCTGATTATGTTGGCGGTCGTGGCGGTGATTGTCATCAGCTGGATTGCCATGCAGCGCGTGTTGCTGAAACCGCTGCACGATGTGATGGCGCATATTCGTCATATTGCAGCAGGCGATCTGACCCACAGCATCCACACGGACGGCAGCAACGAAATGGCGTTGTTGGCGCACAATCTGCACGAGATGCAGCAGGCGCTGGCGACCACCGTCAGCGTGGTACGCGACGGGGCCGATACCATCTACACCGGCGCAGGGGAAATTTCGGCGGGCAGCAACGATCTCTCTTCACGGACTGAACAGCAGGCGGCATCACTGGAAGAAACAGCAGCCAGCATGGAGCAGCTTACCGCGACCGTGAAGCAAAATGCGGACAATGCGCGCCAGGCGACCAATCTGGCGCGAAATGCCTCTGAGACGGCGCAG
This sequence comes from Citrobacter sp. GW821-FHT07H02, assembly GCF_059418505.1. Classification (NCBI taxonomy): domain Bacteria; kingdom Pseudomonadati; phylum Pseudomonadota; class Gammaproteobacteria; order Enterobacterales; family Enterobacteriaceae; genus Citrobacter; species Citrobacter sp. GW821-FHT07H02. Next base: position 72,378 of record NZ_JBWKPZ010000019.1, on the reverse strand, counting down.
AAAGGCGGCAAGGTGGTGGATGGCGTGGTGCGTACCATGGATGAAATTGCCACCAGTTCCAGCAAAATTGCCCAGATCACCAGCGTGATTGACGGCATTGCATTCCAGACCAATATTCTGGCGTTGAATGCGGCAGTAGAAGCAGCAAGGGCGGGGGAGCAGGGGCGCGGCTTTGCTGTGGTTGCGGGCGAAGTGCGTACCCTGGCGCAGCGTAGCGCGCAGGCGGCAAAAGAGATTAAGGCGTTGATTGATGACTCGGGCAATCGGGTGACTGCAGGCGCGGCGCTGGTGAATGAAGCCGGTGAAACCATGGCGGAGATTGTGAGTGCGGTCACCCGTGTCACCGACATCATGGGCGAAATTGCCTCTGCTTCCGATGAGCAAAGCCGGGGCATCGATCAAGTCGGTCAGGCGGTTGCAGAAATGGATCGCGTGACGCAACAGAACGCTTCGCTGGTGGAAGAATCGGCCTCCGCTGCCGCGGCGTTGGAAGAGCAGGCTGCGCGTCTGAACCAGACGGTGGCGGTGTTTAACGTTTCGCGCCGGACGGCGGCGTAAACATCTTATGCGGCCTACGCGCGATGACGTCGTAGGCCGCATAAACGCCGCACCCTCTCCGGCAACATCACGACTCTGAAACCGCGACGACGCTCGGCTTCTCCGGTTTCGCTCGCACCGCAATCACCACCCCAACCACCAGCAGTGCAATCCCGCTCAAGGTCAGCAGTGGGGGCATTTCTTCACGCAGAATAAAGGTATAGAGCAGACCTGCCAGCGTCTCGAAGACAATCAAGGGGCCGAGGATAACCGTTGGCAAGCGCTGGCTGGCCACGTTCCAGCATAACGCGCCTACCCATGAACAGAGGATCGCAATGGCCACCATCAGGCAGAGAAACACCGCCGGGCGCGGCCCAAAGGGCAGATCAAACAGGGGCGTTTGCCCTTTCAGCCAGAGGCAGGCAGCGACATACCCCAGCAAAGAAACCGGCAGCGTGACCAGCGCCTGCGCCGTTGCCCACATCATCGGATGTTTATCCGGATTTTCGCGTAACCAGCGGGCGTTACGCAGCGCATACCATGCCCAGCACACCACGGAGATCAGCGCCAGTGCGATACCTGAACCATAGCGCCAGCCGTTAAAATCGGGCATTCCCTGATCCAGTTCCGCAACATTCACGCAGAGCAGCCCAATGCCGATAAGTACCAGTGCGGGCGTTAAGCGTAGCCAGGATAGTTTGCCGTCACGCTGGCTATAAAGCAGGTTGGCAAATACCGGGATCACCACCGGCAGCGTTCCGATGATCATCGTTGAGACGGGGGCGCCGGTGCGCTGGATCGCGCTTGCCAGGCAGAAGTAATAAATCAGATTGCCCATCATCGTCAGCGCCAGCGCGGTCAGCCAGTCTTTACGTGTTAACTGGCGAAGCCGCACGCGGCCAAGCCAGGCGATGGGTAATGCGATCAACCCCAGGGCCAGATAACGCCCCATTGCCTGCAATACCGCCGGGTATTCCGGCACGATCAACGGCCCGACAAAAATCAGCCCCCACATCAGCCCCGCCAGCAGGGCATACAACACACCGCTAATCATTTTTACATCCACATTATTGAACGTAGTGAGAAGTGTAGGCAGGGAATCCACGCCCGTATTGTATGAGGTTGCTGATTAACCGGAAAACACCTGCTTTTGGTAGCGTACCGGGGTGATGCCGTAGCGATGGGTAAAGGTACGGGTGAGATGGGATTGATCGGTCAACCCGGTGGCCGCCGCCACCTCTGCTGCGGGCATACCGTGGGTGAGAAACGTCTTTGCCCGCCACAGCCGAATCGCCATCAGCATCTGGTGCGGCGTCACGTGGAAATGGGCTTTGAACTGGCGCTGAAAGTGCCAGGGGCTTAGCGACGCGACGTTCGCCAGTTCGTCCAGCGTGACAGAATGCATATAGTTATCATGCAGATACTCGCGTACGCGATCAAAACGGTGTGCGCCTTCGCGCGGCGTCGGCGCATGACGCGCCAATGGCTGGAACGTGTCGATAAGAGAGAGCAGCAGACCTTTTTGCGCCAGCGGATCGTCCGCGTGCCAGAGTCCCTGGATCAGCGAACAAATCTGGCGCGATCGTAACGGATCGTGGCGCGTAACGTCCTGAAACCACCAGTGACGGATCCCGGTCACCTTTTCCAGCAGATCGGGTTCGAGATAGATCATTCGGTAACGCCAGCCGTCGGCTGTGTCAGCCTCGCCGGTATGCAGCTCATCGGGATTCATCGTGACGACGGACTGGGCGGGGGCAACATATTGCGTACCGCGATAGCGAAAGCGTTCGGCTCCGGCTTCTATCGCACCGATACCGAACGCTTCATGGGTATGGGGTTCAAAGGCGTAACGCGAAATGTGGGCATGATAAAGTTCAACGCCGGGAACCTGCGCCAGATGGCGAAAACGGGCGCTGTCTTTCTCATCAATAAACTGTTCTGGTACGCCTTGCACATTGTCTCTCCCCATGAACCCGCTTTTTATTATTAAAGAGGGTTCCCGGGGACGCCACTGCAATTCGCGAATTTTTAGCACTTACAGGATGTTTTTGACGCTCTCAGCCAGTGGGGTGGTCGAACGTCCAGTCAGTGTGCTCAATGTCTTGCTGTCATCAAACAGGCCACCGTTTGAGGCGCCCACATCGGAATCCGCCAGCATATCCGCCAGTCCCGCAGGCAGACCCACACCTTTGAGCGCCGAGGCAAAATCCGCTTCGCTCAGATTCTGATACACCACGTTTTTCCCGCTCTGTTTTGCCAGTTCGGCGGCCAGTTGGCTGAGCGTCCAGGCTTCATCGCCCGCCAGTTCGTAAACCTGACCGGCATGACCCTCTTCGCTAATCACGCGTGCGGCGGCAGCGGCATAATCAGCACGGGTGGCGGAGGCGATTTTGCCTTCCCCTGCGGCGCCGATAAACACGCCGTGTTCTAGCGCTGCGGGCGCACTGGCCAGGTAGTTTTCGGTATACCAGCCGTTACGTAGCAAGGTGTGGGGAATGCCTGAGTCTGCCAGCATTTTTTCGGTTTCAACGTGCTCGACATGCAGTCCCAGCGGGGAGCGGTCGGCATGAAGAAGGCTGGTGTACGCGATAAATTTTACATCAGCTGCCATTGCGGCATTAATCACATTGCGATGCTGTGCGCTACGTTGCCCGACTTCGCTCGACGAGATCAGCAGCAGTTTATCAATACCCTGTAGCGCGGTGGTGAATGCCGCTTCGTTGTTGTAATCCGCCTCACGTACGGTAATGCCTTGCTGACGCAGGGCCGTGGCTTTCGCCGCGTTACGAACGATAGCGACAATCTGGTTGGCAGAAACGGTTTTCAGTAAGGATTCGATAACGTGTTGACCCAGTTGGCCAGTGGCACCGGTAATTGCGATCATGGGATGACTCCTCGTCTTTGTCTTGTGTTTAATTACGCTAACACCTAAACTTACTTTTAGTAAGTACGTACAAAAAGGTAAGTATAAAAATGACAAACTCAACGCTTTCTCAGCAATTGCGCGAGGGGAATTTGTTCGCCGAACAGTGCCCGTCGCGAGATGTGTTAAAGCACGTGACCAGCCGCTGGGGGGTATTGATTCTGGTGGCGCTGCGTGACGGAACGCATCGCTTCAGCGATTTACGCCGCAAGATGGGCGGCGTGAGCGAAAAAATGCTGGCGCAATCGTTACAGGCGCTGGAGCTGGACGGTTTTGTTAATCGGGTGTCGTATCCGGTGGTTCCACCGCACGTAGAGTACAGCCTGACGCCGCTGGGTGAGCAGGTCAGCGATAAAGTGACCGCGCTGGCGGACTGGATAGAACTGAATCTGCCGCAGGTCCTGGCGGTACGGGATGAGCGTGCGGCGTGAGTATTTGCCGGATGGCGGCTGACGCCTCTCCGGCCTACAGATAGCATTGACCCGTAGGCCGGATAAGACGCTCTGGCGTCGCCATCCGGCAATGAAGGGAGCGTTAGTGGCGCAAATCCACCTGATAAATTGCAAAACCGATATCATCGGTGGCGACTTTCTTCAGCGGATATTGTCCTTTCTCTTTGATAAACGCGGCAGCCTTATCGGTCGGGGATGTCTCAAAACGGATATCCAGCGTCGTCTTACTGCTGATGGGCGCCAGACGCCAGTTATTGTCCGCTGCCGGAAGGATTGCGCCTGCACGCTTCGTTTCTGCGCCTATCCACGCGGCCAGCACTGAACGGTTCTCATCCGGTGAAGCAAACGCGATATGGTTTTCGCCGGTGCCCGCAAACTTACCACCGTAAGCGCGATAGTTATTGGTGGCGACCAGGAATGTTGCGTTCGGGTCAATCGGTTTGCCGTTGAAGGTCAGATTCTTGATACGTTCTGCGTTGGGGTTGACGGTCTGGCATTCGCCGTCATAGCGGGCGGGCTGCGAAACATCCACCTGGTAATTCACCCCATCAATCACATCGAAGTTATAGGTGCGGAATCCATCCCAGTTAATCAGCGACTGCGGCTTGCTGCTGTGGATATCAATTTGGTTGAACTGTCCTGCCGAACATTCCAGCCACTCTTTCACCTCTTTGCCGCTGGCTTTGACGACCACCAGGGTATTGGGGTAAAGATAGAGGTCGGCGGCGTTACGGAAGGTGAGTTGCCCTTTTTCCACCTCAACAAAGCTGGCGGGATCGTTTTTACGACCACCGACTTTAAACGGCGCGGCGGCAGAAAGCACAGGCAGTTTTGCCAGATCCGGATCGCCCTGAATAAAGTGTTCAACGTAGGCTTTTTGCGCCATATTCACGACCTGAACGGTCGGATCGTCTTGTACCAGCGCCAGATAGCTGTACATGTTATCTGCGGATTGACCAATCGGTTTGCCGACAAATTTGCGCGTGGCGTCATGATCGGCTTTCAGGATATCGGCCAGCTTACGGTCTTCCGCTGCCAGCGATTTTTTCGCCGTCGCGTCATAAATCGGGCGCGCCTCGGCTTTTGCCTGTGTCACCTGCCATTTCCCGCTGTCGTTGTTGAGCACCAGATCCACCACGCCCAGATGATCGCCCCACATGCCCGGCATGACGGCCGGTACACCGTTAAGGGTACCTTTGGTGATATCCGCGCCTTTAATGCTGGCGAAATCTTTACCCGGGAAGACGGCATGCGCGTGACCAAACATAATGGCATCCACGCCCGGGACTTTGCTGAGATAGTAAACCGAGTTTTCCGCCATGTTGTGGTACGGATCGGCTGAAAGACCGGAGTGCGCAATGACGACCACCACATCGGCGCCGTTGGCGCGCATTTCAGGAACATACTTGCGGGCGGTTTCGGTGATGTCATTCACCGTCACTTTGCCGCTGAGGTTAGTTTTATCCCAGGTCATGATCTGGGGTGGCACAAAACCGATATAGCCGATTTTGAGCGTTTGCTTATGACCGTCCTTATCGATGACGTCTGTCTCTTTGATCAGATAAGGGGTAAACAGCGGCTTTTGGGTTTTAACGTCGATGATATTGGCGTTAACGTAAGGGAATTTTGCGCCAGACAGCGCTGCGTGGAGATAATCCAGACCATAGTTGAATTCATGGTTGCCAAGGTTGCCGACGGCATAATCAAGCGTATTCAGTGCTTTATAGACAGGATGAATATCGCCTTTTTGCAGCCCTTTGTCTGCCATGTAATCGCCCAGCGGACTCCCCTGAATCAGATCGCCGTTATCGACCAGTACGCTGTTTTTCACTTCATTTCTGGCGGCATTAATCAAACTTGCCGTGCGTACCAGGCCGAACTTTTCCGTCGCGGTATCTTTGTAATAATCAAAATCCATCATGTTGCTATGCAAATCAGTGGTTTCCATGATTCGCAGATCGACGGTCGCCGCATTCACGCTGGCCGCGATCAGCGTGGCCAGGAGCGTTGCGCTAAACTTAATCATCAGGGGCATCCTTTTAAGATCTAAGCCACAAAAGAAAATGTATCTATATCTTCTTGCTTACAGAATCGTGAATCATGCCATGAATTTACCTGCCAAAACCGCAGTCATTATCACAGTTGGCGGATCCCCTGACGATCGGGTATAAGTAAAACAACGAGTTAACGCCACGGCCACAAACGAGGTGGAGAATGTTAGAACATGTATGCCAGCTTGCACGGAATGCGGGTGATGCCATTATGCAAATTTACGATGGAGTCAAACCGATGGAGATCACCAGCAAGCAGGATGATTCTCCGGTCACTGCGGCGGATCTTGCCGCGCATGCCGTGATACTCGAAGGATTACAGGCACTGACGCCAGATATTCCGGTTCTTTCGGAAGAAGACCCGCAGGGTTGGGACGTGCGCCAGCACTGGCAGCGTTACTGGCTGGTAGACCCACTGGATGGCACGAAAGAGTTCATTAAACGTAACGGGGAATTCACCGTCAATATTGCGCTGATCGACAAGGGCAAGGCGGTATTGGGCGTGGTTTACGCTCCCGTCATGAAGGTGATGTACAGCGCGGCAGAAGGTAAAGCCTGGAAAGAAGAGTGCGGTATACGCAAACAAATTCAGGTACGCGACGCCCGCCCGCCGCTGGTGGTGATTAGCCGCTCCCATGCAGACAACGAAATGAAAGAGTATTTGCAGCAGTTGGGCGAGCACCAGACAACCTCGATTGGATCTTCCCTTAAGTTCTGCCTGGTGGCAGAAGGGCAGGCTCAACTGTATCCACGCTTTGGCCCTACTAACGTCTGGGATACCGCTGCGGGCCACGCTGTTGCCGCTGCCGCCGGGGCGCATATTCACGACTGGCAGGGTAAACCACTGGATTACACGCCGCGCGAATCATTCCTTAACCCCGGCTTCCGGGTCTCTATTTACTGAGTAATTTATGCAGCAGGGCGATCACCTGCTGCACCTCTTCCTGCGTTAATGCGCCATCTTTTGCCCACTGAACACGGCCATCTTTGTCGAGTACGGCGATAGCTGAACTCTCTTCATCCAGTTGCCAGGTTTTACGCGCAATACCGTCGCTGTCGACAATAAACTGCGACCAGGGGTAGAGCTTCTTATTACTCTCAAGGCTACTGCGCACGAACATACCGGAGCCGGGAATGGCGTCATCCGTGTTAACGATAGTGGTGGTCTGGTATTTGTCGTGCGGCAGTTTTGCCGCTTTGATGGCCTCGATCAACGTCGCGTTTTTCTCTTTGGCAGAAGTGCGTCCAGCGATGTGTTGCAGAATGCGTACTTTCCCTGGCAGCTGCGCGCTATTCCAGTTTTTGTAGCTAAACTTATCACTATCAAGAATCAATTCACCGCGATCGGCAATCCCCACTGGTGACACGCGCTGGTGCGTTTCGAAGTTATGTGCGGAGGCCATCATCGGCAGTAGCAGGCATGAGAGCGCCAGAAGCTTACGTAAGGTCATGGTGTTTCCTTATTATTTGCAGGTGATCCGACCACTTGGGTCTGAGATTTAATCATATGTGCGAATAATGCTTTTTCCCGCAAGCGCGATGCCAGTTTGCGGACGGGCGCACAAATCCTGCGAAAAATGAAGGCTTATACTGAATCCAGCGTATCAGTGAAGAGATAATTCTGAATAAGTGTAATGGAAAGGTAAATAAACTTATACACGCTGGAAACATCGTCGCGATAGTCTATAGTCATATGGCATTAAAATTTGCGCCTTAGAACAGTTGGGCTGATTGTGGCACCGCAAAGGCGTAATGCTCAGCAGGAGACAACAATGAAAATTTTCCAACGGTACAACCCGCTGCAGGTGGCGAAGTACGTGAAGATCCTGTTTCGTGGACGGTTATATATCAAGGACGTCGGCGCTTTTGAGTTTGATAAGGGTAAGATTCTTGTCCCAAAAGTGAAGGACAAACAGCATTTTTCTGTGATGTCCGAAGTTAACCGTCAGGTTTTGCGTCTGCAAACTGAGATGGCTTAACCGAAGTGCTATGCGATAGTTAAAGCAGTATAAAAAAACGGCTCCTTAAACAGGAGCCGTTGATGTTTCTAAGGCGCGTAACTTATGCCGCGTTCTCTTCTTTGGCATCGGGCAGCTTCGGCACCAGCGTCGTGGGTTTTGTGCCGAGTCGCGTGACCAGCAACTGATCGATACGGTAGTTATCGATATCCACCACTTCAAACTTGTAGCCGGAAAACTTCACCGAGTCGGTACGTTTCGGGATTTTTCGCAGCATAAACATCATAAATCCGCCGATGGTTTCGTAGTTACCCGACTGCGGAAACTCGTCGATATCCAGTACGCGCATGACGTCGTCGATAGGCGTACCGCCATCAATCAGCCATGAATTCTCATCACGGGCGACAATCTGTTCTTCCAGACCCTGACCCACCAGGTCGCCCATTAATGTCGTCATCACATCATTGAGGGTGATAATACCCACCACCAACGCGTACTCGTTCATGATAACGGCAAAATCTTCGCCCGCGGTTTTGAAGCTTTCCAGCGCTTCAGAGAGGGTTAAGGTGTCCGGAACGATCAGCGTATTGCGGATCTGGACGCCGCTGTTAAGCGCCATGCTCTGGTTCGCCAGCACGCGGTTGAGCAGGTCTTTTGAGTCAACGTAGCCAATGATGTGGTCGATGTCTTCGTTACAGACCAGGAATTTCGAGTGCGGATGCTCCGCCACTTTGTTTTTCAGGCTCTGTTCATCTTCATGCAGATCAAACCAGATCACGTTTTCTCGCGAGGTCATGGAAGACGGCACGGTACGAGATTCCAGTTCGAACACGTTTTCAATCAATTCGTGTTCCTGTTTACGCAGTACGCCTGCTAACGCACCGGCTTCAACGACCGCATAGATATCATCAGACGTAATGTCGTCTTTACGCACCATCGGCAGTTTGAAGATGCGAAAGATGGTGTTTGCCAGACCGTTGAAGAACCACACCAATGGGCGAAATACAAACAGGCAGAAGCGCATCGGGTTGATGATACGCAAAGCAACAGCTTCTGGCGCAATCATACCGATGCGTTTCGGGGTTAAATCCGCGAACAAAATAAACAGACCGGTGACCAGCGAGAAAGAGAGAATAAAGCTCAGTTGCTCGGACAGCTCCGCTGAGAAGTAGGTAGAGAACAGGGAATAAAATGCCGGAGAAAATGCGGCGTCGCCCACGATACCGCCGAGAATGGCGACCGCGTTCAGGCCAATTTGCACCACGGTAAAGAACATCCCCGGGTTTTCCTGCATTTTCAACACGCGCTGCGCGTTGATATTGCCATCATCCGCTAACAACTTAAGTTTAATTTTACGTGAGGCGGCAAGCGAGATCTCGGATATCGAGAAGAACGCACTCACAGCGATCAAGCAGAGTATGATTAAAATACTGTTTAACATATCTTATCCGACCGTTCAGGCCAGATCCTCGGAAGGGAGAAGTTGATACTCGTCGTCTTTCAGGTTACAGGTACGTTGGCTGCACTCATTCACCCCAGTCACATAGTTTTCTATGCTCCCGGGGATTCACGAGTTTGCCGCCTTCCTGCAACTCGAAATCCATAGAGTATAAATCCATATGAAATACACATTGAAAACCGGCCCGAAGGAAGTGAGCCGGTAATTTCAGTCGCTAGTATAGCGTAAGGTACTGTAATGCCGCCAGAGGGTCCGATTTCGACACTCCCGGAGGCCAGATACGCGTCGCGGCATCAGGCGTGGCAAGGGGCTGTCAAAACGCCTGTCTGCTCACAAAATCATGCTTCAGGCGGCAGACATACGCCAATTCCGCCAATGCCGCAGTAGCCGTACGGATTCTTGTGCAGATACTGCTGGTGGTCATCCTCGGCGTAGTAGAACGGGGTGGCGTGGCTAATCTCGGTAGTGATGTGGCGATTGTCATTTGCTGCGGCCATCGCCGCCTGAAAGCGTTCAAGACTGGCGTGGGCGGCGGCGTCCTGTTCCGGCGTTAACGGATAGAGAGCGGAACGGTACTGTGTCCCCTGATCGTTGCCCTGACGCATACCCTGCGCCGGGTCGTGATTCTCCCAGAACACCTGTAACAACTGCTCATAGCGGATAACCTGGGGATCGTAGACCACACGAACGGCTTCGGCGTGACCGGTTTGCCCGGAGCAGACTTCCCGGTAGGTGGGATTTGGCGTATAGCCGCCGGTATACCCCGCCGCCGTGCTATATACCCCCGGCAATTGCCAGAATAAACGCTCAACGCCCCAAAAGCAGCCCATAGCAAAAAGGGCAATTTCCATCCCTTCGGGCACATTTGTCATGGAGTGTTCGTTTACCGCATGCAGAGTGGCTACCGGCATCGGGGTATTGCGTCCGGGCAATGCATCTGATTGAGTAACCAGATGCTTTTTATCAAATATGCTCATGGTGCGGTCCTCCCAAAAACTGTCATTTGGTTTAAGGTTGTAACAAGACGCTTCTTTGCACACAATAACTACTGTGAATGTGTCTAAAGTAAACATAAGAAATATTTGGGTTGTCGTCTGTTTTTCAACCTCGATTGTTGAATTTTTGTTAAGCCATTGGATGGTGTAGTGTTCTTTTTCCAGGGTCAGGAAAAAAAGGATATTCAGGAGAAAATGTGCCACATATCCGTCAGTTATGCTGGGTCGGTTTGCTATGCTTGAGTGGCTCTGCCGCCGCCGCGAATGTCCGTCTACAGGTTGAAGGTTTGTCGGGAGCGCTGGAAAAAAACGTCCGTGCTCAATTGTCGACGATTCAGGGTGACGAAGTCACGCCCGACCGGCGCTTTCGCGCGCGCGTTGATGATGCTATCCGCGAAGGGTTAAAAGCGCTGGGCTATTACGAGCCGACCATTGAATTTGATTTACGTCCACCTCCGGCGAAAGGGCGTCAGGTATTGATTGCCAAAGTCACGCCGGGTCAGCCGGTGTTGATTGGCGGCACTGAAGTCATTTTACGCGGTGGCGCGCGGACTGATAAAGATTATCTGTCCTTGCTGAAAACGCGGCCGGCACTGGGAACCGTGCTGGATCACAGTGACTATGACAACTTCAAAAAGTCGTTAACCAGCGTTGCGCTGCGTAAAGGGTATTTCGACAGCGAATTTAAAAAGAGCCAGTTGGGCATTGCGCTGGATCGCCATCAGGCGTTCTGGGACATCGACTATGATAGCGGTGAACGTTACCGCTTCGGGCATGTCACGTTTGAAGGTTCGCAGATTCGTGACGAATACCTGCAACATCTGGTGCCGTTCAAAGAGGGCGATGAGTACCAGTCGAAAGATCTGGCGGAGCTGAACCGCCGCCTCTCAGCCACCGGATGGTTTAACTCCGTGGTTGTCGCCCCTGAGTTCGATAAGGCCCGCAAAACGAAAGTCCTGCCGCTGAAAGGCGTTGTGTCACCGCGCGTAGAAAACACCATCGAAACCGGTGTGGGCTATTCGACCGACGTTGGACCGCGCGTGAAAGCCACGTGGAAAAAACCGTGGATGAACTCTTACGGCCACAGCCTGACGACCAGTACCAGTATTTCGGCGCCGGAACAGGTGCTTGATTTCAGTTATAAAATGCCACTGCTGAAGAACCCGCTGGAGCAATATTATCTGGTTCAGGGCGGCTTTAAGCGCACGGATCTCAACGATACCGAATCAGACTCCACCACGCTCGCCGTCTCCCGCTATTGGGATCTTTCCAGCGGCTGGCAGCGTGCCATCAATCTGCGCTGGAGTCTTGACCACTTTACCCAAGGGGAAGTCACTGACACCACCATGCTGCTTTATCCTGGGGTGATGATAAGCCGGACGCGCTCACGCGGCGGTCTGATGCCGACGTGGGGGGATTCGCAGCGCTATTCTATTGATTATTCCAATACGGCCTGGGGTTCCGATGTCGATTTCTCGGTCTTTCAGGCGCAAAACGTCTGGATACGCACCCTGTACGATCGCCATCGTTTTGTAACGCGTGGCAATTTCGGTTGGATCGAAACCGGCGACTTTGACAAAGTGCCACCGGATCTGCGTTTCTTCGCCGGGGGCGACCGCAGTATTCGCGGCTATAAATACAAATCTATCTCGCCAGAATACAGCAACGGCGATCTGAAAGGGGCCTCGAAGCTGGTGACCGGCTCGCTGGAGTACCAGTACAACGTGACCGGGAAATGGTGGGGCGCGGTGTTCGTTGATAGCGGCGAAGCGGTCAGTGATATTCGTAAAAGCGACTTCAAAACGGGCGCTGGCGTGGGCGTACGCTGGCAATCTCCTGTCGGGCCAATCAAGCTCGATATCGCTGCTCCCGTCGGCGATAAAGAAGAAAATGGTATGCAGTTTTACATCGGTCTGGGGCCAGAATTATGAGTCTATGGAAGAAAATAAGCCTCGGCGTACTGATTTTTATTCTGCTGCTGTTGGGAACAGTGGCGTTTCTGGTGGGGACCACAACGGGGCTGCACCTGATCTTCAATGCGGCGAATCGTTGGGTGCCGGGGCTGGAGATCGGTCAGGTCACGGGAGGCTGGCGTGATTTGTCGCTGAAGAACCTGCGCTATGATCAACCCGGCGTGGCGGTCAATGCGGGCGAGGTGCATCTGGCCCTCAAACTCGACTGTCTGTGGAACAGCAGCCTGTGCGTTAACGATCTGTCGCTGAAAGACATTCGCGTTGCCATCGACAGTAAAAAAATGCCGCCGTCTGAAGCGGCGGTGGAAGAAGAGGACAGCGGCCCGCTGAACCTTTCCACGCCTTATCCGATCACGCTTTCACGCGTGGCGCTCAATAACATCAACCTCAAAATTGATGACACGACGGTCTCGGTGCTGGATTTCACCTCCGGCCTGAACTGGCAGGAGAAAACCCTGACCCTGAAGCCGACATCGCTTCAGGGACTGCTCATCGCCTTGCCAAAGGTGGTGGAGGTCGCGAAGGAAGAGGTGGTTGAGCCGAAGATCCAGAACCCGCAACCCAATGAAAAACCGCTGGGCGAGACGCTGAAAGATCTCTTCTCCAGGCCGGTGCTGCCGGAAATGACCGATGTGCATTTGCCGCTCAATCTTAACATCGAAGAATTTCGCGGCGAGCAGTTGCGTATTACCGGTGATACCGATCTGACGGTACACACTCTGCTGCTGAAGGTGAGCAGTATCGATGGCAATATGAAGCTGGATGCGCTGGATATCGACTCCAGCAAGGGGAGCGTCAATGCCACCGGCAGCGCGCAACTGAGCGACACCTGGCCGGTAGATTTCACCCTTAACAGCACGCTGAATATCGACCCGCTCAAAGGCGAAAAGGTGAAGCTGAAAGTGGGCGGCGCGCTGCGCGAGCAACTGGAGCTTGGCGTTAATCTTTCAGGTCCGGTCGATATGGTTCTGCGCGGCCAGACGCGTCTGGGGGAAGCGGGATTACCGCTGAATCTGGAGATCGTTAGCCAGCAACTCTCCTGGCCATTTACCGGCGACAAGCAGTTTCAGGCAGACGATCTTAAACTCAAGCTCACCGGCAAGATGACCGACTATACGCTGTCGATGCGTACGGCGGTGAAGGGGCAGGATATTCCTCCGGCCACCATTACTCTGGATGCGAAAGGCAACGAGCAGCAGGTAACTCTCGATAAACTTACCGTTGCGGCGCTGGAAGGCAAAACCGAACTGAAGGCGCTGCTCGACTGGCAGAAGGCGATCAGCTGGCGCGGTGAACTGATGCTGGATGGCATCAATACGGCAAAAGAGATCCCCGACTGGCCTTCGAAGATCAATGGGTTGATTAAAACCCGGGGGAGCCTGTACGGCGGAACCTGGCAGATGGAAGTGCCAGAGCTCAAACTGACCGGCAACGTGAAGCAGAACAAACTTAACGTGAATGGTTCACTGAAGGGGAACAGCTACCTGCAGTGGATCATTCCGGGGCTGCATCTGGAACTGGGGCCAAACAGTGCGGATGTGAAAGGCGAGCTGGGGGTAAAAGATCTCAATCTTGACGCCGCCATCGACGCGCCTGGGCTCGACAATGCGCTGCCGGGGCTGGGCGGGACGGCAAAAGGGCTAGTGAAAATACGCGGTACGGTTGACGCGCCGCAACTGCTGGCGGATATCACAGCACGCGGTCTGCGCTGGCAGGAGCTTTCGGTGGCGCAGGTTCGTGTGGAAGGCGACGTCAAATCCACCGACCAGATTGCCGGAAATCTCAATGTTCGCGTTGAGCGAATTGTGCAGCCTGACGTCAATATCAATCTTGTGACGCTGAATGCCAAAGGCAGTGAAAAGCAACATGAACTGCAACTGCGGATTCAGGGTGAGCCGGTTTCCGGGCAGCTTGATCTGGCGGGAAGCTTCGACCGTAAGGAAGAACGCTGGAAAGGCGCCCTCAGCAATACACGCTTTCAGACGCCGGTTGGCCCGTGGTCTCTGAACCGCGCCATCGCGCTGGATTACCGCAATCAGGAACAGAAGATCAGTATTGGGCCGCACTGCTGGACGAACCCGAATGCCGAACTGTGCGTACCGCAAACCATTGATGCGGGCGCAGAAGGGCGGGCGGTGGTCAACCTTAACCGTTTTGACCTCGCGATGCTGAAACCGTTTATGCCGGATGCCACGCAGGCCAGCGGCGTATTTAGCGGCAAGGCCGACGTGGCCTGGGACACCACCAAAGAAGGGCTACCTCAGGGACAGATTACGCTCAACGGTCGTAATGTGAAGGTGACGCAAACCGTCAACGACGCGCCGCTGCCGGTGGCGTTTGAAACGCTGAACCTGACTGCCGATCTCCACAACAATCGCGCGGAACTGGGCTGGCTGATTCGCCTGACCAACAACGGTCAGTTAGACGGGCAACTGCAGGTGACTGACCCACAAGGCCGACGCAATCTTGGCGGTAACGTCAATATCCGTAATTTCAACCTGGCGATGGTGAACCCCATTTTCTCGCGGGGTGAGAAAGCGGCGGGAATGTTGAATGCCAACCTGCGGTTAGGCGGCGATGTGCAAAGCCCGCAGATGTTTGGTCGATTGCAGCTCAGTGGTCTGGATGTCGATGGCAACTTTATGCCGTTTGATATGCAGCCGAGCCAGCTTTCGATGAACTTCAACGGCACACGTTCCACGCTCGCCGGGGTGGTGAGTACCCATCAGGGGCAAATTAACCTGAGCGGCGATGCGGACTGGAGCCAGATCGACAACTGGCGTGCGCGTGTCGCGGCGAAAGGCAGTCGGGTGCGGATCACCGTACCGCCGATGGTGCGCCTCGATGTCTCGCCGGATGTGGTGTTTGAGGCGACGCCGAGTCTGTTCACCCTCGATGGTCGGGTGGATGTGCCGTGGGCGCGTATTGTCGTGCATGATCTACCGGAAAGTGCGGTGGGCGTCTCCAGCGATGAGGTGATGCTTAACAATAACCTGCAGCCCGAGAAGCCGCAGAGCACCGCAATTCCGATCAACAGCAACCTGACTATTCATGTCGGTAATAACGTTCGTATGAGTGCGTTTGGGCTGAAAGCGCGTCTGACCGGCGATCTGAAAGTCGCGCAGGACAAGCAAGGTCTGGGGCTGAACGGGCAGATCAACATTCCGGAAGGCCGCTTCCATGCCTATGGTCAGGATCTCATTGTGCGTAAAGGCGAGCTGTTGTTCTCGGGTCCTCCGGATCAGCCGCTGCTCAACATCGAAGCCATCCGTAATCCGGAGGCCACCGAAAACGATGTGATCGCCGGTGTGCGTGTTACCGGAACGGCCGATGAACCGAAGGCGGAGATCTTCTCTGACCCGGCGATGTCCCAACAGCAAGCGCTCTCTTATCTGTTGCGCGGCCAGGGGCTGGACAGCGATCAAAGCGACAGTGCGGCGATGACATCGATGCTTATTGGTCTGGGGGTTGCACAAAGTGGTCAGGTTGTGGGTAAAATCGGGGAGACGTTTGGCGTAAGCAATCTGGCGCTGGACACGCAGGGGGTAGGCGACTCATCCCAGGTGGTGGTCAGCGGGTATGTACTGCCAGGTCTACAGGTGAAATATGGTGTGGGTATATTTGACTCTTTAGCGACACTCACGCTACGTTATCGTCTGATGCCCAAGCTATATCTGGAAGCGGTGTCTGGCGTAGATCAGGCACTGGATTTGCTCTATCAGTTCGAGTTTTAGCAATGCGAATATTTGTCTACGGCAGTTTACGACGCAAACAGGGCAACAGCCACTGGATGACCAACGCCCAGTTGCTGGGCAACTACAGTATCGATAACTACCAGTTGTACAGTCTGGGCCACTATCCAGGCGCAGTTCCGGGAAACGGGACGGTACACGGTGAAGTTTATCGTATTGATAATGCTACGCTGGCCGAGCTTGATGCCTTGCGCACCAGGGGCGGTGAATACGCACGCCAGTTGATCCAGACGCCGTACGGGAGTGCATGGATGTATGTGTACCAACGTTCGGTTGACGGTTTAACGTTGATTGAAAGCGGCAACTGGTTAGATAAAGACCAGTACTAAGATGAACACGCCACCTTCGGGTGGCGTTGTTTTTTTCGCGTACTGCTTCTGCAAGCATAAAAAAACACCGCCGAAGCAGTGTTTTTTAATTCGCGGTAAGAATTACTTCTTCGCAGCGCGCTCGAAGGAGGCCACGATTTCAGCTTTCGCTGCTTCTGCGTTGTCCCAACCGTCAACTTTAACCCACTTGCCTTTTTCGAGGTCTTTGTAGTGCTCGAAGAAGTGAGTGATTTGGGCTTTCAGCAGTTCCGGCAGATCGTTCACATCTTTGATGTGATCGTATTCTTTGCTCAGCTTGGTGTGCGGTACCGCAACCAGTTTCGCATCTTCACCGGCTTCGTCGGTCATTTTCAGAACGCCAACTGGACGGCAACGAATGACAGAACCCGGCTGCAGCGGGTACGGCGTCGGGACCAGAACGTCTACCGGATCACCGTCCAGGGACAGGGTGTGGTTGATGTAGCCGTAGTTGCACGGATAGAACATCGCGGTAGACATGAAACGGTCAACGAACAGTGCGCCGCTCTCTTTGTCAATTTCGTATTTGATCGGATCGGCATTTGCCGGGATCTCGATAACAACGTAGATATCTTCAGGCAGGTCTTTACCCGCTGGGACGTTGAGTAAGCTCATGTCTGTTTCCTTTAAAATGTATGGCAAACAAGTGGCAAGTATTATAGCCAACTCGTGGCGAAAGTCTTCGCTTGTTTTCGTATCCATCCATGATCCCCCGCTGTTTTTAGCACGTTCGCATGACAGAAAAATCCATAACAACAGCTGCATTTTTCATAAGCAAATGGAAGCGATTACAAACTTGTGATTAACGTTTTATTTACTTTTTTGAAGTGTGATGTAACGCAATTCGTTACATGTTCCATTGTCTATAGTTTTTCCGCGACTGTTTGTTAATCAACGATAACTCACCCGACGAGGACGCACTTATGTGGAAGCGCTTACTTTTAGTCACAGCAGTTTCGGCAGCTATGTCGTCTATGGCGATGGCAGCCCCTTTAACCGTAGGATTTTCGCAGGTCGGCTCAGAGTCTGGCTGGCGCGCCGCTGAAACAAACGTGGCGAAAAGTGAAGCTCAGAAACGCGGCGTTACGTTAAAAATCGCCGACGGTCAGCAAAAACAGGAAAACCAAATTAAAGCGGTGCGCTCATTTGTGGCCCAGGGCGTGGATGCTATTTTCATCGCGCCGGTGGTGGCAACGGGTTGGGAACCGGTGTTGAAAGAAGTCAAAGATGCCGGGATCCCCGTGTTCTTGCTCGATCGTTCCATTGATGTCAAAGACAAATCTCTCTATATGACCACCGTGACCGCCAACAACGTGCTGGAAGGGCAACTGATTGGCGACTGGCTGATTAAAGAGGTGAATGGTAAGCCATGTAACGTGGTGGAGCTGCAGGGGACGGTCGGTGCCAGCGTGGCGATAGATCGTAAGAAAGGGTTTGCGGAAGCCATCGCCAAAGCGCCAAACATCAAAATCATTCGCTCGCAGTCTGGCGACTTTACCCGCAGTAAAGGTAAAGAGGTGATGGAAAGCTTTATCAAGGCGGAAAACAACGGCAAGAACATCTGCATGGTCTACGCCCATAACGATGACATGGTGATTGGCGCGATTCAGGCGATTAAAGAAGCCGGTCTGAAGCCAGGCAAAGATATCCTTACTGGCTCAATCGACGGGGTTCCGGATATCTTTAAAGCGATGATGGACGGAGAAGCGAACGCCAGCGTGGAGCTGACGCCGAACATGGCGGGGCCCGCTTTTGACGCGCTGGAGAAATATAAGAAAGACGGCACCATGCCTGAGAAGCTGACCCTGACCAAATCGGTACTCTACCTGCCGGATACCGCCAAAGAAGAGTTAGAGAAGAAGAAAAAGATGGGTTACTGATTTAGCCCCAGGTCGCCCGTAGGCCGGATAAGGTGTTTACACCGCCATCCGGCATAACATTGCCTGATGGCGCTTCGCTTATCAGGCCTACGGGGCGCCACACGTTGTACCGGAGGAACCATGACTATCGAACAACATCAGGAAATCCTCCGTACAGAGGGATTAAGCAAATTTTTTCCCGGCGTCAAAGCGCTGGATAATGTCGATTTTAGTCTGCGTCGCGGCGAAATTATGGCGCTTTTGGGTGAAAACGGCGCGGGGAAATCGACGCTGATCAAGGCGTTGACCGGTGTGTACCATGCAGAACGCGGCACTATCTGGCTGGAAGGTCAGACTATCTCGCCTAAAAATACGGCCCATGCCCAACAGCTCGGGATTGGTACGGTCTATCAGGAAGTGAATCTGTTGCCGAACATGTCGGTGGCGGACAATCTGTTTATCGGACGTGAGCCTCGCCGTTTTGGCCTGTTGCGGCGCAAAGAGATGGAAAGGCGCGCCACCGAGCTGATGGCTTCTTACGGATTTTCTCTCGATGTTCGCGAGCCGCTCAACCGCTTTTCAGTGGCGATGCAGCAAATCGTGGCGATTTGTCGGGCCATCGATCTTTCCGCGAAGGTGCTGATCCTCGACGAACCGACAGCCAGTCTGGATACCCAGGAAGTCGACATGTTGTTTGGGCTGATGCGCCATCTGCGCGATCGCGGCGTCAGCCTGATTTTTGTGACGCATTTTCTCGATCAGGTGTATCAGGTCAGCGATCGGATCACCGTACTGCGCAATGGCAGCTTTGTCGGCTGCCGTGAAACGCGCGAACTCCCGCAGATCGAACTGGTGAAAATGATGCTGGGGCGTGAGTTAGATACCCATGCCTTGCAGCGTGCAGGAAGAACCCTGTTGAGTGACAAACCGGTGGCGGCATTCAAAAACTATGGCAAAAAAGGGACCATCTCACCCTTTGATCTGGAAGTTCGCCCGGGAGAGATCGTCGGACTGGCGGGGCTTTTAGGCTCAGGGCGTACGGAAACCGCAGAAGTGATCTTCGGGATCAAACCCGCAGACAGCGGCAGCGCGATGTTTAAAGGTAAACAACAAACGCTACGCTCCCCGCACCAGGCATCGTGTCTGGGGATCGGCTTCTGCCCGGAAGACAGAAAAACGGATGGCATTATTGCCGCCGCCAGCGTACGGGAAAATATTATTCTGGCGTTACAGGCGCAGCGTGGCTGGTTACGACCGATTCCCCGCAAAGAGCAAAATGACATTGCCGAACGCTTTATTCGCCAGTTGGGTATTCGCACCCCGAGTGCCGATCAACCGATTGAATTTCTTTCCGGCGGCAATCAGCAAAAAGTGCTGTTGTCACGCTGGCTACTGACCAAACCGCAGTTCCTGATCCTCGATGAACCCACGCGCGGTATTGACGTTGGCGCCCATGCGGAGATCATCCGCCTGATCGAAACGCTGTGCGCAGACGGTCTGGCGTTGTTGGTGATTTCGTCCGAACTGGAAGAGCTGGTGGGGTATGCGGATCGCGTGATTATCATGCGCGATCGCAAACACGTGGCGGAGATCCCGCTGGCAGAACTGTCCGTACCGGCGATCATGAACGCCATTGCGGCCTAAGGAGGTAATCGTGATGCCTCAATCTCTCCCTCAGTCTACCCCGCCGAAAAAGCGCTTTCGCTGGTCGACGGGGATGCCGCAACTGGTGGCGTTAGCGTTGGTGCTGCTGGTGGATAGCGTTGTGGCACCGCACTTCTGGCAGGTGATATTGCAGGATGGTCGGCTCTTCGGTAGCCCGATTGATATTCTCAACCGCGCCGCGCCTGTGGCGCTGTTGGCGATCGGTATGACGCTGGTGATTGCCACCGGGGGGATCGATCTTTCTGTCGGGGCAGTGATGGCGATAGCTGGGGCGACCACTGCCGCCATGACGGTCGCCGGGCACAGTTTACCCGTCGTTCTGCTTGCCGCGCTGGGAACGGGGGTTCTCGCAGGGTTGTGGAACGGCATTCTGGTGGCGATCCTTAAAATCCAGCCGTTTGTCGCGACGCTAATCCTGATGGTCGCCGGGCGCGGGGTCGCGCAATTGATTACCTCCGGACAGATCGTGACCTTCAACGCGCCGAATCTCTCGTGGTTTGGCAGCGGCTCGCTGTTGCTGTTGCCGACGCCGGTTATTATCGCCGTGTGTACGCTGGTGTTGTTCTGGCTGTTGACCCGCAAAACGGCGCTGGGGATGTTTATTGAAGCCGTAGGGATCAACATCCGGGCAGCCAAAAATGCCGGGGTAAACACGCGAATTATCGTCATGCTCACCTATGTTCTGAGCGGCGTGTGCGCCGCCATCGCCGGGATCATTGTCACCGCAGACATTCGCGGAGCAGACGCCAATAACGCCGGATTATGGCTGGAGCTGGACGCCATTCTGGCGGTGGTGATTGGCGGCGGGTCGCTGATGGGAGGGCGGTTTAATCTGCTGCTTTCGGTAATAGGCGCGTTGATTATCCAGGGGATGAATACCGGGATTTTACTGTCTGGCTTTCCGCCGGAGATGAATCAGGTCGTTAAAGCCGTCGTCGTACTGTGTGTGCTGATTGTGCAGTCTCAGCGCTTTATCAGCGTGATAAAAGGAGTGCGTGGTCATGATAAAACGTAATTTGCCGTTAATGATCACCCTCGGGGTCTTTGTGCTGGGTTATCTCTGGTGCCTGACGCAGTTTCCCGGTTTCGCCTCCACGCGAGTTATCTGCAACATCCTGACCGATAACGCGTTCTTAGGGATTATCGCCGTTGGGATGACCTTTGTGATCCTCTCCGGCGGGATCGATCTCTCCGTCGGGTCGGTGATCGCCTTCACCGGTGTGTTTCTGGCGAAAGCCATCGGTGACTGGGGAATTTCGCCGCTGTTGGCGTTTCCGCTGGTGCTGACGATGGGCTGTGGGTTTGGGGCATTCATGGGACTGCTGATTGATGCGCTGAAGATCCCGGCGTTTATCATTACCCTCGCGGGGATGTTCTTCCTGCGCGGCGTCAGCTATCTGGTTTCCGAAGAGTCGATTCCGATCAACCATCCCGTGTATGACACGCTCTCGAGTCTGGCGTGGAAAATCCCCGGCGGCGGTCGTCTGAGCGCGATGGGGCTGCTGATGCTGGCGGTGGTGGTGGTAGGGATCTTTCTGGCTCATCGTACGCGGTTTGGTAATCAGGTTTACGCCATTGGCGGGAGTGCGATTTCGGCGAACCTGATGGGCATTTCAACGCGCAGCACGACCATTCGCATCTATATGCTCTCGACCGGGCTGGCGACGCTCGCCGGTATTGTGTTCTCTCTCTATACCCAGGCCGGTTACGCGCTGGCGGGTGTTGGCGTCGAGCTGGATGCCATCGCTTCGGTGGTGATAGGCGGCACGCTGTTGAGTGGCGGAGTGGGTACGGTGTTAGGCACACTCTTTGGTGTGGCAATCCAGGGGCTGATTCAGACCTACATTAACTTTGACGGGACGCTCAGTTCCTGGTGGACGAAAATCGCCATCGGCATTTTGTTGTTTATCTTTATTGCGTTACAACGAGCGCTGACGGTGTTGTGGGAGAATAGGCAGAATGCGGTGGTGACGCGTGTGGCGACAAAACCATAACGTGTCGGGCGGCGCTAACGCTTAACCGACCTACCGTTCGACATCAGAGACAGGCCCGATAAGCGAAGCGCCATCGGGCCTTTTCAACGACAGGGATTACGCGTCCGGGTACTCACGGATAAAGCGTTCGACGTCTTCCACCATATGGTTGTTACCCACGAAGAACGAACGACGCTGGTGCAGGCTTTCCGGGGTGATATCCAGAATGCGCTCTTTGCCGTCACTGGCTTTGCCGCCGGCTTGTTCAGCCAGGAACGCCATCGGGTTGCATTCGTACAGCAGGCGCAGTTTCCCGTCCGGGTGGCTAGCGGTGCTTGGGTAGAGGTAGATCCCGCCTTTGAGCAGGTTACGATGGAAATCCGCCACCAGAGAACCAATGTAGCGCGAGGTGTACGGGCGCTGTGTTGGCTTGTCTTCTTCCTGGCAGAACTTGATGTATTTCTTCACGCCCATCGGGAAACGAATGTAGTTGCCTTCGTTAATGGAATAGGTGCTTCCTTTTGCCGGAAAACGCATACGCTCCTGGCTGAGGCAGAAAACGCCGAGAGAGGGATCGTAGGTAAAGGCATGTACGCCGCAACCGGTGGTATAGACCAGCATGGTTGAGGAACCGTAAACGACGTAACCCGCAGCCACCTGCTTGTTGCCGGGTTGCAGGAAATCTTCTTCGGTCACCGGTGTGCCAACAGGCGTAACACGGCGGTAAATGGAGAAAATTGTGCCGACAGAGACGTTCACATCGATGTTGGAAGAGCCATCCAGGGGATCCATCAGGACAACATACTTCGCGTGTTCACACCCTTCAAAGACGACAATCTCATCTTCTTCTTCAGAGGCGATACCGGCAACAATATCACGCGCCTTCAGTGCAGCTTTCAGTTTTTCGTTCGCAAACAGGTCGAGTTTTTGTTGAACTTCGCCCTGTACGTTCTCAGCACCGCTGGCACCCAGGATATCGACCAGTCCGGCCTTGTTGATATCGCGGTGGATGATCTTGGCGCCCAGTTTTATCGCCGACAGCAAAGCAGTGAGTTCACCCGTAGCATGAGAAAACTCGTGCTGCTTTTCGACAATAAATTCACCTAACGTTTTCATAACACTTTCCCTGCAATCAATGTGGAGTAAAGCGACCGAGGCAATCTTAACAAATATTCGCGGTGCTGCGCTCAGGTGAATCGCGCCAGCAAACTACGGAATCGCCTGAAATACATTTCTCAGTCGCATAACATGTGCGTAAAATGGCCCCCAGATTAAAAAAGGACAGTGACGTATGCGCATTCATATTTTGGGAATTTGTGGCACTTTCATGGGCGGTCTGGCGATGCTGGCGCGCTCGCTCGGTCATGAAGTAACGGGTTCGGACGCCAATGTGTATCCGCCGATGAGCACTTTACTTGAGAATCAGGGCATCTCTCTGATTCAGGGATATGATGCCAGCCAGCTCGACCCACAGCCGGATCTGGTCATTATCGGCAATGCGATGACCCGTGGTAATCCATGCGTTGAGGCGGTGCTGGAAAAAAACATTCCCTTCATGTCTGGCCCACAGTGGCTGCATGACTTTGTTCTGCGCGATCGCTGGGTGCTGGCAGTTGCGGGGACGCACGGCAAAACCACCACGGCGGGGATGGCGACCTGGATTCTGGAAGTCTGCGGTTACAAACCGGGGTTTGTGATTGGCGGTGTGCCGGGCAACTTTGACGTCTCCGCTCGCCTCGGCGAGAGCGAATTCTTCGTCATCGAGGCTGACGAGTACGACTGCGCGTTCTTCGACAAGCGCTCCAAGTTCGTTCACTACTGCCCGCGTACGCTGATCCTTAATAACCTTGAGTTTGATCACGCGGATATCTTTGACGACCTGAAAGCGATCCAGAAACAGTTTCACCATCTGGTCCGTATCGTCCCGGGACAAGGGAAGATCATCTGGCCTGAAAACGACATCAACCTGAAGCAGACGATGGCGATGGGATGCTGGAGTGAACAGGAACTGGTCGGCGAGCAGGGCCACTGGCAGGCGAAAAAACTGAACACCGAAGCCTCTGAGTGGGAAGTATGGCTAGACGGTGAGAAAGTGGGTGAAGTGAAGTGGGCGCTGGTTGGCGAACACAACATGCATAACGGGCTGATGGCGATTGCCGCCGCACGTCACGTGGGTGTGCTGCCGGCTGACGCGGCTAACGCGCTGGGATCGTTTGTGAATGCGCGCCGCCGTCTGGAACTGCGCGGACAGGCCAATGGCGTGACGGTATATGATGATTTTGCGCATCATCCAACGGCCATTCTCGCGACTCTTGCTGCTCTGCGCGGTAAAGTGGGCGGCACTGCGCGGATCATCGCCGTACTGGAACCTCGCTCGAACACCATGAAGATGGGGGTCTGCAAAGACGATCTGGCACCGGCGTTAGGACGTGCGGATGAAGTGTTCTTGCTGCAACCGCAACATATTCCGTGGCAGGTCGCGGAAGTCGCAGAAGCGTGTGTACAGCCTGCGCACTGGCATGCCGATGTGGAGACATTAGCGGATATGGTGGTGAAAACCGCCCAGCCAGGCGACCATATTCTGGTGATGAGCAACGGTGGATTCGGTGGGATCCATCAAAAACTGTTAGACAAACTCGCGGCGAAAGCGCAGCAGTGATCGACCGAATGTAATGCCATGATGGCCAGCGTAACCCTGCTGGCCTTTTTTATTCCTTCGCCCTGGCTGCGAAGGCTTTTTTTACTCGTTTTACGATGAATAACGGATCCCGGAACACTCTTCATGATGCCTGACTCCCTGAATCCCGATGTGATTTACCATAACGGTAAAATTTATACGGCAGATAAGTCCGATCAATTTTGTGAAGCTATCGCCATCAAACAAGGCTATATCACCGCTGTCGGCAGCAGTCATGAACTGCTGGCGCTGGCGGGGGCACAAACGGAAGTGATCGACCTTGAAAAAAGGGTCGTGCTGCCAGGACTTATCGATAGTCATATGCATCCATTCTGGGGGGGTAAGCAGCTTCGCGGCTGTAACCTGAATTATGCGGCGTTGACTGTAGAAGAGACGCTGGCGCTTCTCCAGCAGCACCTTGATGAGGATCCGCTGAAGGAAGAGGACGACTGGCTATCTGTGCGTGCGTGGCAGCGTCAGGCGATGATCCCGGCGGGTGCCGACATGTGTCGTCAATCGCTGGATACGCTGAACACGCGCCGCCCGGTGGTGCTATTTTCCAATGACTGCCATACGCTGGCAGCCAACAGTCGTGCGCTGGAGATGCTGGGCATCACCGAAGAGACCCCGGTTCCGGCAGATGGCAAAATCGGTCGGGATGAAGAGGGGCGTTTAAACGGTATTCTGGAAGACGCGCCAGCCATGCGCGCTTTCGACAGCATTCCAACCGGTACGCCGGAACAGTGCGTTCTGATTGCCCGTCACGTTCAACGGGTACTGAATCAGCAGGGCGTGACCACGGTCATGGATACCCGGGTCTACGAAGAGCAACTGAAGGCGTTCGCCGTGCTGCGTGATAGCGGCGAGTTAACCCTTCGTATGTGCGGTGCGCGTGAAATTACGCCGGACAGCGTTGCCGGTCCGCAGGATGCCGCCCGCGCGCTGGATGAACTGGTCGACTTTAATCAACGCTGGAATGATCCGGTGTGGCAGCCTGCGCCTGGCTTTGGCGTCAGCCATGTGAAGTTCTTTGTTGATGGTGTGCTCCAGCCCCCGACCATGACCGCATCGCTGCTTCAGCCCTACCGTAAAAACAGAGGGACGCACGCACACCCTGACTGGCAGCCGACAGAAGACTATGGCGATCTCTACTTCACCCCCGAGGTATTTAATGCGCTGGTTAAAGAGTGCGGACGTACCGGCGTTCACCCGCATATGCATACGGTGGCGGAAGGGGCGATAGAGATGGCGCTTGATGCGTTGCAGGAGATGCGTCAGGCCTGGCCGCAAAAAGACGTCCGTCCGGGTCTTGCGCACAATGAACTTGCGGCGGCGCATCAGTATGCCCGTTTTGCTGAACTGGATGTCACGGCGGTACTCTCTTATCAGTGGGCGGGATTACCGGCGGTGTTGATTGATGAAGAGCGCGCCATGCTGGGTGAAGAGCGATTCCCGCATCTTGAACCGCAAGGGCGATTCCTTGATGCTGGTGCGCGTCTGGCGTATGGCAGTGACTGGCCAATCGACCGCCTTGATGAGTGGTATAACCTGCAAATTGCCATGACGCGCCGGGCGTGGGATGCCGAAGGTAACCCTGCGGGGCCACGTCTTGATAATGACCGCAATTTAACACTGACCGAAGTGTTGCGCTCCGCCACGATCGATGCGGCCTACATGATTGCCCGTGACGGTGAGGTCGGCTCTCTCGAACCGGGCAAGCTGGCCGATCTGATCGTCCTGAAAGACGATATCTTCAGCAATCCTCCCGAAACCTTATTTAAAACGCGCGTACTGCGTACGGTTGTCGGTGGCAAAGTGGTTTGGCAGGACGCCTGATAGTGTGAAATAAACAGCCTGTTTCTGTTACGGAAACAGGCTTATCTATTTATAGAATTGTATTTAAACAGAATAAATACCGTCGAATCCATTTTGTTTTCGGCGTTCTACAGCTTTACATATGAAATAAATTAATAAAATTAATGTAAATAATTTTATATGAATAGAACGCTTATTATGCTTTTCAAAATCCTACCCATATGTAAAAATTCGCGGTCTTTTTTTTATTATAAATAAACCTTTCAACGGTGCCTTTTAACAGCGCCAGGAGATGATACGGGAATGCCACAAAAACATCAGCTACGAAGAGTGCTTAAAACACCGGCCCTGGTCGCATTTGGTCTGGCGTATATGGTTCCGCTGGGAGTATTTACCACCTACGGGCAGGTGACTGTCCTCAGTGAAGGGCATTTGCCCGTCGCCTATCTCGTGACCATTGCGACGATTCTGTTTACTGCGTTGAGTTACTGTCGTATGACCAGCGCGCTGCCGCTGGCAGGTTCTGCTTATTCCTATGTTCAGCGCAGTTTTGGCGGCAGAATGGGATTCTTAGTGGGATGGGCGCAGATTCTGGATTATTTATTCCTGCCAATTCTGAATTATCTTGTTTTAGGCATCTTCCTGCACGAAGCATTCCCGGCGATCCCGGCTCCTGTCTTTGTTCTGGCATCTATTATATCGGTCAGTCTGCTGAATATTCTTGGCGTACGACTGATGACATCCGTTAATTTCACATTAATCGCGGCACAGTTAATTTTTATCGTACTGTTTATCGCGCTTTCTTTTAGCCAGGCTGATTTGAGTCCGGATGCGCTGTTGCGTCCTCTGTTAGTCGACAGCGGGCATCTGGGCGGATTACTGGCCGGTGCGGCGGTGCTTTGCCTGGCATTTTTGGGGTTTGACGCTATCGCAACAATGGCGGAAGAGGCCGATGATGCGAAACGGACGTTACCTCGCGCCATTATCATTACCGTCCTCCTGGCGGGCGTCATCTTTATTGCCGTGTCGTATGCCGCGCATTTGATCTACCCGGACTGGCAATCGCTGATCCCGGTTCAGGATACCGCAAGCCTGGTGGTGTCGGAAAAAGTGGGTGGCAAATGGATGTACAACTTCTTTATGGCGGCCTACCTGACCGGCGTTTATGCCTCTGCCATGACGGCGCAGACCGGCGTATCGCGTATCTTCTATGCCATGGGACGTGAAGGCGTTTTGCCGAGAAAAATCTTTTTCCATCTGCATAAGCGTTTCCATACGCCGTATCGGGCGATTATTTTTGTGGCGCTGGTATCCCTGACGGCGCTGGAGTTGAGCCTGGATCTTGTCGTCTCGATGATCAGTTTCGGGGCGCTCGTCGCGTTTACATTTGTGAATCTCAGCGTCATCAAGCACTTCCTGATCAATGAACAACGCCGTGGCGTCGCCGCGCTGTTTCACTATGGTCTGTTGCCGTTACTGGGCGTAGGGATGTCTGTGTGGCTGTGGACGAACCTGGCGCCGGATGCGTTAAAAGTGGGCCTTGTGTGGCTGGCGGTTGGGTTTGCCTGGCTGCTGTACATGACGCGTGGTTTGCGCCAGTCGCCGCCGTCAGTCGATTATGATGAAATCGCTCACCTGATTGAGTAATTCTCTCTCCCGCGCACGCCGGTGCGCGGGTTGTCATTCACTTTTTTATCACCTGATATGCTGACCTGTAAAAAAGTAACATCAACAGAATCGACGCTCTTTCAGCGTCTGGACGCGCTGTACTCTACGGCTTTCCCCTGGCACGAACAGCGGGAGATGCACGCCAAACAACAGGCGATTGCCAGCCCGCATTACGCCCTGGAAGGGTGGTTTGAAGAAGAGTTGTTTGTTGGTCTGAGCGGATGCTGGACCTTTGACGACTACGTTTACGTTGAACATCTGGCGATTGACGGAACATTGCGCTCGCAGGGGTATGGCAAAGTCATACTCGGGCACATTCTTGCGCGCTCGCCAATGACGATTCTGGAGATTGATCCCCTGACGACGGACATCGCCGAAAAACGGCTGCGGTTTTACGAATCGATGGGATTTTTTGCGAATCCATGGCCGCACACGCATCCGGCGTATCATCCAGGCGTGGCCGGACATGCGTTAATTGTGCTGAGTTATCCGAAGCCGATAGATGCAGTGCACTATGAACGCTTCAATGCGGATTTATGTCACCGCGTCATGGCACCATAAGTAATAATGCCCCAGCGTTGCTGAGGCATCCAGGACGGAATTACGCTTCGTTTTCCGCCAGTTCACGCAGATACTGGAAGATCAAACGGGCCGACTTCGGCGGCTTGTTGCCTTCTTTCTCTTTTTGGGCATTGCGAACCAGAGAGCGAAGTTGCTGACGGTCGGCGTTTGGCCACAGGTTCAGCACTTCCGCTACTGCCTCATCCCCTTCAACGATCAGACGATCGCGCAGTTGCTCAAGCTTGTGAAACAGCACGACCTGTTGGTTGTGGCGATTCTTCAGCTTATCCAGTGCCTGGCGGATCGGATCTACATCGCGCTGACGCAACATTTTACCAATCAACTGCAACTGACGGCGGCGGCCTTCCATTTTAATACGCTGGGCCAGTTCAATGGCTGCACGCAGGTCCGCATCGAGCGGGATTTTATCCAGCGCGTTTTTCCCTAATTCCACCAGTTCCACACCCAGGCGTTTTAACTCCTCGGCGTCACGTTTAATTTCACTTTTACTGACCCAGATAATTTCATCGTCTTCGTCTTCGATGTCATCACCGGGAACGTCGTCGAGCCAGTCTTCGGGCTGCTTAGTCATGTCAGGCTCCTTTAAAAAAAGAGGCTAATGTTACCAGTTAAGATGCGCACTGAAAAACGGTTCTCTGTTAGACTTCAGAGAAACTCTCTCTACATTATGGCATTTGCGATGAAAGTAATCTCTCAAGTTGAAGCGCAGCGTAAGATTCTGGAAGAAGCGGTATCGACAGCGCTGGAGTTAGCGTCAGGCAAATCGGATGGTGCGGAAGTCGCCGTCAGTAAGACTACCGGTATCAGCGTGAGCACCCGTTATGGTGAAGTGGAGAACGTAGAATTCAATAGTGATGGCGCTCTGGGCATCACCGTGTATCACCAGAACCGTAAAGGCAGCGCGTCATCCACCGATTTAAGCCCGCAGGCAATTGCGCGTACCGTTCAGGCGGCGCTGGATATTGCCCGCTATACGTCGCCGGATCCGTGTGCAGGCGTGGCAGACAAAGAACTGCTGGCCTTTGACGCGCCGGACCTCGATCTGTTCCATCCCGCTGACGTCTCCCCGGATGAAGCCATTGAGCTGGCGGCGCGCGCCGAACAGGCTTCCCTGCAGGCGGATAAACGCATCACCAATACCGAAGGCGGCAGCTTTAACAGCCACTACGGCATTAAAGTGTTCGGCAACAGCCACGGTATGTTGCAGGGCTATTGCTCCACCCGTCATTCGCTTTCAAGCTGTGTTATCGCGGAAGAGAATGGCGAAATGGAGCGCGATTATGCCTACACCATTGGCCGCGCGATGAGCGATCTGCAAACGCCGGAATGGGTCGGTGCAGACTGTGCTCGCCGCACCCTGTCTCGCCTGTCGCCGCGCAAACTGTCCACCATGAAAGCGCCAGTGATTTTTGCCAATGAAGTGGCGACCGGGCTGTTTGGCCATCTGGTTGGCGCCATTGCGGGTGGCTCGGTGTATCGCAAGTCCACTTTCCTGCTCGACTCGCTGGGCAAACAGATCCTGCCAGAGTGGTTGACCATCGAAGAGCATCCGCATCTGCTGAAAGGGCTGGCCTCTTCACCGTTCGACGGTGAAGGCGTGCGTACGGAGCGTCGCGATATCGTTAAAGATGGCGTACTGACCCAGTGGCTGCTGACCAACTATTCTGC
Source organism: Citrobacter sp. GW821-FHT07H02 (assembly GCF_059418505.1). Lineage (NCBI taxonomy): Bacteria > Pseudomonadati > Pseudomonadota > Gammaproteobacteria > Enterobacterales > Enterobacteriaceae > Citrobacter > Citrobacter sp. GW821-FHT07H02. Next base: position 42,024 of record NZ_JBWKPZ010000019.1, on the reverse strand, counting down.
GCGTAAATTAGGGCTGAAAAGCACCGGGCATGCGGGCGGCATTCACAACTGGCGTATTGCCGGACAGGGCCTGAGTTTTGAGCAGATGCTTAAACAGATGGGTACGGGTCTGGTGGTTACTGAGCTGATGGGGCAAGGCGTGAGCGGCATTACCGGCGACTATTCCCGCGGTGCGGCGGGCTTCTGGGTCGAAAACGGTGAAATCCAGTACCCGGTGAGCGAGATAACCATTGCCGGTAACTTAAAAGAGATGTGGCGCAATATTGTGACCGTCGGTGATGATATTGAAATGCGTAGCAATATACAGTGTGGTTCAGTGCTGTTACCGGAGATGAAAATCGCCGGGCAGTAGTCTCAAATGGCGCGACCTGCCGCGCCATAAACTTCAATAATAAAAAGGAAGTGAGCAATGCGTAAAAACCTGTTAGCGATGCTGGCTGTGTCATCTCTCGTGCTGAGCTCGGCCAATGTGTTTGCGGCCGATCTTGAAGATGACATGGGGATCCTCAACGATAATTTGAAAGTGGTCGAGAAAACGGATAACGCAACGGAATTGAAAGATGCGTTAACTAAAATGCGTGCCGCCGCAGTGGACGCCCAAAAGGCCACACCACCGAAACTGGAAAACAAATCCCCTGACAGCCCGGAAATGAAAGATTTCCGTCAAGGCTTAGAGACGCTGGTCGGTCAGATCGACGGTGCGCTTAAGCTGGCGAATGAAGGCAAAGTTACAGAGGCGAAAGCGGCGGCAGAAGCGTTGAAAACCACGCGCAACGAGAACCATAAGAAGTTTCGTTAATCGCTTTATCTCGGGCGGGGGAAATCTGTTCTCCCGCTGAACGATTATTCCGTTACCTTTTTTCTCAAAATAACGGTACGGATAGTCGCGATGGGTAAGAGAAAAAACCGCCGTTTACCACGATGTGGATAAACGGCTTTCAGGATTAACGCAGGTGATGCACAACCTGATTACTGCTACCGCGCCAGATCAGCGCCGGGTCTTTTAAATCCTGCACAAACTTACCGTCGACCAACACGTTGATAAGGTCTACAACCTCCCTTTGTGCGGCGTCGAGTTCATTGAGCTTATAGCCGGTCCACACCCAGATATCTTTGCCCGGGCACTCCGCGTGGATACGTTTCACCAGCTTGAGAATTTCCGGTACGTTTTGTGGATGCAACGGGTCACCGCCGGAGAGCGAAATGCCCTGGCGTTTGACGCGCGTGTCATTAAGGTCGGCGATAATCCGGTCGGCCATTTCTGCGGTGAACGGCATCCCTGAGTTCACGCGCCAGGTGCTTTTGTTGTAGCAACCGGGGCATTCATGGACGCAGCCTGAAACAAACAGGGTGCAGCGGGTTCCAGGGCCGTTGACGATATCTACAGGATAATATTGATGATAATGCATTTTCGCTTCTCAATTGACGCCATTACTGCGGTGGCTGCTCTCACTCACCCGGGTCACTTACTTAATGTAAGCTCCCCGGGATTCATTCGTTTGCCGCCTTGTCCTGGCGCCAATTGCTTTGCGAAAAACGTATTAATATGTGAAAGCGTTAAGCCGGGTCGTTGTAGGCCGGATAAGGTGCTTGCACCGCCATCCGGCATCTACGTATTGCAAACGGAGGATTAACCGATCTGCCCGTTACCCAAATGTTTAATGCGGCGCTTCACTTCTTCCTGCTTACCGGCGTTAAACGGACGTGCATCCGGGCTACCTAAATATCCGCATACGCGACGGGTAACCGAGACGCGGGCGGCATCGTGGTTGCCGCATTTCGGGCAGGTAAAACCTTTGCTGGTGCACTCAAACTCACCGGTAAAGCCGCACTCGTAGCATTCGTCGATTGGCGTGTTGGTTCCGTAATACGGCACGTGCTGATAGCTGTAATCCCAGACGTCTTCCAGCGCTTTCAGGTTGTGCTGAATGTTCGGGTATTCGCCATAGCAAATGAAACCACCGTTCGCCAGCGGCGGGTACGGCGCTTCAAAATCGATCTTGTCGTACGGGTTGACCTTTTTCTCGACGTCGAGGTGGAAACTGTTGGTGTAGTAGCCTTTGTCCGTCACGCCAGCAATCACGCCAAACTCGGCGGTATCCAGACGGCAGAAGCGGTCACACAGGTTTTCACTCGGTGTGCTGTACAGACTGAAGCCGTAACCTGTTTCTTCTTTCCACTGATCGACAGCCTGACGCAGGCGTTCCACAATGGCGATACCTTTGGCACGCAGTGCTTCGCTGTCGTACAGATGCTCGTTGCCAAACAGGGCATTGATGGTTTCATGGATACCGATATAGCCCAGTGAGATGGACGCCCGGCCATTTTTAAAGATTTCAGAAACGTCATCGTCCGCTTTCAGGCGCACACCGCAGGCACCTTCCATATAGAGGATTGGCGCAACACGTGCTTTAACCCCTTCAAGACGGGCGATGCGGGTCATCAGCGCTTTGCGCGCCAGCGCCAGACGGCTCTCCAGCAGTTTCCAGAAGGTCGCTTCATCACCGTGGGCTTCCAGCGCGATGCGCGGCAGGTTCAGGCTAATGACGCCCAGATTGTTACGACCATCGTGGATCTGCTCGCCGTTCTCGTTTTCCCAGACGCCGAGGAAACTGCGGCAACCCATCGGAGTTTTGAACGAGCCAGTGACCTTCACCACCTGATCGTAGTTCAGGATGTCCGGATACATGCGCTTGCTTGCGCACTCCAGCGCCAGCTGTTTGATGTCGTAGTTAGGATCGCCAAATTTGTGGTTCAGGCCATCGCGAATCGCGAACACCAGTTTCGGGAATACGGCGGTTTTACGGTTTTTACCCAGACCCGCGATACGATTACGCAGAATAGACTGCTGAATCAGACGAGATTCCCAGCTGGTGCCAAGGCCAAAACCAAAGGTCACGAACGGCGTCTGTCCATTGGCGGTGTGCAGCGTGTTCACCTCGTATTCCAGGGACTGGAATGCGTCATAGCACTCTTTCTCGGTACGGGAATGCGCATAGCCGTCAGCATCCGGGATTTGCCATTCTTCAGCGGTTTTACGGTGCTTATTGAAGCTGGCGGTAACAAACGGGGCCAGCACTTCATCAATACGGTTAATAGTGGTGCCACCGTAAATATGGCTGGCAACCTGGGCGATGATCTGCGCGGTGACCGCTGTGGCGGTGGAGATGGATTTTGGCGGTTCGATCTCCGCGTTACCCATCTTAAAGCCCTGTGTCAGCATGCCTTTCAGATCGATCAGCATACAGTTGAACATCGGGAAGAACGGGGAGTAGTCGAGATCGTGATAGTGAATATCACCACGCTCATGCGCCTGCACCACATCACGTGGCAGCAGATGCTGACGCGCATAGTGTTTAGCCACGATACCGGCCAGCAGATCGCGCTGGGTCGGGATCACTTTACTGTCTTTGTTGGCGTTTTCGTTGAGCAGTGCGGAGTTGGTTTGCTCGACCAGACCGCGGATTTCCTGGTTCAGACGACCACGCTTCTCGCGCTGAATATCGCGATCGTGGCGATACTCGATATAGGCGCGGGCGAGTTGTTTGTACGGACCCGACATCAGTTGGTTTTCAACTGCGGTCTGGATGTCGTTGATATCGACCTGACTGCGCTCATTCATTTGGTTGCTAACGACTTCTGCGACGGTGGCGCAGTAATCTGCGTCATCGACTCCCGCTGCTTTAGCTGCACGCAGAATGGCTTCTTTGATGCGCTCTGATTTAAACGGCACTTTACAGCCATCACGTTTCATCACATGCGGTGTCATGATCACTCCATATTTATAAGAACAGGTTATCCACAGAGGCTGGGGAAGCATTCCTTGGTTTATTCATCTCTCTATCCAAAGACTTCCCGCAATCCTGACCCATTTTATCCACAACAGCTGCGCTATACGGTCAGTTGTGGTTGATGCAATTGTAGACGATAAATACAACATATTGGGTCAGCGTGCATTTTAAGTTCTATATGTAGTGATTTGCATCAAGGATGTTTACGGTTTTATTGACGTAGGACAAAGTAAAAATCAGAGCGTACAGATGACGGGCACTACAGCCTTTGTAAATTATTTCCAGAAAATTCTGATTAATTATTCAACAAAAACAGTAGGGTAAATCCAGGCAAACGCAGCGCTGCCCGGAAAGGCTCCCCCACAGCGTTAGCCGGATTATTCCCGTTACAGAGGGAGTGTCGGATATTCCTTCCCTCTTGCCACTGCCGCTACAGCCATGTTGTAAGGAGACCGTGATTTTGTCAGTGTGGCGGTTTTACGTTCCAGTGAAATTACGTTTCATCTGTCACTCCATCGCTCGCAGATTCATTTTCAGAGAGGGGGAAAATGGTCCTGGCACTCAGGGGCATAACCCAAAGTAATTAAGTTATGTGTGGCAGATGACATTGTTGATTGTCAGGCAGTCAGTGCCATTTCGATAACGCTGCGCGATATTTTAAGTGGGTTTAAAACATTACAACTGCTTACATAATACCGACTAAAAACAAAATGGGTAGTTGCAGAATTTAATTCTAAGTTTTAGTGTCTGACTTGATTAATATTCTATTGAAAAAACAAAATACAAATATATTAAATTGCCTTTACCTTGGTTTTCCATTTGTTTTGTTCGTTAAACTATTTATTAATACTCAACATTGCATTATTTGCAAGAATGACTGTTTGTTCTATCATGAAAATAGTTTGGTAAATTCAATGATAAAAATAAATTTATTCTTATCATTGAATTATCTTTCATCTCTTTAAATGTAATACCCGCTATCTGTTGGCCTGCTTTTAATTTTGCAAGGTCGGGATAACTGCGTGGTTACAATCAATTGGAATAACGCCATCATGGAAAATAACGAACTATCCACAGTCATTGAAAAAAGACTTGTTGCCAGATTTCTGGATATGTTCATCAAGCTTGGGCTGATCCTGGCGCTGGGCTCCTTCTGCTTTACTGTCATGTCCCCTTTCATGAATATGCTGCTGTGGGCGCTTATTTTGGCGGTCACACTGTATCCATTGCATCAGCGTTTTGCTGCCCGAATGGGTAAGAAGCAGGGCAGGGCGTCAACTGTCATGGTATTACTGGGGGTGCTATTGATCGTCGCGCCGACCGTTGCCATGCTCAGTTCTCTGGGTGATAGCGTAAGCAGACTTGTGGAAAATGTGGGCAACGATAGCCTGGTTATCTCACCTCCGTCTGAGAAGATCGCGTCTATTCCTCTTGTTGGTGAAAAAGTGCACGCCTTGTGGCTCAAGGCGTCGACAGATTTACCCAGCCTTATCAGCAGTTATCGCCCGCAGTTGGGAGATATTGCTAAGCAGGTTGTGGGTGTTCTGGCGAGCATGGGCGGCGGATTAATTGGCTTCGTCTTCTCCTTCATCGTTGCGGGCATCATGATGGCCTGGGGGGCACCCGGCGCGCGCAGCGCCGAGAGTATCGCCATCCGTATTACCGACACACAACGTGGCCTTGCGCTGACCAAACTGTGTACCAGCACCATTCGTGCCGTAGCGATGGGCGTTATCGGGGTTGCCTTCATTCAGGCGCTGCTGGCCGGTATTGTCATGGCGATTGCCGGTATTCCTGCGGTTGGCATCTTCTTCGTCCTGGCGTTGATTCTGGGGATTGCTCAGGTGCCCGTTATCCTGGTGACCGCACCTGCGATTGCCATCATGTGGATGTCTGGCGATCACGGTACGGTTCTCAATATTGTCTACACCGTTCTGCTGCTGGTTGCGGGTATGGCGGATAACGTGCTTAAACCCTTGTTGCTGGGACGTGGTGTTGATGCGCCTATGCCTGTGGTGCTGTTGGGGGCGCTGGGGGGTATGGCGGCCAATGGTATTCTCGGCATGTTCGTTGGGGCGACGTTGCTTTCCATCGGCTATCGCATCTTCATGGCCTGGGTTAACCAGGGGCCAGATGGTGTCGCGGCGAGTGGAAAAGATGTTCAATGACCGTCGCGTTGGGCGTCTCCTGTTGACAGGAGGCGCCTGCCTGCTGTTGAGCGCGTGTACCACCCTGGGGCCAGACTATAAATCGCCGCAAGTCCCGGAACTGGACCAGTGGCAGGCGAAGACCAAAAGTACGGCCGCCAACGCCTCCACACAAAATTATGACCAGTGGTGGACGCAACTCAATGACCCCACGCTAACCGCACTTATCAATGAAGCGCTGCGCAAAAACCCGGACGTTAAGATTGCCGGTCTGCGCTTACTTGAGTCACGCGCACAACTGGGCATTGCCGAAAGTCTGTTAGGGCCGCAGGCGACGGTGGGTACGGGTGAGGTGATAACGGGCGGCACGCGTCGTGATGGCCGTTACAATGACACCACCAGCTATAGCGCCGATTTTAATCTGGGTTGGGAGATCGATTTTTGGGGTAAGTTCCAGCGCGGCGTGGAATCTGCCGATGCGAGTTACTTCGCCACTCTCGCGCAGTATGACGATATTCAGGTGCTGATGGCTGCGCAAGTGGCGCAACTGTATGTGAATATCCGCACCTTAGAAGCGCGACTGCAAATTACCCGCAGCAACGCCGAAATTCAGCAACGCAGCCTGCAAATCACCGAGCGTCTGTTCCTCAGCGGCAACAGTGCTGAGCTTGACGTGCAGCAAGCGAAAACCCAATACCTCTCAACACTCTCCAGTATCCCGCAACTGGAAACCAGCCTGCGTCAGAGTCAAAACGCGCTCAGTGTGTTGCTTGCGCGCAAGCCAGGCCCGTTGCCTGAAATGGCGAGCAATACCGGCGTGCTTCCACAGGGCAATCTGGCATTGGTGTCTGAGTTACCAGCAGATCTGTTGCGCCGTCGACCTGATGTGCGGGTTGCGGAACGGCAACTGGCTGCCCAGTCGGCCCTTATCGGGGTGGCAGAAAGTGAGCTCTATCCTTCTATTTCACTGATTGGCAGTGTGGGAATCAGTGCGCGTAGTGGGACGAGCAGCACACTGTCCTGGGTGGCTGGCCCTACGTTTAGCTGGAATTTGCTCGATCAAGGGCGGCTTGGCAACCAGGTTCTGGTGCAGGATTCCCGCTTCTTGCAACTGCATGAACGCTATCGTGACGTCGTGTTTCAGGCCGCACGTGAAGTCGATGATGCCGCGATCGCCTACGCCAATGGCAAAGACGAGATTGAGCTCCTGACCCAAACAGGAGAAGCGGCTACTCGTTCACTGGAGATTGCGAATACGCAATACCGGGAAGGGATGGCCGATTTCCAGCGGGTACTGGATTCGCAACGCGCCTTGTTCAATCAACAGGAGCGCCTGGTGAACAGCCGTGGTGCCCTGATGCGCGACCTGGTAACGCTGTACAAAGCGCTGGGCGGCGGTTGGGAAAGCGGGCGGCAACGTCCGTTGGTTGATCCACAAACCGATGCGCATTTACGTCAGCGGGAGGACTGGATCCCTCTGTTAGACGCGTCTCTGCCAGCAGCAACTGATCTCAAAGAAGGTAAAAAGCAATGACCGAACCCTCATCCCCGGCGGGACAAGCGAGTCGTCGTGGCGTGATAAGTCTCCTCGCCGTGATCGTGGTGCTGCTGTGCTGGTATTTAGCGGCTGACCGACTCACACCCTATACCTCGCAGGCCAGAATTCAGGCGTTTGTTATTCCTATCTCTTCTGAGGTCGCCGGGCAAATTCAAAAAGTCTATGTGCGCGACAATCAGCAGGTGGCGCCAGGAGATCGGTTATTTGAACTTGATCCCGAGCCTTACGACATCGCCTTGTCACGCGCGCGTTCAGATTATGAAACGGTATTAAGTTCGGTCAAGGCAAACAATGAAGCCATTGCCGCTGCCAAAGCAGGCCTGCAGGCCGCGACCGCCGCTTACCAGAATGCCGCGAAAGACGCGGAACGCCAGGAGCGTTTGTACCGCGAAGATCCCGGCACTATTTCAGTCCGCCGTCTTGAAGTGGCGCAAGCCACGCGTGAAACCGCGCGTAGCCAGATGGCGGCTGCGGCGGCTGATGTACGGCGTGTAACCGAAATGGCGGGGGCGGAGGGCGACAATAATTCACAACTGCTCAGCGCGCGTTCGGCGGTTCGTAAAGCCGAACTTGACCGGAGAAATACCGTGATTGTGGCGACAAACCGTGGCCTGGTGACTGATTTGCGCACCGATGTGGGGCAGTTTCTTGGCGCGGGAGCACCGGTAATGACCCTGGTTGCCATCAACGATGTCTGGATCAGTGCGGACATGACAGAGAACAACCTCGGCAATGTGAATCCTGGCGATGAAGTCGCCATTCTGCTCGATAGCCAACCGGGACATATTTACAAAGGGCAGGTGCGCAGCATTGGCTATGGCGTCAGTGCAACGCAAAGCCAGCCGGCGGGGGTATTGCCGACTATCGACAATAACCGTGACTGGTTACGTCAGGCTCAGCGATTCCCGGTCAAGGTGGCGTTTTCTAAAGATGATTTTCCCCCGGTCGACAGTTTACGGGCGGGCGGACAAGCAGATGTGCTGGTGTACGCGAATGGCAGTGGCTTGATGAGCATTTTAGGTAGCGTCTACATACGGTTGATGAGCGTGTTCTCGTATATCTACTAAGGTGCTGCGCTATGCATAACGGAGATCGTGCGGTACTGAGGATCAGCTGCGGAACCGCGATTGCCGCGCTGGCCTGTTATAGCCTCGCGCTGCCGATGCCCCATCTGGGGTGCATCATGGCCTGGATTGTACTCTGTCAGGGCAAGCCGTTACCCCTCAAGAAAGGGGTAGTGGCGGGCCTTGGGCTGATGGCAACCATGATGGGTGGGGTATTGATAGTGCCTTTGTTAACGCACTATCCGTTGCCCGCACTCCTGCTGACCGCGTTGTTGCTTTACCTGTTGATGCTGATGTGGCTTGCAGGGAAGGGCACGCAGGCGATGTTGCTTACCACGGCGGTCACCATCATTCCCATCGCCGGGCTGATTGAGCAATCCCTTGCCGTCGGCATCGCCCAGATGATGGGACTTGGCATCATCATTGGCACGGTGGTTAACCGGATTGCTCTGGTCGTCTTTCCACCGCAGGCAACACCCGCCTCGGCGGGAAAAGCCTATGTTGCGCCGCAGTCCCCCCATCAACTGGCCCTACGTGCGATGCTTATTGTGCTGCCAGTCTGGCTGTTGGCGTTGAGTAATCCCGCTTTCTATATTCCGGCGGTGATGAAAACAGTGATGCTTGCACAACAAACCAACACGCTTGCGGCAAAACAGGTGGGGCGTGAGCTGGTGTTGTCGACCCTGATGGGCGCGCTGTTAGCCGTGGTGTTGTGGTTTGGCTTAAGTCTTTGGCCCTCGCTTTTGATGCTGGGGCTGTGGCTTGCGCTGGTCGGCCTTTGGGTGGCACGACGAATGGTACGCCTGGTGGCTAACCGGTTTACTCCCTCCTTTTGGAGCAACGCCTGGGTCACCTGCCTCATCTTGTTTGGCCCAGCCATTCAGGATAGTGCTGCCGGCAAAGATGTCTGGTTGGCGTCTGCGATGCGTTGCTCTTTGTATGTTGCCGTTGCCCTCTATGGTTGGGCATGTGTTGTGATTCTTGAACGCTGGCGCCCGAGTGGTCGGCCTGCGGTAGAAGCCACTCCAGGAGATTAATATGTTGCTGGTTTTAGTCACAGGGATGCCCGTCATCCTGCTGAATATGTTGTTACAGTCGTGGGTTTCGATTGGCTGTATTCGTTTTTACATCAAACGTTTTCACCATCGAGAAGGGATGATAGCCGGGGTGCTGGCGCTGTTTGGCATCATTACCATTGTGCTGATGGGCAATCTGCTGCAAATCATGCTATGGGGAATTTTATTCTTGTGGCTGGGGGAGTTTTCAACGCTCAAAGAGGCGGTTTACCATTCAGGCGTTAACTTTGCCACTCTCGGTTATGGCGATATCGTGATGAGTGCAAAGTGGAAGTTGTTTGGCGTACTCGAGGCCGTGAATGGGGCGATGATGATTGGCCTGTCTGGTGCCAGCATGCTGGCGGTCTTGCAGCATCATATTCGCAAACTGCTCGGGCAAACTAAATAGCGCACCCTCGTCGCGGAACAGGCACCGGTAGCGAGCATTCCCCTTTCTCTGAGGGATGCAGATAACATCAGCGTATCTGCATCCCCTATTTTTATTTCAACAACCACCAGACCGCTTCAAAAGGTCGCAGCGTCATGGGGCCTGGAAGGTGGGCGACCTCATCGTAGTTATGCAGCAAAACCTGCCAGTTTCCGCAAAGTTGCGCAGGTTGCCACTCCTGACATTCAGAGCTCAGATTGGCGATAACCAACAGTTGCTGCCCCTGCCATTCACGACGATAACACCACAAATGTGGGCTGTTCGGTAACAGATCCTGGTAATCGCCCCAGGTCAGAATCGGCTCTTTTTTGCGCAGTGCAATCAGCTGTTGGTAGGTATAAAAGACGGAGTCTTTATCCTCCAGCGCTGCCGCGACGTTAATCTCCGCAGCGTTGTCGCACAGGTTTATCCACGGCGTGCCGTGCGTGAAACCGGCATTTTCACTGCTATCCCACTGCATTGGCGTGCGGCTGTTGTCGCGCGATTTACTGGCGAGAATGGCCAGTAGTTCATCAGCATCCTGATGTTGGGCAAGCCGCTCGGCAAACATGTTGTGGCTTTCTACGTCACGGTAGTCGGTGATGCGGGTGAAATGCGGATTGGTCATCCCGATCTCTTCGCCCTGGTAAATGTAGGGCGTGCCCTGCATGCCGTGTAGCACCATAGCCAGCATTTTCGCGGCCGGAACCCGATATTCGTTTTCATCGCCAAATCGCGAGACGATGCGCGGCTGGTCATGATTACACCAGAACAGCGCATTCCAGGCGACGTTGTGCATCCCCTGTTGCCAGTGGCGGAACAGCGCTTTTAATGCCACAAAATCGGGTTTCGCCAGCGTCCATTTTTCACCGCCGGGGTAATCGACCTTCAAATGATGAAAATTAAAGGTCATCGACAGTTCGCTGCCCTCCAGCGCGGCATAGCGTTGGCAGTGTTCCAGGCTGGTGGAAGACATTTCGCCAACGGTCATTAATCCACGAGGGGTAAACACATCGCGATTCATCTCGTGCAAGAATTCATGCGCACGCGGGCCATCGGTATAAAAACGGCGGCCATCGCCGTCGGGATCGTGCGGGAAATCCTGATTTTTTGAAATCAGGTTCACCACGTCCAGGCGCAGGCCATCGACGCCGCGATCTGCCCAGAATTCGCAAACTTTTTTCAGTTCGGCGCGGACCGCAGGATTCTCCCAGTTCAGGTCGGCCTGCTCTGGTGCAAAGAGGTGCAGATAATATTGCTCACTGTCGGCGTGCCAGTCCCAGGCGTAACCGCCAAACTTTGAGCGCCAGTTGTTGGGCCGCTCATCCGGCGTTCCGTCGCGCCAAATATAGAACTGGCGATACGGACTCTCTTTATTGAGCGCCTCTCGAAACCAGGCGTGCTGCGTCGACGAATGGTTAAACACCATATCCAGAATAATGCGGATGCCGCGTGTTTTTGCCTGCGCGACCAGTTCATCGAAGTCATCCAGCGTACCGTAGGCGGGATCAATCGCCATATAGTCGGCCACGTCGTAGCCGTTATCAATCTGCGGAGAAACGTAAAACGGCGTCAGCCAGATGGCGTCTACCCCCAGTTTTTGCAGATAGTCGAGGCGCTGCATGACGCCGCGTAAATCGCCCGTGCCGCTTCCAGTAGTGTCCTGAAAACTCCGGGGATAGATCTGGTAAATAACGCCGTTTTGCCACCAGTGGGGAAGGGTGTTCATTATTTTTTCCTGGAACAAATGCACTGGGGCGCAACGGCGCCCCACAAAAAATTAGACGATTTGCAACGTGCCCTGACGGTACTTGCGCTGATAGACGACAGAGGTCAGCACCATCGGCATGACGATCGCGACCACCATCGCCATGCCAAACACCTGCCAGTAGCTCGGTTGAATGGAGAGGATTCCCGGCAAGCCGCCGACGCCGATACCGTTCGCCATGACGCCATTCAGGCCACACAGCAATCCGGCGAGACCGGAACCGATCATCGCGCACAGCATCGGGAAACGGTATTTCAGGTTAATGCCGTACATTGCCGGTTCGGTTACCCCAAGATAGGCGGAGATCGCGGCAGGAACGGAGATCTCACGTTCGTTGTGTTTACGGCTGGAAATAATGATGCCGACAACGGCGGACGCCTGAGCGATATTCGACAGCGCAATCAGCGGCCAGACGGGTGTACCGCCCATGCTCTGGATCATCTGCATGTCGATAGCCAGCGTGGTCTGATGGACGCCGGTGATCACCAGTGGGGCATAAAGGAAGCCGAACAGCGCCGCGCCAATCGGTGCGAAGCTGCCGGTCATCAGGTGACGTACTGCGAACGCAACGCCGTCGCCAATCATGCGGCCAAACGGACCGATCAACGCGTGCGCGAGGAAGACCGCCAGAATCAGCGAACACACAGGCACCACCACCAGATAGAGGTAGTCCGGCACGATGCGCTTCAGGCGCGTTTCAATCAATCCGAGCGCCAGGCCAGCCAGTAACGCCGGGATCACCTGCGCCTGATAGCCCACTTTCGCAATGCTGAACATGCCAAAGTCCCATACCTCCGGAACCTGTTGTCCCAGCAGATAAGCATTCATCAGTTGGGGAGAAACCAGCGTCACGCCGAGGACGATCCCGAGGATGGGCGTTCCGCCCATTTTCTTCACCGCAGACCAGCAGATCCCCACCGGCAGATAGAAGAAGATCGCTTCGCCGATAAGCCACAAGAAGTCGTAAAGGGTTTTCAGCGACGGATGCATCTGTGCCAGCGTCTGCCCGTTGCTCATCGGCAGATCGCCAATCACGTTACGGAAACCGAGGATCAGACCACCGCTGATTAATGCAGGCAGCAGCGGGAAGAAGATCTCGGCGAAGTGGGAGATCAGCTGCTCGTGCCATTTCATGTTCTGACGGGCGGCTTTTTTAGCCTGCTCTTTGTCGGCGCTGGCCTGTCCGGTGGTCGCCAGCAGGGCTTTGTAGTAGTCGCCGACGTCGGTGCCAATCACCACCTGGAATTGACCCGCATTGGTGAAACAGCCTTTAACCATCGGTAATTGTTCAATTTCTTTCGGTTTAGCATTTGCTGGCTGATTGAGGACAAAGCGCAGGCGGGTAATGCAGTGGCTTACCGTGGCGATGTTATCGCGCCCGCCCACCAGCGCTATCAGCTGGTCGATATCAGCTTGTTTAACTTTACTCATCATTTAGCCCCGTGGCAGATGAAGTGATGTTGTGTTGTAACCTGCCGCAAGAGTATATCTTCGTTACATTTTCTAAAATGGGAACGTTCCCGAAACGCAGCGAAGATCACAAATTACCGAGCAAAAAGTGCTCGTGTTGTCTTCAGGCGAGGGCGGAGGGGATCACGATCTGGCGGGGATCGCTGCGTCCGTTGATCTGCTCGATCAGCTGCAATGCCGCTTGTCGTCCCGCTTCGGCATAGCCTGGATCGACAGTGACGATCTCCGGGTGGAGAAATTTCATCAGCGGCGTATTGCCGACGCTGGCCAGTTGCAGCGCCTCAATGCGTTGTTCCTGCAAATATTTACTGGCGCCCAACGCCAGCGTATCCGTCGCGCACACCAGCGCGGTGGTGTCCGGGGTAATGACATCCACCGCGTGATCGTAGCCTTGCTTCATGGCAAGACCCGGTAGCGCTGCAACGGGATGCAGTTGATGTTTTTTACAGAAGGCCAGGTAGGCGTCGTGGCGACGTTTACCGGTGGTGATGTCGCTATGCGGAACCCCCAGAAAACTGATATGCCGGTGACCCTGATCGTACAGGCGCTGCATCAGGGTTTTGATGGCTCCGTCATCGTCATAACAGACGGAGGCAAACCCTTTGGCATCACGAGCCAACAGTACCAGCGAAGGCTGCCAGGGGTGGAGCGTCTCTTCATTAATACCGGTAAAACCAAACAGCACGACGCCATCAATGTTCCGCCGCCGGAGCATGCCCAGATGTTCTTCTACCAACGACGGTGAAAACTGGCTCTCCATCATAATGGGATCGTAGCCTTGTTCATAAAAGGCGGGGAGCATGGTTTGTACCGCGAGGTTTTCAGACAACGAGTCCAGACGCGTGACGATAATGGCGACCACTTTGTCGCTCTGACCACGCATGGCGCGCGCAGAACGAGAAGGGGAAAATCCGTGCTGATTCATCACTGCTTCGACACGTTCGCGGGTCCGTTCGCTGACGCCGCTTTCGTTGTTGAGCACGCGGGAAACGGTCGATTTCCCGACGCCGCTTAAGCGGGCGATGTCTTTAATGGTCAGCCGATTTTGCATCCTGTTTTCCCGTGGTACGTCTGGTCTTTGAAAAGGAATCACTTTACTCAAGTGAGCGGCAATGGGCAAAGTCTGGTTTACGTCTGGTTTAGTCACCTTCAGTTATCATACCGCCATAATAGACACAAACCTTATGGTTTTCTGCGCATTGCGCATCATTCACTTACCGGAGGCTGTATGGATCCCGATCCCACCCCTCTCTCGCGAGGGCGAAATATTCCTTTCCGGTAAGCCTGCTTTTCACTGTCTTACCGGTGACGTAAGACAGTGACGCTCTGACGTCCCTGTTAGCACATTACATTACCCTCAGGTAAGGCATTGCCGCGCCTGACGGATTTTCTGCGCCTGTGTTATTGGGCGCGGAGGGACTGCCCATGTTTAAAAATATCACCCGTTTACTTTTTGTCCGGCTGAGCCGTCATTTACCTTATCGTCTGGTGCATCGCGATCCGTTGCCCAACGCGCAGACCGTAGCCAGTGCGCCCGTTCCTCCTTCATTAAGCGATCGCTGTCTGAAGGTCGCCGTGATGGAAGAAGAGGCGCTCTGGCAGACGTTTGACGCGCACCCGGAAGGGCTGAACCATGCTGAGGTTGAGCGCGCCCGTGAAAAATATGGCGAGAACCAGCTTCCGGCTCAGCAGCCCGCGCCATGGTGGCGGCATTTATGGATCTGCTATCGCAACCCGTTCAATATTTTGCTCACCATTCTGGGCGGGATCTCCTATGCCACCGAAGATCTGTTCGCTGCTGGCGTAATTGCCCTGATGGTCGTCATTTCCACGCTGCTGAATTTTGTGCAGGAGGCGCGTTCGACGAAAGCGGCGGATGCGCTGAAGGCGATGGTCAGTAATACGGCGACGGTGCTGCGTGTGATAAGCGACACCGGAGAGAACGGCTGGGTTGAACTGCCCATCGACCAACTGGTGCCGGGCGATATCATCAAACTGGCGGCGGGCGATATGATCCCGGCCGACCTGCGCGTCTTTCAGGCGCGTGATCTGTTTGTCGCACAGGCCTCTCTGACGGGCGAGTCGCTGCCTGTCGAGAAAGTGGCGACGACGCGTGACACGCAGCAAAGCAATCCGCTTGAGTGCGACACGCTGTGTTTTATGGGCACCAATGTGGTGAGCGGCACGGCGCAGGCGATAGTCATGGCGACGGGTGCCAATACCTGGTTTGGTCAACTGGCGGGAAGCGTCACCGAACAGGAAAGCGAGCAGAACGCTTTTCAAAAAGGCATTAGTCGCGTCAGTATGCTGTTGATTCGCTTCATGTTGGTGATGGCGCCTGTGGTGCTGATCATTAACGGTTATACCAAAGGCGACTGGTGGGAGGCGGCGCTCTTTGCGCTGTCGGTGGCCGTTGGCTTAACGCCGGAAATGCTGCCGATGATTGTCACCTCCACCCTGGCGCGTGGCGCGGTGAAGCTTTCAAAACAGAAGGTGATTGTCAAACATCTCGACGCCATCCAGAACTTTGGTGCGATGGACATTCTCTGCACCGATAAAACCGGCACGCTGACGCAGGATAAAATTGCGCTGGAGAATCACACCGATATTTCAGGAAAACCCAGCGAACGCGTGTTGCATTGCGCCTGGTTGAACAGCCATTACCAGACCGGGCTGAAGAATTTACTCGATACCGCCGTGCTGGAAGGGGTCGATGAAGCGGCTGCGCGCCAGCTTTCCGGTCGCTGGCAGAAAATTGACGAAATCCCGTTTGATTTTGAACGCCGCCGGATGTCGGTGGTGGTGGCAGAAGAGGCCAGTGTGCATCAACTGGTGTGCAAAGGGGCGTTGCAGGAGATCCTCAGTGTCTGCACCCAGGTGCGGCACAACGGCGATATTGTGCCGCTGGATGACAATATGTTGCGGCGGGTTAAGCGTGTGACTGACACCCTGAACCGACAGGGACTGCGCGTGGTGGCGGTGGCGACAAAATACCTGCCCGCGCGGGAAGGGGACTATCAGCGTATTGATGAGTCTGATCTGATCCTTGAGGGCTATATCGCGTTTCTTGATCCCCCGAAAGAGAGCACTGCACCGGCGCTGAACGCGTTGAAAGCCAGCGGGATAGGCGTAAAAATCCTCACCGGAGACAGTGAGCTGGTGGCGGCAAAAGTCTGCCACGACGTCGGGCTGGATGTGGGAGAGGTGGTTGTTGGTAGCGACATCGAACGACTCAGCGATGATGAACTGGCGAATCTGGCGCTGCGCACCACGCTGTTTGCGCGCCTGACGCCGATGCACAAAGAGCGCATCGTCACGTTGCTGAAACGCGAAGGGCATGTGGTCGGGTTTATGGGCGACGGTATCAATGACGCGCCCGCATTGCGTGCTGCCGACATTGGTATTTCCGTTGACGGCGCGGTGGACATTGCCCGTGAAGCCGCTGATATCATTCTGCTGGAAAAAAGCCTGATGGTACTGGAAGAAGGGGTAATAGAGGGGCGGCGTACCTTCTCTAATATGCTGAAGTACATCAAGATGACCGCCAGCTCTAACTTCGGTAATGTCTTCAGCGTGCTGGTGGCGAGCGCCTTCCTGCCGTTCCTGCCCATGTTGCCGCTACACTTACTGATTCAAAACCTGCTGTACGATGTATCCCAAGTGGCGATCCCGTTTGATAACGTTGATGAGGAGCAGATCCAAAAGCCACAGCGCTGGAACCCCGCCGATCTTGGGCGCTTTATGCTGTTCTTTGGGCCGATCAGTTCGATCTTTGACATTCTGACGTTTTGCTTGATGTGGTGGGTCTTCCACGCCAATGTGCCGGAAGCGCAAACCTTGTTCCAGTCAGGCTGGTTTGTGGTGGGGCTGCTGTCGCAAACATTGATTGTGCATATGATCCGTACTCGCCGCGTGCCGTTTATCCAGAGCCGCGCCGCATGGCCATTAATGCTGATGACATTGCTGGTGATGGTCGCGGGGATTGCGTTGCCGTTCTCACCGCTGGCAAGTTATCTGCAATTGCAGGCGTTGCCGCTGAGCTATTTCCCATGGCTGGTGGCGATTCTGGTGGGGTATATGACGCTGACGCAGTGGGTGAAGGGGTTTTATAGTCGGCGTTACGGTTGGCAGTGATCTGTTTTGCCGGATTGTTAGCGCTATCCGGCAATCGTAATCCGGGCATTAGCGCCCGGATTTTATCGCTTAGCGACGAACGGCAATCGCTTCGATTTCAATTTTCACGTCTTTTGGCAGACGTGCCACTTCGACGCAAGAACGCGCAGGGAAGGTGGCATTGTGCTCAGTGAAGAACGCTTCGTACGTGGCGTTCACGGTGGCAAAGTCGTTCAGATCTTTGACGAACACGGTGGTTTTAACGATGTCGCCTACTTTCAGGCCTGCGGCTTCGACGATAGCTTTTACGTTATCCAGCGACTGACGCGCCTGAGCGGACACGTCTTCCGGTACGCTGCCGGTTTTTGGATCAACCGGGATCTGACCGGAAGTGATGATCATGCTGCCCAGGTCTACGCCCTGAACATAGGGGCCGATTGCTGCTGGTGCATTTTCCGTCGCGATAGTTTTGCTCATGATATCTCCTGAATTACAGCGGTAATTGAGGCTGCATCAATCCACTTGAGGGATGCAGCCTCATGTCCCGGTCATTATAGGGAGCCGGGAATCCATAACCAACCCCAATTAGTTGGCGAGCACCACATAATGAGAAAACTCTTTTTCACAGTATTTGCATTTGAGTGCAATGTCGTCTACGCGTTTTTTCACTGAAAAACTGGAAGAAACCGGTTCTGCATGGCTGATACAGTTGCTGTTCGGGCAGACCAGCACGCTTTCGATACGCTCCGGCAGGCTGGGGCGGGATTTGCCCACAACGTCGTAATCATCAATGCGATTCACGGTGGCTTGCGGGGCGTACAGGGAGAGTTGGTTTACCTGCTCATCGGTCAGAAACGTGTTCTCGATTTTGATAAGGTCTTTGCGGCCCATTTCGCCCGACGGCAGATTAAGACCGATGGTGATGCGCTGGTCTGTTTCGGTCAGCTTGAACAGGGTCAGTAGCTTAAAACCGACCTGAGCGGGAATGTGGTCAATCACGGTGCCGCGTTTGATTGCTTCAACCTGAAGTTTGTTATCGTGTGTCATCTCTTTTCCCCTTACAGTGCCAGATCGCGATTCAGAACCAGTGCCAGTAACGCCTGGCGAGCGAAAATGCCGTTTCCAGCTTGCTGGAAGTACCAGGCGTGCGGTGTTTTGTCGACGTCGGTGGTGATCTCATCAATACGCGGCAGCGGGTGCAGAACCTTCATGTTTTCACGCGCGCCGTTCAGGTCGCTGGCGCGCAGGACAAACTGCGCTTTGACGTTGGCGTATTCAGAAGGGTCCAGGCGCTCTTTCTGCACGCGGGTCATATACAGAATGTCCACCTCAGCCATCACCTCTTCGAAGTTGCCGTGCAGACTCCAGGCAATGCCTTTCTCATCAAGCATATCAAGAATGTACTGCGGCATGGCCAGCGCATCCGGGGCGATGAAGTAAAAGCGATTACCTTCGAACTTTGCCAGCGCCTGCGTCAGAGAGTGCACGGTACGGCCGTATTTCAGGTCGCCGACCATCGCGATGTTCAGGTTATCCAGACGGCCTTGTGTCTCCTGAATGGTGAACAAATCCAGCAGCGTTTGGGTCGGATGCTGGTTAGAGCCGTCACCCGCATTCAAGACTGGTACGGTGCCGGAAAACTCGGTGGCCAGACGCGCTGCGCCTTCCTGTGGGTGGCGCATGACGATAGCGTCAACATAGGTGCTGATGACGGAAATGGTGTCCGCCAGCGTCTCGCCCTTTTTACCCAGAGAGGTGTTGCTGCTGTCGGAGAATCCGACCACGCTGGCACCCAGGCGGTGCATTGAGGTTTCGAATGATAAGCGGGTACGGGTTGAAGCCTCAAAGAAACAGCTGGCGATTACTTTGTGTTTAAGCAGCTCCGGCTGCGGGTTGGTTTTTAATTTCGCCGCGGTCGCCAGGACCAGATTGAGGTCATCGCGACTAAGGTCGTTTATGGAAATGATGTGTTTTTGATATAGCGGGTTAGCCATGTTTATCTCCTGACGCCTGGGCAAAAAAAAAGCCCCTCAATTGAGGGGCTGGGAATAGGTGATCAACGGAAAGAAAAACGGCAGTCCGGCGTCTGTTTTCAGACGCGGTAAGACAGAATGTCGAACACACTGGACCATACTTCCTCCCGGCAAATTGTCCGCGATTATACTCAGCTCCGTTATGGGATCAAGCGATTAATGCACAAATTCCATAAGGAAAACGATTGAGGTGAGTGGAGTGGCGTTTTTACTGCATTTTTATTCGCTGCCAGAGCGACTGCCAAACGTGGCGAAAAACATGCGCTGTCGCAAAACATGATGAAATAGCGATGGTATGGCCGCTGTTTTTTTCGTATAACCTTTAAAATGAAACGATGTTTTAATTAAGGGGTGTAGGATGATCACAGGCAATATCCACAATCTGCAATCCTGGCTGCCGGAAGAGCTGCGCCAGGCTATTGAATATATCAAAGCAAACGTGACGGATGCGACCGAAAAGGGTAAGCATGATATCGACGGTAACCGCCTGTTCTATCTGATCTCAGAAGATATGACGGAACCGTTTGAGAAGCGCCGTGCCGAATTCCACGCCCGCTACCTCGATATTCAGATTGTCTTAAAAGGTCAGGAAGGGATGACATTCAGTACACAACCTGCGGGTGTGCCGGAGACGGACTGGCTGGCGGACAAAGACATTGCGTTTTTGCCTGAAGGCATTGAGGAAAAAACCGTCGTGCTGAGCGAAGGCGATTTCGTGGTGTTTTATCCAGGCGAAGTGCATAAGCCGCTGTGCGCGGTGGGCGCACCAGCGACAGTGCGTAAGGCTGTCGTGAAGATGCTGGTGCAGTAGAGGCATCTGAGTAAGCTTTTCCACTCACCCTCTCCCCATTGGGGATAGGGTGAGGATCCCAGACCATACCTTCCCCCGTTACATCCCGTTGCTTCCCATTTTGTGATCAAGTCTAAAAAACGCACAGACACCCCATTCCTCTGATTTACCTCTACGCACCGCCTGGATTACAGTGAAGTTAATTTAATGAACGCTGTTCTATAATATAGAACAAAGCCCTGATAAGGAGTTCCCATGCAACCAGCAGTGCAGTTCTCAGGCATTATTCCCCCGGTTTCGACGCTCTTTACGCCTGAAGGGCAATTCGACCCTCAACGCACCAGCGTACTGATTGACGACCTCATCACGGCGGGCGTGGATGGCCTTTTCTTCCTGGGTAGCGGGGGCGAATTCTCCCAGCTCTCGGTTGATGAACGTAAAGCCATCGCTGAGTTTGTTACGGAGCATGTGAATAAACGCGTGCCTGTGCTGATTGGTACCGGTGGCACCAACGCACGCGAGACCATCGCCCTGAGCCAGCATGCAGAACGTTGTGGCGCGGACGGCGTGGTGGTGATTAACCCGTATTACTGGAAAGTCTCGGAAGAGAATGTGATCCACTACTACCAGCAGGTGGCAGACAGCATTGCGCTGCCGATCATTCTCTATAACTTCCCGGCATTGACCGGGCAGGATCTCACTCCTGCCATCGTCAAGCGCCTGGTGGCGTCGCGCAACAATATCGTCGGCATTAAAGACACTATTGATTCTGTCGCCCATATCCGCAGCATGATCAACACCGTTAAGGCCGACTATCCCCACTTCTGCGTACTGTGCGGCTACGACGACCATCTCTTTAATACCTTATTGATGGGCGGCGATGGCGCGATTTCAGCCAGCGTGAATTTTGCGCCGCACTTGTCGGTAAACCTGCATCGCGCTTTCCTTGGCGGCGACCTCGGCACGGCGGCGAAAATTCATCAGAAGTTGGTGCAGGTACCGCAAATTTATCAACTCGATACACCGTTCGTGAATGTGATCAAAGAAGCGATGGTGCTGTGCGGGCGTGAGATGTCGACCTGGACGATGCCGCCTGCTGGCGTGCTGGATGACGGGCGTCGTGAGCAGCTAAAAGCGCTGCTTAAACGCCTTGAACTCTGCTGATCGGGAGCGCGCGAATCATGAGTATTAACGCTATTTTCACGCCGCAGGATGAACCGTTCTATGCGGTAAAAACGCACGCAGCGGGGCCACAGGGCGCGCTGCCGCTGACGCCGCAAATGCTGCTGGAGTCACCCAGTGGCAATCTTTTTGGCATGACACAAAACGCCGGGATGGGTTGGGATGCCAATAAACTCACCGGCAGAGAAGTGCTGTTGATTGGCACACAGGGCGGCATTCGCCACTCTGACGGTCGCCCTATCGCGCTGGGTTACCACACCGGGCATTGGGAGATTGGCCTGCAAATGTCAGCCGCGGCGAAAGAGATTACGCGTCTGAACGGTATCCCGTTTGCCGCGTTTGTCAGCGACCCGTGTGACGGGCGATCGCAGGGCACCCACGGTATGTTCGATTCACTGCCTTATCGCAATGATGCGGCAATTGTCTTTCGTCGCCTGATTCGCTCATTACCGACGCGACGGGCGGTGATCGGCGTCGCCACCTGCGATAAAGGGCTGCCAGCAACCATGATTGCGCTGGCATCAATGCACGATCTGCCGGTGATCCTTGTACCGGGCGGAGCGACGCTGCCGCCAACCTTTGGCGAAGATGCCGGGAAAATTCAGACCATCGGCGCGCGCTACGCGAATGATGAAATCAGCCTGAAAGAGGCCTCCGAGCTGGGTTGTCGCGCCTGCGCATCGCCCGGCGGCGGCTGTCAGTTTCTGGGTACGGCGGGGACGTCTCAGGTGGTCGCGGAGGCATTAGGGCTGGCGCTGCCGCACTCGGCGTTGGCACCATCGGGCCAGGATGTCTGGCTGGAGATCGCCCGCCAGTCGGCACGTGCTGTGATGGCGCTCGATGAAAAAGGCATTACTGCGCGCGACATTCTGACCGACAAAGCGATCGAGAATGCGATGGTGGTGCATGCGGCCTTTGGCGGCTCGACCAACCTGTTGTTGCATATCCCGGCCATCGCTCATGCAGCGAAATGTCGCCTGCCGGATGTAGCGCAGTGGAGTACCATCAATCGCAAGGTGCCACGGTTGGTGAGTGTGCTGCCCAACGGGCCGGATTATCACCCGACGGTGCGGGCGTTCCTTGCGGGGGGCGTACCGGAGGTGATGCTGCATTTGCGCCGACTGGGGCTGCTGCATGAAGATGTGATGACGGTGACTGGGCAGACGCTTGGTGAAAACCTTGACTGGTGGGAACACTCGGAGCGGCGCGAAAGATTCCGCCACTGCCTGCGCGAGCAGGACGGTGTTGAACCGGATGAGGTGATTCTGTCGCCGGAAGGGGCGAAGGCCAAAGGGATGACCTCAACGGTTGCATTCCCGGTAGGCAACATCGCGCCGGAGGGTTCGGTTATTAAAGCGACGGCAATTGATCCTTCTGTCGTGGATGACGACGGTATTTATCGCCACACGGGTGAGGCGCGGGTCTTTGTCTCGGAAGAGGCGGCGATCAAAGCCATCAAGCAGGGGCAGATACGCCAGGGCGATATTATGGTGATTATCGGCGGCGGCCCTTCCGGTACAGGAATGGAGGAGACCTACCAGCTGACTTCGGCACTGAAACATATCTCTTGGGGGAAAACTGTTTCGCTGATTACCGATGCACGCTTCTCGGGTGTGTCGACCGGGGCGTGTCTGGGGCATGTTGCGCCGGAAGCGCTGGCGGGTGGGCCGATCGGTAAATTGCGCGATGGTGATCACATTGAGATCGTGGTTGATCGCTTGTCGCTAAAAGGCAGTGTGAACTTCATTGGTAGCGCGGAGGCACAATTGACGCCGGAGGAAGGTGAAGCGGTGCTGGCAGCACGCGAGCTGCATCCAGGTCTGAAGGCTCACGACTACCTGCCTGATGACACGCGCCTGTGGGCCGCGCTGCAGGCGGTCAGCGGCGGTACCTGGAAAGGATGCATCTACGATACGGATAAAATTATTGAGGTTATTAATGCCGGGAAAAAAGCACTTGGTATTTAAATAATATTAATTTTTTTAATTAACCACCGGGTAAATATATCCGGTGGTTAATCACGTCTGATATAAAATTAATATCTCACAAATTCTTTTTGTTGAATAAAGTGAACCGTTATCACAGAAGTTAAAATACATAATCACTAAATCAAAAATGATAATTGCTGATACTAAAAATAAATTTCTACAATGGCACTCTGCAAGAATCATCTAATAAACATACGAATAAAGGGTGTATTCCTTACAAAGTGCGCGTTATGCATTTTATTTTGTAGGTCCCGACCATTCGGAATGTATTCCTCTCTTATGACCTGGAGGTAGACATGCATTTAACCATGAAAGATAAAATCGGTTACGGACTGGGAGACACTGCTTGTGGTTTTGTCTGGCAAGCCACGATGTTTTTACTGGCCTATTTTTATACCGATGTTTTTGGACTTTCTGCGGGCGTTATGGGAACACTGTTCCTGGTGTCCCGAGTACTGGATGCCGTGACCGATCCCTTGATGGGCCTGGTGGTGGATCGTACCCGCACGCGTTACGGGCAGTTCCGTCCTTACCTGTTATGGGGGGCGATCCCATTTGGTATTGTTTGTGTATTAACGTTCTATACGCCCGATTTTTCCGCCAACGGGAAAATTATCTACGCGAGCGTCACCTATATTTTGCTGACCCTGGTTTATACCTTCGTGAATGTGCCTTATTGCGCGATGCCGGGGGTGATTACCGCAGACCCTAAAGAACGTCATGCATTGCAGTCGTGGCGTTTTTTCCTTGCGGCGGCGGGTTCATTAGCCATTAGCGGCATAGCGCTTCCATTGGTGAATATCATTGGCAAAGGAAATGAACAGGCGGGTTATTTTGGCGCGATGTGCGTGCTTGGTGTTTGTGGTGTCGTGCTGCTGTTTATCTGTTTCTCGCTGACGAAAGAGCGTTACACTTTTGATATTCAACCAAGCGCTTCAGTTAAGAAAGACCTTAAGTTATTAATGGGTAATAGCCAGTGGCGAATTATGTGCGCCTTTAAGATGATGGCAACGGGCTCAAACGTAGTACGCGGTGGGGCGACGCTCTATTTCGTGAAATACGTCATGGATCACCCGGAGCTGGCGACGCAATTTCTGCTCTATGGCAGCCTCGCAACCATGTTCGGCTCGCTCTGTTCCTCACGCCTGTTGGGGCGTTTTGATCGTGTTACCTCGTTTAAGTGGATCATCGTGATCTACTCGCTGATTAGCCTGAGTATTTTCCTTGTCCCGGCCAACAATATCGCCCTTATCTTTGCGCTTAATATCCTGTTCCTGTTTGTCTTTAATACCACCACGCCGCTGCAATGGTTGATGGCGTCTGATGTGGTGGACTACGAAGAGAGCCGCAGCGGGCGTCGTCTTGATGGCCTGGTCTTCTCGACCTATCTCTTCAGCCTGAAAATCGGACTGGCGATTGGTGGGGCACTGGTGGGGTGGCTCCTCGCATTCTCCAGCTACTCTGCGGGAAGCGCGGTACAGTCGGATAACGTGCTGACCATGATAAAAGTCCTGTTCTGCATAGTGCCGGTTGTGCTCTATGTCGGCATGTTTACGCTGCTGTCGTTCTACAAACTGACCAGCCAGCGCGTCGAAGAGATTAGCCAGCAACTGCAACGCCAGCGCACCGCGCAGCCTGAAACGCAACCCGCTGATGCCGCCGCTGCGGTGAACTGAGGAGAGAATAATGTATCAGATTGAAAACCCTATCCTGACCGGTTTTAACCCAGACCCCTCCCTGTGCCGCGTGGGGGAGGATTACTACATCGCCACCTCCACCTTCGAGTGGTTCCCCGGCGTGCGTATTTATCACTCCCGCGATCTGAAAAACTGGTCGCTGGTCAGTACGCCGCTGGACAGCGTTACTCTGCTGGATATGAAAGGTAACCCGGATTCCGGTGGTATCTGGGCTCCTTGCCTGAGCTATGCCGACGGGCGCTTCTGGCTGCTGTACACCGATGTCAAAATTGTTGATTCGCCTTGGAAAAATGGCCGCAACTTTCTGGTGACTGCGCCATCAATTGAAGGGCCGTGGAGTGCACCCGTGCCGATGGGTAACGGGGGCTTTGACCCTTCACTGTTCCATGATACGGATGGCCGCAAATATTATATTTATCGCCCTTGGGGGCCGCGCCACCACAGTAACCCGCATAACACCATCGTGATGCAGGAATTCTTCGCCGATACGCAAACTCTCTCGCCGCTGCGTAAAACCCTGTTTACTGGCACGCCGTTGGGTTACACCGAAGGGGCGCATATTTATCGCCGCGAGGGCTATTACTATCTGCTGGTGGCGGAGGGGGGAACCAGCTACGAACATGCTGTGGTGGTGTTGCGCTCAACAAATATTGATGGGCCGTATGAGCTGCACCCGGACGTGACCATGATGACTAGCTGGCATCTGCCGGAAAATCCGCTGCAAAAGAGCGGCCACGGTTCGCTGCTGGAGACGCACACCGGCGAGTGGTATATGGCTTACCTGACAAGTCGCCCGCTGCATTTGCCGGGTATCCCGCGTCTGGCGGCCGGGGGGCGAGGATACTGCCCATTAGGACGCGAGACAGGCATTACGCGTATTGAGTGGCGCGATAGCTGGCCGTATGTCGAAGGTGGAAAACATGCCGCGTTGTCGGTGCCGGGGCCGCGTATGAGGGAGCAATCTGCCGTTAGTGCGGGAGTGTGGCATGCGAATTTCGACAGCGCGCGTCTCGACCCGGAACTGCAAACTCTGCGTATTCCCTTTGATGAACAGCTTGGGTCGCTAACTGCCCGACCCGGCTTTTTGCGTCTGTTTGGTAATGACTCGTTGAATTCCACCTTTACCCAATCGACTGTCGCCCGCCGCTGGCAGCATTTCCGCTTCCGTGCTGAGACGCAGATGGCCTTCTCACCTCGCCACTTTCAGCAGAGCGCCGGGTTAACCTGTTATTACAACAGCAAAAACTGGACGTACTGTTTTATGGATTGGGAAGAGGAGCGCGGACGAACGCTGAAAATTATTCAGCTCGACCATAACGTAGCGCACTGGCATCTTTACGATAACCCCATTTTGGTACCGGAAGCGGCGGAGAATGTTTGGCTGCGCGTGGATGTTGATACGCTTGAATATCGCTACAGTTATTCATTCGATGGGCAACACTGGCAGACGATCCCGCTCACGTTTGAAGCCTGGAAACTCTCTGATGACTATATCGGTGGAAGAGGTTTCTTTACCGGCGCGTTTGTTGGCCTGCACTGTGAAGATATCAGCGGCGACGGTTGCTACGCTGATTTTGCTTCGTTCTCGTATCAGCCTGAAGCATAACGGCGAGCTGGGTTATCGCGTGCGATAGCCCAGCGTTTTTGATAGCCCCAGCCCGGCGTCCATCAACATCTGGCGATAGGTCGCCAGCTCGCTATCGCTTACGCGTGAGGTGAGGGTGGAAAGGCTGAGTGCGGCAATGACGCGCGATTCATGATTCCATACCGGTACCGCTATGCAACGCACACCTTGTTCGTTTTCTTCGTTATCACTTGCGTAGAGGTTTTGGCGGGTTTGCGCCAGCGCCGCCAGCATTGCGGCGCGGTCAGTGATGGTGGAGGGTGTAAAGCGTGTGAATGGGTACCCTTCCAGCAACGCGGCGAGTTCTTCGTTGTCCAGCCAGGCCAGTAATACTTTGCCGATAGCGGTGGCATGTACGGGCAGTCGGCGGCCAATTCGTGAATAGGCAATCGCGGCCTGTTTGCCTTCGATTTTCTCGATGTAGATACCTTCGTTACCGTCCAGAATACCCAGATGGGTGGTTTGCCCGGTCTCCTGCGAAAGTACCGTCAGCCAACTTTTCGCCTTCTGACGAATATCCATCGTGCTAACCACAAAATGCCCGCGTTCGACCAGTTTCATCCCGAGGCAGTATTTACCGTTTTCCGGGTTCTGATCGATATAGCCGTGGAGTTGCAGGGTTTTGAGAAGAGAATGGAGGGTGCTTTTGCTCAATCCCATCTGTTTACTGATTTCGGTGATTTTGAGTTCCGTTGACTGCTCATTAAACAAGTCGAGGATCTGCAAAGCACGTTCAACAGACTGAATTATTGGCATAATTTATTACCGTCCACGAAGGGTTCTCCTCGTGTGACCGTACTATTTTCGGGGGGGAAAAGCAATGCCGAATGGCGGCCTTAAACACTGCGCCATCCGGTAACGCAACTTACTGGCTTAACGTCGCCACCATTACCGCTTTGATGGTGTGCATACGGTTTTCTGCCTGATCAAAGACAATGCTTGCCGCAGACTCAAATACCTCATCGGTGACTTCCATACCGCCATGCAAACCATACTCCTGTGCCATTTTCTTACCGAGGGTGGTCTGGTCATCGTGGAACGCGGGCAGACAGTGGAGGAATTTCACCTGCGGGTTACCGGTTAGCGCCATCATCGCGCTATTCACCTGATATTCACGTAGCAGCGCGATACGCTCAGCCCACTTCTCTTTGGCTTCCCCCATCGACACCCACACATCGGTATAGATAAAGTCAGCGCCTTTCACGCCTGCCGAAATCTCTTCGGTCAGTGTGATATTACCGCCGTTTTTCTGCGCCATCGCCTTGCATTCCGCCACAAGGGACGCGTCCGGCCAGCAGGAGGTTGGCGCAACCAAACGTAAATTCAGCCCCGTTAATGCCGCCGCTTCCAGCATCGAATTGCCCATGTTGTTACGCGCATCGCCTGCATACACCAGCGTCATTTCATTGAACGCTTTGCCCGGCAGATGCTCCTGCATGGTCAGCAGATCAGCCAGTAATTGCGTCGGGTGAAATTCATTGGTCAGGCCGTTCCACACCGGCACACCGGCATACGCCGCCAGCGTTTCGACAATCTCCTGGCCGTAGCCGCGATACTGTATGCCGTCGTAGATGCGGCCCAGCACGCGCGCGGTATCTTTGATAGATTCTTTATGGCCAATCTGGCTGCCGCTGGGGCCGAGGTATGTCACGCGGGCGCCTTGATCGTATGCGGCAACTTCGAAAGAGCATCGGGTACGGGTCGAGTCTTTTTCGAAGATGAGCGCGATATTTTTACCGGTCAGTTTTGGTGTTTCGTTACCGTTTTTCTTATCGGTTTTCAGCTGCGCGGCGAGTTGCAGCAGAGTGGTAAGTTCAGCAGAGGTGAAATCAAGCAATTTCAAGAAATGCTTCTGATAAAACGCAGACATGGTTCCCTCACATGGTTAAGACCACTTGTTGAATTAAAATTCAATTTATATGGATGATTATTCATTTGCAACCCTGTTTAACAAATCTTTGCTGGAAAGGTGGAGGCAATGTCAGCGGTATGTGACAATAAGAGTATCGGCAGGACATTATGAGGAATCAGCCATGGCAAACCCGGAACTACTGGAAGAGCAGCGTGAAGAGACGCGCTTGATTATTGAAGAATTACTCGAGGATGGCAGCGATCCCGACGCGCTGTACACCATTGAGCATCACCTTTCCGCAGATGACTTCGAAACGCTGGAGAAAGCTGCAGTAGAAGCGTTCAAACTCGGCTATGAAGTGACCGAGCCGGAAGAGCTGGAAGTGGAAGAGGGCGACACGGTCATTTGCTGCGACATCCTCAGCGAATGCGCGCTGAACGCTGAGATCATCGACGCTCAGGTTGAACAATTGATGAATCTGGCAGAGAAGTTTGAAGTGGAATACGACGGCTGGGGAACGTACTTTGAAGACCCTAACGGCGAAGACGGCGACGATGAAGATTTCGTCGACGAAGACGACGACGGTGTGCGCCACTAAGTTCCAGATGCTATACGGTACGACAGCGCCTGCTGTCGTACCTTAATGACAGGTTACCAATGGATTACCCGCAAATACTCTCTCCGGTTCTCTCTTTTCTGCAATGCCCAACGCCAAAGGCGTGGCTCGATAAAGCCCGCGATCCGGCGAATCTCCCGCTGCTGTTAACTGACCACCTGGTGTGTGAGCTGAAAGCCGCGCAAACGGCGATGCTGCTGGTGCGTAAATATGTTGCGGATAAACAGGGGGCTGATGCGTTGCTCGCCTGGCTACAACCCTACGAAGCGTTTGCCTTCCGTGAAGGGCCGGAGCCTGATTTCGTCGCCCTGCATAAGCAGATCGGCAAAAGCGCGATGCCGCAGACCGACGACCCGTGGGGGCAGGCGTTGATCGACAGCATGGTGCTGCTGATCAAAGAGGAGTTGCATCACTTCTGGCAGGTGCGCGAGGCCATGACCGCGCGCCAGATCCCGTATGTGAAGATCACTGCCAGCCGCTATGCCAAAGGGATGCTGAAAGAGGTGCGTACCCACGAGCCGCTGACGCTGATTGATAAGCTGATTTGCGGGGCGTATATCGAGGCGCGTTCCTGCGAGCGTTTTGCCGCGCTGGCACCGTATCTTGATGAGCCGTTGCAGAAGTTTTATCTCTCGTTGCTGCGTTCAGAAGCGCGTCACTATCAGGATTACCTGGCGCTGGCGCAGCAGGTGTCGAAAGTGGATATCACGCCGCGCGTTCGCTTCTTTGGTGAAGTGGAGGCGGCGTTAATCACCTCGCCGGACGATGAGTTTCGTTTTCACAGCGGTGTGCCGATGTGATTGTCTGCCCGATAGGCGTACTGCGTCGGGCAAACTTACAGACCTTTCAGCATCCGCACTTCGCAATCCACATGTCCGGTGCAGCCCAGCGGTTCGCTGATGTGCTCAAAGCCTAAATGTTCATACAGGCCGATGGCTTCACGCAGAAACGCGGTGGTTTCCAGATAGCAGCGTTTGAAGCCCTGTTCGCGGGCGTGATCGAGCGCCATTAGCGCCAGTTTCTTCGCCAGCCCCTGGCCGCGTACCGTCGACAGAAAATACATCTTCTGCAATTCACAAATATCCGGTTCGCTACAGGAAAGTGGCGCAATACCGCCGCCGCCCACCACGCGACCATTTTGCTCTACCACCCAATACGCGTGGCCAGGCTGGCTGTAAAGCTGGTACAGCTCATCCAGATTCGGATCGGCAACGGTATAGCCTTTGTCGGCGGTCAGGCCGTATTCGGCAGAGACCTGACGGATGACGCTGGCCACCGCGGGATTATCGTCAGCGGTGATCAGGCGCAGGGTCGCCGCGACCGGAGATATAACACTCATAGCGAAACTCGAAATAAATAGTGACAGATATACGCAGTTAATAACACCGCAGGGCAGGGGAGTGCAAGAGAGGATAATTCAGGAACGAATGTATTGTGCGCCTGATAAAGCGCACAATACATGGATATTGCAACGGACTGTAGTCCGGGTAAGCGTATCGCCACCCGGCATTTGATTACAGCGCGGCGATAACCGCCTGCTGCTCAACCAGTTTCGCTTTCGCTTCCGCGTAACCGTCCAGCTTCTCACGCTCTTTGGCGATCACCGCTTCCGGTGCGCGCGCCACAAAGCCTTCGTTAGACAGTTTGTTTTCGATGCGGCTGATTTCGCCTTCGATTTTCGCCACTTCTTTCGCCAGACGCGCCAGCTCATCTTCTTTGTTGATGAGGCCAGCCATCGGGATCAGCAGCTCAGCGCCGTCGATGATTTTGGTCACGGATACCGGACCTTTGTCATCGGTTGGCAGCACGGTGATGCTCTCCAGACGCGCCAGGTTCAGCAGGAAGCCACGGTTGTCGTTCACACGACGCTCCGCGTCCTGGCTGCAACCGCGCAGCAGAAGTTCCAGCGGTTTGCCCGGGGCGATGTTCATTTCCGCACGGATGTTACGTACCGCAATGATCGCCTGTTTCAGCCACTCGGTGTCAGACGCCGCCGCTTCATCAACCTGAGACGCATCGTACTGTGGGAACGGCTGCAGCATGATGGTGTCGGCGGTGATGCCGCAAATCACTTTCACGCGCTGCCAGATGGTTTCCGTGATGAACGGGATGATCGGGTGCGCGAGGCGCAGCAGACCTTCCAGCACGGTCACCAGAGTATGGCGAGTGCCGCGCAGTTCAGACTCAGAACCCCCGTTCATCACCGGCTTGGTCAACTCCAGATACCAGTCGCAGAACTGGTTCCAGGTGAACTCGTACAGGATGCCTGCAGCGATATCGAAGCGGTAGTTATCCAGCGCTTCGCGGTAGGCTTTGATGGTCTGGTTGAATTCCGCCAGGATCCAGCGATCTGCCAGCGACAGGGTCATTTCGCCGCCGTTGAAGCCGCAATCCTGCTCTTCGGTGTTCATCAGCACAAAGCGGCTGGCGTTCCACAGTTTGTTACAGAAGTTACGGTAACCCTCCAGGCGCTTCATATCCCAGTTGATATCGCGACCGGTAGAGGCAAGTGCGGCCAGGGTGAAGCGCAGGGCGTCGGTGCCGTGTGGCTCGATGCCGTCCGGGAACTGCTTCTCGGTGCGCTTACGGATTTTCTCCGCCAGCTGCGGCTGCATCATGTTGCCGGTACGTTTCTCCAGCAGGTCTGCCAGGGAAATGCCGTCGACCATATCCAGCGGGTCAATAACGTTGCCCTTGGATTTGGACATCTTCTGGCCTTCGTCGTCACGAATCAGACCGGTCATGTAGACGGTATGGAACGGAACCTGCGGCTTGCCGTTTTCATCTTTGATGAAGTGCATGGTCATCATGATCATGCGGGCAATCCAGAAGAAGATGATGTCGAAGCCGGAGACCATTACGCTGGATGGGTGGAACTGACGCAAGGCGTCGGTGTTTTCCGGCCAGCCGAGAGTGGAGAAGGTCCACAGCGCGGAGGAGAACCAGGTATCGAGAACGTCTTCGTCCTGACGAAGCGCAATGTCGGCACTCAGGTTGTTTTCCTTCCGCACTTCGTCTTCGGTGCGACCCACGTAGACGTTGCCTTCGTTGTCGTACCATGCAGGGATACGGTGACCCCACCACAGCTGACGGGAGATACACCAGTCCTGAATATCACGCATCCAGGAGAAATACATGTTTTCGTACTGCTTCGGCACGAACTGAATGTCGCCGTTCTCAACCGCTTCAACCGCCGGTTTCGCCAGCACGTCAGCACGCACGTACCACTGGTCGGTCAGCATCGGTTCGATAACCACGCCGCCACGGTCGCCGTAAGGAACGGTCAGGTCGTGCGGTTTAATCTCTTCCAGCAGGCCGAGCGCGTCAACGGCAGCCACCACCGCTTTACGGGCGGCAAAGCGCTCCAGATTCTGGAACTCCGCCGGGATGTCGCTGGCGTAGACGTCAGATTCTTCACCTTTGGTATCAAAGACCTGGGCGCTTTCACGGATGTCACCGTCAAACGTCAGGATGTTGATCATTGGCAGGGCGTGACGTTTACCGACTTCATAGTCGTTAAAGTCGTGCGCCGGGGTGATTTTCACGCAGCCGGTGCCTTTTTCCATATCGGCGTGGTCATCGCCCACAATCGGAATGCAGCGGTTTACCAGCGGCAGCACCACGAATTTGCCAATCAGATCTTTATAACGCGGATCTTCCGGGTTTACGGCCACGCCGGTATCGCCCAGCAGGGTTTCCGGACGCGTGGTAGCGACAACCAGGTAATCTTTACCGTCTGCGGTTTTCGCGCCGTCGGCCAGCGGATAGCGGATGTGCCACATCGAGCCTTTAGACTCGCGGTTTTCCACTTCCAGGTCAGAGATGGCGGTGCGCAGTTTCGGGTCCCAGTTGACCAGGCGTTTACCACGGTAAATCAGGTCTTCTTTGTAGAGGCGTACGAAGACTTCTTTCACGGCATTGGAAAGACCTTCGTCCATGGTGAAGCGCTCGCGCTCCCAGTCCACGGAGTTACCGAGACGGCGCATCTGACGGGTAATGGTGCCGCCGGATTCCGCTTTCCACTGCCAGATTTTGTCGATGAACGCGTCGCGTCCGTAATCGTGACGGGTTTTACCTTCTTCAGCGGCAATCTTGCGCTCAACCACCATCTGGGTGGCGATACCGGCATGGTCGGTCCCCGCCTGCCAGAGGGTGTTTTTACCCTGCATGCGCTGGTAGCGGATCATGGTATCCATGATGGTTTGCTGGAAGGCGTGACCCATATGCAAACTGCCGGTGACGTTCGGCGGCGGGATCATGATGCAGAAGGATTCTTTACTTTCATCACCGTTTGGCTTGAAGTAGCCCTGCTGTTCCCAGTGCTCGTAAAGCGGCTGTTCGATATCTTGTGGGTTGTATGTCTTTTCCATTATTTCCAGGTTGCCGTATTCAGGTTAAAACCAGCCACGCGGTAGGCTTTGTAGCGTTCACGCGCCAGTTGTTTCAGAGAATCTTCGTAAGGAACGAAGTCTATCACTTCTGTGAAAGCGGTGGCAAAATCTGCAAAGTTTGTTCGCAGGCTGATCAAGATATCCCGCGGGCTGCTGTTGCGTTTTTGCGGCCAGGCAATTTCAACCGGCGCGCCGCCTCTTGGGCCTTCACCCGCCAGATTATGTGGAACAAAACGGTCAGCCGGTCTTGCCCACAGCGCTTCATCCAGACGAATGGCCTGCTGCTCATCTTCACAGGCAATCAGCACGCGCTTGCCACTGCGCCAACGTTCTGCGGCAACGTCGCACACCAGTTGTTCGACAGCGCTTAAGCCATCGACGGTGGTGTCGTTGTCCAGAATGTAGAACGTTGCATTCTTCATATATGGGGTTTCTTGTTGTGGATTTAAACGTATTGCCCGGTGGCGCTGCGCTTACCGGGCCTACGGTATCGTCACGTTGTAGGCCGGGTAAGGCGAAGCCGCCACCCGGCATTTAACATCACTCTTCGCCGTTAAACCCGGCGCGGTTCAGCAGGAACTGCGACAGCAACGCGACCGGACGACCGGTTGCACCTTTCGCTTTGCCGGAACGCCATGCGGTACCGGCGATATCCAGGTGCGCCCAGTTGTATTTACGGGTAAAGCGCGACAGGAAGCAGCCTGCGGTGATTGCCCCGCCAGGACGCCCGCCGATGTTGGCCATATCCGCAAAGTTAGACTCCAGTTGCTCCTGGAACTCATCGCCCAGCGGCAGACGCCATGCGCGGTCACCCGCTTGCTCGGACGCGCTAATGAGCTCGTGCGCCAGCGGATTATGGTTCGACATCAAACCGGTGATGTGATGGCCCAGCGCAATCACGCAAGCCCCGGTCAGGGTCGCCACGTCAATCACCGCTTCTGGCTCAAAACGCTCAACGTAGGTTAATACGTCGCACAGCACCAGACGGCCTTCGGCATCGGTGTTCAGCACTTCAACGGTCTGACCGGACATGGTGGTCAACACGTCGCCCGGACGATAAGCTCGCCCGCCCGGCATGTTTTCACAGCCCGCCAGCACACCGATGACGTTAATCGGCAACTGCAGTTCCGCCACCATGCGCATCACGCCGTACACTGCCGCCGCGCCGCACATGTCGTACTTCATCTCGTCCATACCTTCGGCAGGCTTGATGGAGATACCACCGGAGTCAAAGGTCAGCCCTTTACCAACCAGTACGATCGGGCGTACGTCTTCGGACGGATTGCCTTTGTATTCGATAACCGACATCAGCGATTCGTTTTGCGAACCGTTGCCCACCGCAAGGTAGGAGTGCATGCCCAGCTCTTTCATCTGCTGTTCGCCGATGACGCGGGTAATGACGTTTTTGCTGTAGGAATCTGCCAGCTGACGCGCCTGCGAAGCCAGATAACCGGCGTTGCAGATGTTTGGCGGCATATTGCCAAGATCTTTTGCTGCCTTGATACCGGCGGCAATCGCCAGACCGTGCTGGATCGCGCGTTCGCCGCTGGTTAGCTCACGGCGGGTTGGCACGTTGAAGACCATTTTACGCAGCGGACGACGCGGTTCGCTTTTGTTGGTTTTCAGTTGATCAAAACTGTACAGCGTCTCTTTGGCTGTCTCGACCGCCTGGCGCACTTTCCAGTAGTTATTACGGCCTTTGACGTGCAGTTCGGTCAGGAAGCAAACGGCTTCCATTGAGCCAGTATCATTCAGTGTATTAATGGTTTTCTGAATGACCTGCTTGTACTGACGCTCATCAAGTTCGCGCTCTTTGCCACAACCAATAAGGAGAATTCGCTCGGACAAAACGTTCGGCACATGGTGCAACAATAGCGTCTGCCCCGGTTTTCCCTCCAGTTCGCCACGGCGCAGCAGTGCGCTAATGTACCCGTCGCTGATCTTATCGAGCTGTTCTGCAATCGGAGAGAGGCGACGCGGTTCAAAGACGCCCACGACGATGCAGGCACTCCGCTGTTTCTCCGGGCTACCGCTTTTTACACTGAACTCCATGCACTACACTCCTGATTCTTAAAGACAACGGCGGTGGCTACGGATAGAATTGCAAGCTTTCGTAACTCATGTCCGCTGTTGCGGTGACTTCGTGTTAATCTTAACGTTATTACGGTATTGGCACGTCAGAACAATTTTCTGAGAGGTGAATCCGTTGAGTATAATAGTCTTAGCGACGATTTCGACGACTCAAGAGAATAAATGACGTTTAAGCCATGAAACAAGCTAAAATCCTGCAAAAGACGAGTTTTTACGGGCGTATTTAAAGTGATAATCATAAGATATCTGGTACGGGAGACGCTCAAAAGCCAACTTGCGATCCTTTTCATCTTGCTTTTGATCTTCTTTTGTCAAAAGTTAGTGAGGATCCTCGGTGCGGCGGTTGACGGTGATATTCCGGCAAATCTGGTGCTCTCTCTGCTGGGGCTGGGCGTGCCTGAAATGGCGCAGCTCATTCTGCCTCTCAGCCTGTTCCTTGGGCTGCTGATGACGCTGGGCAAACTGTATACTGAAAGTGAAATTACGGTCATGCACGCCTGCGGGTTGAGCAAAGCCGTCCTGGTAAAAGCCGCCATGGTACTGGCGTTGTTTACTGGTATTGTCGCTGCGGTCAACGTCATGTGGGCGGGACCTTTATCATCTAAACATCAGGATGAAGTGCTGGCGGAGGCGAAAGCCAACCCCGGTATGGCTGCGCTTGCGCAGGGGCAATTCCAGCAGGCAACCAATGGCAGCTCGGTCCTGTTTATCGAAAGTGTCGATGGCAGCGACTTCAAAGACGTGTTTCTCGCGCAAATCCGCCCGAAAGGCAACGCCCGTCCTTCCGTGGTGGTGGCTGATTCCGGGCATTTGACGCAGCTTCGCGACGGCTCTCAGGTGGTCACCCTGAATCAAGGGACACGCTTCGAAGGGACCGCGTTGTTACGTGATTTCCGCATTACCGATTTCCAGAACTATCAGGCGATTATTGGGCATCAGGCGGTTGCGCTGGATCCCAATGATTCCGAGCAGATGGATATGCGCTCGCTGTTGTCGGCCAAAACCGATCGTGCCCGGGCGGAACTACACTGGCGCCTGACGCTGGTGTTTACCGTATTTATGATGGCGCTGATGGTCGTACCACTGAGCGTGGTGAACCCACGTCAGGGGCGCATCCTGTCAATGCTCCCGGCGATGTTGCTGTATCTGCTGTTCTTCCTTGTGCAGACCTCCCTGAAATCCAATGGTGGTAAAGGCAAACTGGACCCGGCGCTCTGGATGTGGGCGGTGAACCTGGCGTATCTGGCGTTGGCGATTGGCCTGAACTTGTGGGATACGGTGCCGGTACGCCGTCTGCGTGCCCGTTTTCTGCGTAGAGGAGCGGTGTAATGCAGCCATTTGGTGTACTTGACCGCTATATCGGTAAAACCATTTTTACCACCATCATGATGACGCTGTTCATGCTGGTGTCGCTCTCCGGCATTATTAAGTTCGTCGACCAGCTGAAAAAAGCCGGGCAGGGGAGCTACGATGCGTTGGGCGCTGGGATGTATACCCTGCTCAGCGCGCCAAAAGATGTGCAGATCTTCTTTCCGATGGCGGCGCTGTTAGGCGCGTTGCTGGGGCTGGGGATGCTGGCGCAGCGCAGCGAACTGGTGGTGATGCAGGCTTCTGGTTTCACCCGCATGCAGGTGGCGCTGTCGGTCATGAAAACGGCCATTCCACTGGTGCTGTTGACGATGGCAATTGGCGAGTGGGTTGCGCCGCAGGGCGAGCAGATGGCGCGTAACTACCGTGCTCAGCAAATGTATGGCGGCTCGTTGCTCTCTACCCAGCAAGGGTTGTGGGCAAAAGACGGCAATAACTTTGTGTATATCGAACGGGTTAAAGGCGATACGGAGCTGGGCGGGATCAGTATCTACGGTTTCAACGAGCAGCGCCGTTTGCAGTCGGTGCGTTACGCCGCTTCTGCGAAATTCGATGCTGAGCACAAAGTATGGCGTCTGTCGCAGGTCGATGAGTCCAACCTAACCAATCCGAAGCAAATCACCGGTTCGCAGACGGTGAGCGGTACCTGGAAAACCAACCTGACGCCGGACAAACTCGGTGTGGTCGCGTTAGATCCAGATGCGCTCTCCATCAGCGGCCTGCACAGCTACGTGAAGTATCTGAAGTCGAGTGGTCAGGACGCCGGACGCTACCAGCTCAATATGTGGAGTAAAGTGTTCCAGCCGCTCTCTGTGGCCGTCATGATGCTGATGGCGCTGTCGTTCATTTTCGGCCCGCTGCGTAGCGTTCCGATGGGGGCGCGTGTTGTCACCGGTATCAGCTTTGGTTTTGTCTTCTACGTGCTTGACCAGATCTTTGGTCCACTGACGCTGGTTTATGGCATTCCGCCGATTATTGGCGCGCTGTTGCCGAGCGCCTCGTTCTTCCTGATTAGCCTCTGGTTGATGCTGCGGAGATCGTAATCCTGCTACCCTCCCGTGTTACGGGAGGGTGCATGTCTCACCTTAGCGTTTTCTCCCGCCCAGTAAGCTGCCCAACATCCCGCGTATAATTTGATTGGTGACCTGACGGGCTGCGCTTTTGGCAACACTCTGTACGACACCATCACGTTTACCGCCGCGTGGCCCGGTACTGCCAAACAAAATGTCCTTCAGCCCGCCGAGAATACCCTCGTCAACCGCAACCTCTTTGCCTTTCACCATCGGGTTGTTCTGCTGTTCTGTGCTAGCCTGCACACCCTTTTGCAGCCTCTCGTAAGCGGATTCGCTATCCACCTCTTCCTCATACTTGCCGTACAGTGCAGAGTGATTGAGTAACCCGTTACGTTCGTCGTCGGTGAGTGGCCCCATCCGCGAGCAGGGCGCAATGACCATTGCGCGTTCCACCACCGACGGACTGCCTTTAGCATCAAGAAACGAGATTAGCGCTTCGCCAGTACCCAGCTCCTGAATGGCTTTTTCGGTATCAAATGCCGGATTTGCCCGCATCGTCTGCGCTGCGGTTTTCACCGCTTTCTGATCTTTCGGTGTGAAGGCGCGCAAGGCATGCTGCACGCGATTACCCAACTGCCCGAGCACGTTGTCGGGTATGTCGGACGGGTTCTGTGAGACGAACCAGACGCCAACGCCTTTTGAACGGATCAGGCGAATAACCTGCTCGATTTTATCCAACAACACCTGTGGCGCGTCGTTGAACAACAGATGCGCCTCGTCGAAGAAGAAAACCAGCTTCGGCTTCTCCAGATCGCCCGCTTCCGGCAGTTGCTCGTAAAGTTCGGAGAGCATCCAGAGCAGACTGGCGGCATACAGTTTTGGCATCTGGTAAAGTTTTTCTGCGCTGAGGATATTGATAATCCCTTTGCCGTTTGCGTCGACGCGCATCCAGTCGGTGATCTCCAGCATGGGCTCGCCAAAAAAGTGGGTCGCGCCCTGTTGCTCGAGGGTCAGCAGGCCACGCTGTATCGCCCCCACCGATGCACTACTGATATTGCCGTACTGATTCTGGAAGGATTTGGCGTTATCGCCAATGTATTGGGTAATGGCTCGCAGGTCTTTGAAATCCAGTAGCAACAGCCCCTGGTCATCGGCGATACGAAAGATAATATCAAGGACGCCGGACTGGACCTCGTTCAGATTTAGCAGGCGCGCGAGCAGTAGCGGCCCGAGATCGGAGATGGTCGCCCGCACCGGATGGCCTTTTTCGCCGAAAATATCCCACACCACCACCGGATTGGCGTGGGGCTGCCAGTCGGTGATACCGATGTTTTTTAGCCGGGTAAGCAGTTTTTCCGAGGCTACGCCCTCTTCAGCCACGCCCGTCAGATCGCCTTTCACATCCGCCATAAACACCGGAACGCCGATTTCCGACAACGACTCGGCCAGCTTTTGCAAGGTGACCGTTTTACCCGTCCCCGTCGCGCCGGTAATCAGCCCGTGACGGTTTGCCATGCCTGGCAGTAAGAACAGCTCGGTTTCTGGCGTGCGGGCAATTAACAAGGGTGCGCTCATGAGATTTCCTCCATTTATCCTGCCTGGAGTATAGGCAACCGCCGGGCGTTCCACATCGCGAAATTCCTGACTTTGCGAAGCGGATTCCGAAGAGGCAGGGATAAACGGGCGGCAAACGCCACCCGGAAGAGGGGATCAGAAGTCGGCTTTCAGCACCACGCGGTAGCGCGCTTTGCCGTCGCGAACGTGCTGGATGGCGTCGTTGATTTGCGACATTGGGAACAACTCTGTCGTCGGCGAGACCTTGCTGCGCCCGGCAAACTTCATCAGCTTGCGCAGTTCATAGGGCGTACCGGTTGCTGAACCGGAGATGCTGCGATCGCCAGCAATCAATGTAAACGCCGGAACCGGCAGCGGCTTCATCACTGCGCCGACGGTGTGAAAATGGCCGCCGTAGGCCAGAGCTTCAAAGTAGGGCTGCCAGTCGAGATCGACATTAACGGTGTTGATAATGAGATCAAACTGACCTGCCAGCGCATTTAACGCGTCTGGATCGCGACTGTTCACGACTTTATCAGCTCCCATCGCCAGCACTTCCTGCTGTTTTGACGGATTCGAGCTAAATGCGGTCACTTCACAGCCCATCGCGTGCAGTAGCTTAATGGCGATGTGCCCAAGACCGCCGATGCCGATCACCCCCACGCGACTGGTCGCGGTGATGTGGTGTATCAGCAGAGGTTTAAAGACCGTAATACCGCCGCATAACAGAGGACCTGCCGACTCAATATCGATGCTCTCCGGAAGCGGGATCACCCACTGCCAGTCTGCCCGCAGTTTCTCGGCAAAACCGCCACGGTTGAGAATGGTGGCTACGGCTCCTTCCAGGCAGTTAATCTGATTACCGCTGATACATGCATCGCAATGCCCACAGCTGCGCGCCGTCCAGCCAACGCCCACGCGCTGTCCGACCTTCAACCCTTTTTCCTGCGCTGCGCTGCCGAGCGCCGCCACGCGACCAATCACTTCATGCCCGGCAACCAGCGGATACTGAGAGAATCCCCATTCGTTGTCGATCATGGAAAGATCGGAATGGCAGATACCGCAGTAGTCGACCTGCACCTCGACATCTTCCGGCCTGAGTTCACCGGCATCATATTCGTAAAGTTCGAGTTCGCTGCCCGCCTCTTTTGCGGCATAGCTTTTTATAATGGACATCGTGTTTCCCTCGGTGGGTGTTGAACTGGAAGTGTAGAGCATGGGGGAATGGGACGCTTCAAAGAAGGGGGGGTTAAGTCGCGAGAGGAGGGGGAGAAATGTGATGAATACTGCTTTTAAACTGCGTAATGCTGAAAATTTCGACACTTAACGAGTGAGGCACACGCTGCCGCTTGCATGGTGGCGCGTGACAGGTATAATCCACAACGTTTTCCGCATACCTCTTCAGTGCCGAAGTGGCGAAATCGGTAGACGCAGTTGATTCAAAATCAACCGTAGAAATACGTGCCGGTTCGAGTCCGGCCTTCGGCACCATCGGAACATCAATAGACGTCAACGGACGTCTTTTTTTGTGTCTGAAATCCAGTATTTAGCCATCATTCCCGCTATATTAACTCTCTCAAGGTCAACCGACTTCAACGTGCATCTACCAACAGATGTTGGTACAGATGATGGTATTTCCGGTTCGATAATGCTTGTACCAACAGGGAGGGGATAAGCATGGCTCTAACAGATATCAAAGTCAGAACAGCCAAGCCAACGGATAAGCAATATAAGCTGACCGATGGCAACGGTATGCACCTTCTTGTTCATCCAAATGGCTCTAAGTACTGGCGTCTGCAGTATCGATTTGGCGGAAAGCAAAAGATGCTGGCTCTGGGTGTTTACCCTGACGTATCTCTTGCAGATGCCAGAGCTCGTCGCGATGACGCTCGTAAGCTTTTAGCAAACGGCATCGATCCGGGAGATAAAAAGAAAAATGATAAGATTGAGCAGGAGGAAGCACGTACTTTTGAGCAGCTTGCTATTGAGTGGCATGCCACAAATAAAAAGTGGTCGGAAGAACATAGTCGACGAGTGCTTAAAAGCCTGGAGGACAATCTCTTCCCTGCCATAGGTAAGCGGAATATCGCTGATCTTAAAACTAGAGACCTGCTGGCCCCAATCAAAGCGGTAGAACTGTCAGGACGGCTTGAGGTTGCTTCACGATTACAACAGCGAACCACGGCAATTATGCGCTATGCCGTACAGAGTGGTTTACTGGACTATAACCCCGCGCAGGAGATGGTTGGCGCTGTTGCTTCAAGTAACAGGCAGCATCGACCTGCTCTTCAGTTGAAGCGAATCCCAGAACTATTACGGCGCATAGATAGTTATACCGGTAGACCTCTTACTAGACTTGAAGTGGTTTACTGAATTTGGCCACCTGAACAGAGGTGATATGCTCACCTCAGAACAACACAGGTGCACCAATG